>CAZXQO010000014.1:0-92289 GCA_964643075.1 uncultured Peptococcaceae bacterium
TGGTTCAGGGAAACCCTTGTCCCAACTGGCCCGGCGAATGCCGAGAGGCTATTTATTAGTCAGGAGGATATGCCTGTGCAATATAACAGAGTAACACCGGCGGTGATAGCCAGGCTGGAAAATATCGTGGGGTCCCAAAAAGTGCTTACTGACCGGGAAAGTCTGGAAACATATTCTCATGACGAAGTTCCCGGAACAGAGTGGCGTCACATGCCTGAAGTGGTAGTAAAACCGGAAAACACCGCCCAGATATCTGAAATTATCAAGCTGGCAAACAGTGCAATGGTGCCGGTTACACCCCGGGGAGCCGGTACGGGGCTGGCGGGCGGAGCGGTTCCTGTGCTGGGGGGAATTGTCTTATCCCTGGAAAACATGAACAAAATTATTGAAATTGACAAGAAGAATCTTTTTATGGTGGTGGAACCGGGGGTAACCACCGGGGAAATTCAGCAGAAGGCCAGTGATGAAGGCTACCTTTACGCAGGCGATCCCTGCAGCGCCGACAGCTCTTTCATCGGAGGAAACGTCGCCACCAATGCTGGCGGCAACAAGGCTGTCAAATACGGCTGCACATCCAGGCACATTTACGGGCTGGAGGTTGTCCTGCCCACCGGCGAAGTTACAAAACTGGGAGGAAAATGTGTTAAAAATGTCACAGGATACGACCTGGTCCGTCTGATGATAGGATCGGAAGGCACCCTGGGCATTGTTACCAGGATTTATTTAAAGCTGCTACCCCGCCCCAGGTTTAACTCCGTACTACTGGTACCCTTCGGAGATATGCAGACCGCCATCAGCATGGTGCCCAAAATAATGACCGGCAGCGGCATCATTCCCACTTCCATTGAATTTATGGACAACCTCTGCATAAAATCCGCCGAGAATTTTCTAAACCGTAAAGTTCCCTATAATGAAGCAGGCGCACATATAATTATTGAACTTGAGGCTACAACGGAAGCGCAATTGGAAGAAGATATGGAGGCTATCGGAAATGCTTGCCTGGAAAATGGATGCCTGGAAATTTTTGTGGGAGATAATGCCGCAACCCGGGAAAAAATATGGAAACCAAGAAGAGTGCTGGCGGAATCCCTGAGGGTGACCAGTCCGGTTTACTGTATGGAGGATATAGTAGTGCCGGTAAGCTGTATTCCCGCTGTTCTTGAGGAAATACGCAGAATAGCCGGCCAAAACAATATTAAAATACCCTGTTTCGGCCATGCTGGTGACGGCAACATCCACGCCACCCTGCTAAAAGAAGAAATGAACGACAGTATATGGCATGAAACCAAAGATAAGGTTCTTGATGAAATATATCAAATCATATATTCTTTCGGAGGCCAGCTATCCGGGGAACATGGCATCGGGGCAAAAAGGAAAAATGCCATGGCAAAATATATGGACCCTGTTCAAATAAAAATGATCAGGGCCATCAAAAAGGCCTTTGACCCCAATTTAATCTTAAACCCGGGCAAGATTTTAGATGTATAGCCATGCCCGGGAAAATAACCTTCAAATGGTGAGGTATTCCTTTTTCTTTGCCGGTTTCCTGCACAGAAAACCGGTTAAAGACTGGGCCTTTCACTTTTGACGTAAATTGACCCCCTTTACCGTTGGTGCTATACTTTAATTGCTTTTCCCAGCCAGTGCAAACGGAGGTGAAAGTATGCCCTATGACGGTTTGGTGTTGGCCGCAGTAAAAAATGAGCTCGCCCAGCAACTAACAGGCGGGAGAATAGAAAAAGTATATCAGCCCGCCCGGGAAGAAATACATATGATCATACACCGGCAGCAACAGGGCCGTCTGCGCCTGCTCCTTAACGCCAGTGCCGGGCTGGCCAGGGTTCACCTTACCTCCGGGACAAGGGAAAACCCTGCCGCAGCGCCACTTTTTTGCATGGTACTGCGCAAGCACCTGGAGGGTGGCCGCATTAACTCTATTGATCAGCAGGGATTGGAAAGAATTCTGGTAATTACGGTGGACGCCCGGGACGAGTTAGGGAGACCATCGTCCAAAAAGCTGGTTTGCGAAATTATGGGCCGCCACAGCAACATAATACTGCTGGACAGCGAAAATATCATCCTTGACGGCATCCGGCGCTACACCCACGCGGTAAGCCGCCACCGCGAGGTTCTGCCCGGCCGGCCTTACATAGCGCCGCCGCCCCAGAACAAGCTGAATCCCCTGGACCTGGACGAAGAGGATTTTTTCCAGGTAATGCTCTCCCGTCCCCTGAATAAAAATATAACCGATATTATTCAGAAAGATTTTGAGGGACTTTCACCACTTATGGCCGGAGAAATAGTATACCGCTCCGGTTTGTCCCTCAACACCCCCCTGGAACTGTGTGGTGAATACGAATTGCGCACCGTCTGGCAGAATCTCCGGGAAATAATGAAAGACACCGGGGCAGGACAGTTCCGTCCCACTCTGGTACTGGACCCCAAAAAACTGCCCCTGGAGTTCGCCGCCTTCGAACTTACCCGGTTTGCCGGGTTTGCAACGCTGCCAGGCGGGATGAACAGCTTGGTGGACCATTATTACTGCCGCAAACAGGAAGAAGAAATACTGCAGAGGGAGCAACAATCCCTTTTAGCAACCGTGCGCAAGGAAATGTCCCGCCTGGGGAAAAAGCTGGCCCTGCAGCTTGAAAGTATAGACGAGGCCGGAGAAAGAGAGCAGTTCAGGATTGCCGGAGACTTAATTACTGCCAACATGTACCGTATCAATAAAGGGGACCGGGAAGCGGTGCTGGAAGATTTCTACCAGCCGGAATGCCCGGCGGTTGCCATTGCCCTTGACCCCCGGCTGTCCCCATCTAAAAACGCCCAGCAATACTTTAAAAAATACAACAAAGCCAAAAGTACCCTGGCAGCGGCCAGATACCAGGCAGAACTTTCAGCCAGTGAGCTGCATTATTTCTCCGGAGTGGAAAATGCCGTCATCATGGCCGAGACAACCGGGGAGACGGCGCAAATCCGGCAGGAACTGGCGAGCCAGGATTATTTGAGACTGCCCCCGCCTCCCCGGGGCAAAAAAAATAAAGAGCGGGATATTCCCCGCCCCCTCGTCTTTGTTTCTTCTACCGGCATTACCATTCTGGTGGGCAAGAATAACCGCCAGAACGACCACCTGACTATGAAAATGGCCCGGGACGGCGACATCTGGCTGCATACCAAGGACATCCCGGGTTCCCATGTGATCATCAGGACATCCGGGCAGGAGCCGGACGAAACCACGCTTACGGAGGCCGCTTCCCTGGCCGCCTATTTCAGTAAAGCCAGGGAATCCGGCAGGGTACCGGTGGACTATACCCCGCGCAAATATGTAAGCAAACCCGGCGGGGCCAAACCCGGCTACGTTATATACACTAACCAGAAGACTCTGTTTGTTGACCCCCGTCAGGATCTGGCTGAAAGTTTAAGACAAAATGGCAGTAAAAATCAAGAGTATCCGTCCCTTGCCCCCGGTTCTAACGGGGCAGGCCAAAATAAGAGCGAATAATCCCTGCTATATCCTGAAGCCTCGGACGCTGCTGGGCATAATTCTGATCACTAATCACTAGTGGCACCAGGGAGTCCTCCCAGAATAGTGAGCCGTGACTGCCACACCCCCGGTGGCTGGGCGAATATTTATCTGTAAATTCGTAGCCCGGTCTGGCGGTAAGCACCATATCCCCAGCCTGGGCGCAATCCAGGAAACCTTGTAGACGGTTCAGGGCATCTGGATAATCACCGTAAGCCATTTCACCCAGGGAGAGAGAAATATCCAACACGCCGGGCTCACCCCTGATATCCCAGTTCTGGCCGTATTCATCGGAATACCCGCTACCGGGCCGGAATGATACCTCACCCGCCATGCCCCCTCTGACCACTTTATACCACCCGTTCTCCTTCCAGGCGATTTGGTCTATGCCCAGCGCCGCCCCCGCGACTCTAAGCACTTCACCCGGTAAATGTCCGGTCTGGTTAAGAAAATAGATGTGACACATCCTCTCGTTGATACACACGGCTATATCTCCGTCCCCGGCCTGCTCGTCCAGTTTCGCCAATGAAAATTCGCTAAATATTCCGGTGAGATTAACCATATGTTCAGCGGAATTTTGTACCAGACTCTGGGAATGATCCCCGGTGATAATGAACGTGTTTTTTTGCAGGGCCTCCGCCCAGCAGCCGAAACAGTTCATTATTTTTTGCAGCTGCCTGTCAACCCTTTTCAGAGACAGTTCGGTGCGGGAGGGATCGTGATGATGGGCATAGCCATCGGTATCCGGCAGGTAGACGCTTAACATGTCCGGCTGCCTGCCCCCGCTAATCAGCCATTCCGTCACCAAACCGGAATACTCGTCATTGACACCGTATTTGCGATAATAATGCCAATTGGTCAGCAGCTTACTCTTAATTCCGGACGGCGGCAGGATCTTTCCCAGGAAAAGGCTTTCCGGCCCCCATACCGGTCCACCCAGCTTAAAAATCGAAGCAATACCCAGACTGAGGGGTATTTTTGTGCTATGCTCCCTGCCGGCCCTGAAAATAAAGGGGTTAACCGCCCCGGTGGAGAAGCCGCCCTGCTCCAATGTCTCGTATATTGTTTTGACCTTGCTGCTGAGCTGATTTTGGTTCAGATTGAAAAGGAGGTCCCGGATAACCCGGCGCGCTCCCAGCTTCAGCACGGCCAAAAGGGTCATGCCGTAATTAATCATGCGTTTTTCCCGGCGGCTGTACCAGACAAAGCCTGGGATTTGGTGCTGGGACGGTAGCGTGCCGGTGGCAATGGAACTGGCACAGGTGGGGGTCATGGTGGGAAACACGGAAACACACCGGTCAGTAAAGTAACCCCTGTTTATGATGTATTCCAGTGCCGGCATCATTTTGCGTTCCAGGGATCTTTTCAGTGCATGGGGATGAAAAGAATCCACCACAAGCAAGATTAATTTTTTTTTGGCAACTGAAGCCATACCCTTACCCCCGGGTTCTCGTTATCCTAAATCATAACTTAATATGCATTTCAGGCACTGATTGTGCAAAAAACTGACCATTGCAAATAAGCCGGCTAATATTTTCATCCTCCCACTAGACCGTAAAAGAAATCTTTTTACTTAGACCTGCCTGCTGCCCGGCTTCACACAGGGCAGTCCCTCCCGGCAAAGCGGGCAGTCGTCAGGCTTATAGGACACCGACGGGACATCCAGCAGTGACTCTGTGCGCACCCCCAGGTCCACGGTGCCGCCGCTGCGATTCACCAGCACGCCCACTCCGGCCACTTCCCCGCCGGATTTACATACTACATCCATGACCTCCAGCACGGAACCGCCGGTGGTAATGACATCCTCCACCACCAGCAACTTTTCCCCCGGCCGGATGGTAAATCCCCGTCGCAAAGTCATTTCCCCGTTTTCCCGTTCCGCGAATATGCTCCGCACACCCAGCACCCTGGCCACCTCGTAGGCCACTAGTATGCCCCCCATGGCCGGGCCTATTACGGCATCCACATCTTCACCGGTAAAGCGGACAGCCAGTTCACGGCATAACTGCCCGCAGTATTCCGGGTGCTGAAGCACCAGGGCGCACTGAAAGTAACGGTCGCTATGCCTGCCTGAGGTAAGACGGAAGTGGCCATTTAGCATAGCCCCGGTTTTTTCAAAAATTTTTCTGACTTCATCAGATTGCAAAATCTGACACTCCCTTCAGCGGTGTGGGGACACACACCTTCTTGATTATCTAATACTCCTGACTTCTTAACAATTCCTTAAGCTATCTAGAATTCCTTTCTTCTTAACCATTTCGTGAAGGAATATCCCCTAATTTAATTCATCCCAAAAAGAAATTATATCAGATGGATTATAATGAGAAAAGACAAGAAAACAATTCCACACATCATTATTCGTTTTAGACAAATAATATTAATGTTCCGCAAAAATTAAATACCAATCAGCCGCTTGAACCGCAGGTTGAGGGTAGCGTACCCGCCGGGTCTCAGACGTATCCAACCCGGGAAAGAGATATAAACTCTTTGACTGGTTGCAGTTAAGGAGGGATTGTCTCCAACTGAAAGGGGATGGCATATGGGCAGGAATCGCAGTATCATGTCCGACAGGCTTAAGTTTGAACTGGCCAGGGAACTGGGCGTGGCCGATGTGGTGGCCCGGGAAGGCGACTTTGGCTCTGTTTCATCGAGAGACTGCGGGAACCTTGTAAAACTGGCGATCCAGCGCGCTGAAAACACCCTCACCCCGGGGCAATAGCGGCAAAAGGGATGTGTCATCCGACACATCCCTTTCCCGGTGTAAGATCAATTTCTGCAGCTATTTTCATTGCGGCAGAAACCGGATCATCTGCAGCAGTTACCGGCCGGCCCACCACAATATAAGTAGCACCGGCGTTAATGGCCTGTCCGGGTGTCATGATTCTTTTCTGATCTCCCACATCTGAGCCGGAAGGTCTTATGCCAGGGGAAACCACAACAAAATTTTTCCCGCATGCCTCACGAATAGCAGCAACCTCCAGAGGCGAGGCCACCACTCCGTCCAATCCCGCCTCTTTGGCCTGCACAGCCCAGGATAAAACTCTGTCAATTATTGGACCCGGCACACCCAACTGGTTGTTAAAAACCTCCTGGTCAATACTAGTCAGCACGGTTACTGCAATAACCAGGGGGGGCCTGGCGCCGGAAGCGGCCGCCCCTTCCTTTACCCCCGCCATTGCCTGACGCATCATTTCTTGGCCGCCGGCAGCGTGTACGTTGATTATGTCCGCCCCCAGCACGGCCAGCGCCCGGGCCGCCCGGTAAACAGTGTTAGGTATATCGTGCAATTTTAAATCCAGGAAAACTTTACCGTTCCTTTTTTTTATTTCGCTTATTATACCCGCTCCCTGGCTGTAAAAAAGCTCCATACCCACCTTGAACATACCTGCGTAAGGTGCCAGCATATCTGCCAATTCCAGGGCTTTTCGGCTATCACTAACGTCCAGGGCTATAATCAGCCTGTCCTTGCCCGGCATCTTTCAATCCCCCCATGAAACTAATCCTTAAGTCTTTTTACTCACTTCTAACCTCTCACTTCACACTTCCCAAATGCCAGGCGCAGTTTTGGGAACGGCCTCTAACACCTGTGTGCTATGCCCACCAACTCTGCTATATCCATGATGCCGTTCTCAGACATAAACCTTTCAATGCCTTCCAGCACCTCCACTGTTGCCCGGGGATTCACGAAATTTGCCGTTCCCACCGCCACCGCAGTCGCGCCGGCCATAATAAACTCCAGAGCGTCGGCAGCGCAGGTGATACCGCCCATGCCTATAATGGGCAGTTTAACAGCCTGATACACCTGCCATACCGCCCGCACCGCCACCGGCCGCACCGCCGGGCCGGACAGCCCGCCCAGAATGTTTCCCAGCACCGGCCGGCGGGCCTTGATATCTATGGCCATACCCAGCAACGTATTAATCATGGAAAGGGCGTCCGCTCCGGCTCCGGCCACCTTTTCCGCCACCGCCACGATACTGGTGACATTGGGTGACAGTTTGGCAATCACCGGCAGGGAAGTGGCCTGCCTTACGTTACGGATAACTTCCGCAGCCGATTCAGGATCGCTGCCGAACTGCAGGCCACCTTTTTTAACGTTGGGACATGATATGTTTACCTCAATGCCGGCCACCCCTCCGGCCCGGTCCAGTATGCCCGCCAGCTTCGCGTAGTCCTCCACCGTATCTCCGGCAATATTTACTATTACCGGCAAGTCGTAGTCCCGCAGGAAGGAAAGCGCTTCCCGGATGAAGCTGTCCACCCCGGGGTTTTGCAGCCCGATGGCGTTAAGCATTCCGGACGGGGTTTCTGCGATTCTGGGTGTGGGATTGCCTTCCCTGGGTAACAGCGTAGTTCCCTTGACCACTATCGCCCCTAGCCGGTTTAAATCTATGATGCGACCGTATTCGGGGCCGAAACCGAACGTTCCGGAGGCTGTGGTGACAGGATTTTTCATTTTTATTCCACCGATATTCACAGTCAGGTTAATGCCCATACCAGACCTCCCCGATATCAAACACAGGCCCGTCGCTGCAGGCATGCTTATATGTAAAGCCGTCTCCGGAGGAACTCTTTATTTTGCAGGCGCAGGACAGGCAGGCCCCTACACCGCAGCCCATTCTTTCCTCCAGGGATACCTGGCCCGGAATCCCCCGGCATATGGCCAGTTCGTCAATAGCCCTGAGCATTGGCACCGGCCCGCAGGCATAAATGCGATCGATATGAGTCTGTTCGTCCAAATGCTGCTGAAGTAATCCGGTTACGGTGCCATGATAGCCCACTGAACCGTCATCCGTGGTCAGGTGGATCCTTACCCCCTGGACCAAAAAGCTGTTCAGGGACGGCAGCTGGCTGCCGGTGGCAGCCCCCAGATAAAAATCCACTGCCAGCGGGGCGGTATCCTCTTCACCCGCTAATTCAGCACCATGTTTATGTATTGCAGCCGTGATTTCGTCCACCAGAAAAAACAGGGGCGCCGCACCGATGCCGCCGCCCACCACGGCCACCCGCTCCCCGAAGCCGGGCAGCTCAAAGCCATTGCCCAGCGGGCCCAGCACATCAACTTCCTCCCCCTCCTTCTTTGCCGCCAGCAATGAGGTCCCCCTACCCGCAAGACGATAAAACATAAAGAGCAGCCCTTCATCCCGCCGCACCCTGTGAATACTAATGGGCCGGCGAAGCAGGGGATCCGTAGAGTCGGCACAGCGAACATGAAGAAATTGCCCGGGCTTTGCTCCGGCGGCAATTTCAGGGGCATGCAGGCACATCAGCCGGTGGCCCGGCACTGTCTCCTCATTTTGAACTATCCTGTATTTTTTACAGTGTATCCTTTTTTCCGAGTGTATCATTTTGCACCTCAAATTACCGTACAAATGTTATACTGATTATATATTCGCAACATCCATAAATTCTCTGAATACGGGAGGTAAAACCATGCAGTGGTATATTGTACTGGGCTCTTTATTCATACTGGTCATAGCCATATTCGCCTATCAGAATCCCCAGGAGGTATCCCTCCGCTTTATTGCCTGGCAAATGCCTACTATATCCCTGGTGCTGTTGATCTTTACCACCACCGCCCTGGGAGCGCTTACCACACTGCTTTTCAGCCTGGCCAAACAGCTTACCCAGGGCATGAGAATCAGGGAACTGCAGAACAGAGTCAAAAATCTGGAAAAACAGCTTACCGAAAGAGCCGGCCGCCCCGGAGCTGATTTGCCGTCCGGGGAAAAAAACGGTGCCAACGCCGTCAAACACAGCTAGGCCTTTTTTGCGACAAGAGGGGACGGTGCTTTTACATACTCCTGCAGCGGAACCAGGTCGAAGGTTTCACCTTCCTTGATGGAGATAAGCACTTCCAGAATAGCCCAGGCGGTGTCAATGGAGGTAAGGCAGGGTACGCCGTGCTCCACCGCCGCCCGGCGGATGCGAAAGCCGTCCCGCTCCGGGGCCTTACCCTTGGTCAGGGTATTTAAAACCATGCTGATTTTTCCTGAACGGATCAGGTCGTCAATATTGGGGGAACCTTCCCTGACTTTATTAACCCGCTCCACAGTAAGCCCTTTTTCGGTAAGAAACGCCGCCGTGCCCGAGGTGGCGTATATTTGGTAGCCCAGGTCGGACAACCCCCGTACAATAGGCAGCACTTCGTTTTTATCCTTATTGGAAATAGTTACCAGTATGGCGCCTTCCCTGGGGAACAGGCAGCCCGATGCTACCAGTGCTTTGTAAAGGGCTACGGCGTAATCATGATCCACCCCCATTACCTCGCCGGTGGACTTCATCTCCGGCCCCAGGGTTATATCCACCCGGCTCAGCTTGGAAAAAGAGAATACCGGTGCCTTGACTCCCACAAAGCTGGTTTCAGGGTACAGGCCTCCCCGGTAGCCCATTGGCGCCAGTTTTTCTCCCATAATCACCCGGGTGGCCAGGTTAACCATGGGCACGCAGGTAATTTTGCTGAGATAGGGCACTGTACGGCTGGAGCGGGGGTTTACCTCCAGTACGAATATCTCCCCTTCGTGCAGCACGTACTGTATGTTGATCAGCCCTCTTACGTTGAGGGCCAGGGCCAGTTTTGTGGTGTAGTCTATGATTTTTTCTTTATCCTTCAGGCTCAGGGACCGGGGCGGGTAAACCGCAATGCTGTCCCCGGAATGCACCCCGGCCCGCTCCAAATGTTCCATGATACCGGGTATCAGTACCGTTTCGCCGTCAGCCACGGCGTCTACCTCAAGTTCCTTGCCGATAAGGTACTTATCCACCAGCACAGGGTGCTCGGGGGTAATTTTTACTGCCGTCTCCATATAATTCAGCAGTTCATCGTGGTTATATACTATTTCCATAGCCCGCCCCCCCAACACGTAGGAAGGCCGGACCAGCACGGGAAAACCTATTTCATCCGCGATTTCCTGTGCCCCTGCCACGGAGAAGGCAGTTCTGCCTGAAGGCTTGGGTATATCCAGTTCAATCAGCAGGCGGTCAAAGCGCTCCCGGTCCTCAGCCCGGTCAATATCATCCACCGGGGTGCCCAGAACGTTGATCCCCGCCTCTTGCAACGGCCGGGCCAGATTGATAGCCGTCTGCCCGCCAAACTGCACAATGACCCCTTCGGGTTTTTCCTTGTTTAATATATTCAGTACGTCCTCCGGTATAAGTGGCTCGAAGTACAGCCTGTCGGCGGTGTCAAAGTCGGTGCTCACCGTTTCCGGGTTGTTGTTGATTATGATGGCCTCCAACCCCTGCTCCCGCAGGGCCCATAAGGAATGCACGGAGCAGTAGTCGAATTCTATGCCCTGGCCGATGCGGATGGGACCGGAGCCCAGCACGGCCACTTTCCTGGCCGTTGTATAGGGCGCCTCGTCCTCTGTATCGTAGCAGGAATAATAGTAGGGGGTTGCCGCCTCAAACTCCGCAGCGCAAGTGTCCACAATTTTATAGGAAGGGTGTATACCCAGGGACTGGCGGAGGTTACGGATATCCTTTTCCCCGGTTCCAGCCAGGGATGCCAATATGTCATCCGATAGCCCCATTGTTTTAGCCTGGAGTACCAGTTCTTTGCCGATATTTTCAATACCACCCTCCGCTGCCCGGATAAACTCGCCTTCAAATTCCACTAGCTGTTTTATTTTATCCAGGAAAAACCTGTCCATTTTGGTGATTTCGTAAATACGGTCCACCGCCATCCCCCGGCGCAGGCCTTCGGCCACCGCCAGCAGGCGCCGGTCATCAGCCCTGAACATCAACTCCACCAGCTCTGCATCCGAAAAATCCAGCGCTCCGGGCAGATTAAGCCCTTTCAGGCCTGCCTCCAGGGAACGGATGGATTTCAGAAGAGCCCCTTCAAAGCTGCGGTCTATGGCCATTACCTCGCCGGTAGCTTTCATTTGAGTACCCAGGGTACGATCGGCCTGGGTAAACTTGTCAAAGGGCCAGCGTGGATATTTTACCACCACATAATCCAGGGTGGGTTCAAAACAGGCGTATGTTTTGCCGGTAACAGCGTTTTTAATTTCATCCAGGGTGTAGCCAATGGAAATCTTGGCGGCTACCTTGGCGATGGGGTAGCCAGTGGCCTTGGAGGCCAGGGCTGAGGAACGGGACACCCGGGGGTTAACCTCGATCACGTAATATTTGAAGCTGTCCGGGTCCAGGGCGAACTGCACATTACAGCCCCCGGCAATACGCAGGGAGCGGATTATTTTCAAGGAAGCCGTACGCAACATCTGGTATTCCTTGTCGCTAATGGTCTGGGAGGGGGCTACCACAATGCTGTCCCCGGTGTGAATGCCGATGGGGTCCAGGTTTTCCATATTGCAAACGGTGATGCAGTTGTCAGCACCGTCCCGCATCACCTCATACTCTATTTCCTTCCAGCCGGCCACGCTGCGCTCAATAAGCGCCTGGCCGATAATACTGTGTTTGAGTCCCCTGACGGTAATGGCCCGCAGTTCCTCCTCGCCGGAGGCAATACCACCGCCGGTGCCCCCCAGGGTGTAGGCCGGACGCACGATCACCGGGTAGCCTATCTCCCGGGCAAAATCCACAGCCTCGTCCACCGTTGTGACGATAACACTCTCGGGTATCGGCTCCCCTATGGACTCCATCATATCCTTGAACAATTCCCTGTCTTCGGCCCGTTTGATGGCGTCCAGGGAAGTTCCCAGCAACTCCACATTCTGGTCCACCAGCACCCCGGATTCGGCCAGTTTCAGGGCTATATTCAGACCCACCTGACCGCCCAGGGTGGGCAGCAGTCCGTCCGGCTTCTCCTTGCGGATAATCTCGCTGACGAATTCCGGGGTCATGGGCTCAATGTAGACCCGGTGCGCCATGTTGGCGTCGGTCATAATGGTGGCGGGGTTGGAATTGACCAGCACCACCTCCATGCCCTCTTCTTTAAGTGCCCGGCAGGCCTGGGTGCCGGCGTAGTCGAATTCCGCCGCCTGACCGATGACTATGGGGCCGGACCCGATGACCATCACTTTTTTTATATCTGTCCGTAGCGGCATATTTATTTTACCTCCCCGGACATTATGGTCAGGAACTCATCAAAAAGGTACTCAGAGTCCCTGGGCCCCGGGGATGCCTCCGGGTGATACTGCACGGTGTATACCGGCAGGCAATTGTGCCTTAAGCCCTCCACTGTGCCGTCATTCAAATTGACATGGGACACGGAAACATCCAGTCCCGGCAGGGAATCAGCGTCCACGGCAAAGCCGTGGTTCTGGGAGGTGATATACACCCTGCCGGTAACCAGATCCTTCACCGGGTGGTTAGCCCCCCGGTGGCCGAATTTAAGTTTATAAGTTTTGCCCCCCAGGGCCAGGCCCATAACCTGATGCCCCAGGCAGATGCCAAAGATGGGCTTTTTGCCGATTAATTCCTGCACAGCCTGGATGGCGTAGGGAACGTCGACCGGGTCTCCGGGACCGTTGGAAAGCATAATCCCGGCAGGGTTAAGGGCAAGAATATCACCGGCAGCGGTATCCGGGGGTACCACAACCACTTCGCAGCCCCTTTGATTGAGGCAGCGGGCTATATTCATTTTGGCGCCAAAATCTATCAGCACCACCCGGTGCCCATCCCCGGGCACGGTGAAAGCTTCCCTGGTGGCCACGGCGGGCACCAGCTCCTGGCCCGTAAGTTGGGGCGAACACCCGGCCTTCTTCACCAGTTCTGCTGAATCGGTCCCAGTAGTGTCCAGTATCCCCCGCATGGTGCCGTGGTTTCTCAATATTCTGGTCAGCGCCCTGGTATCTATACCGGAAATGCCGATGACTCCCTCCCGGGAAAGAAATTCCCCAATGGTGTGGCTAACCCGCCAGTTGCTGGGCCGGTCGCAGTCCTCCCGCACAACAAAGCCCCGTACATAAGAGCGTTTGGCCTCAAAGTCCTCCCTGTTCACCCCGTAATTACCAATCAGAGGATAGGTCATAACCACTATCTGGCCGCAATAGGACGGGTCGGTGAGTACTTCCTGATAGCCGGTCATGCCGGTGTTGAATACAACCTCGCCCCATTGCTGGCCGCCTGCGCCAAACGCCTTGCCCTTAAATACAGAACCGTCCTCCAAAGCCAGTATTGCTTCCAATCCAGCCTCATCTCCTTAGAAGAAAATAACTGTCACTAAATATGTTGCAACTGCCGTTTGATTAACATTGGCTATACGGCAGCATGGTTAGCTATAATTAAAGGTTGCTTACAACCTGGAAAATACTATTTTACCACCCACCATGGTCAACACCGGCAGGCCCTTTATTTTCCTGCCGGCAAAGGGAGTGTTCCTGCCCTTGCTGGCAAATTCATTAGGATTAACAACTTCTTCCCTGGCGGGGTCGATAACGGTTATGTCAGCCACGGCTCCAGGTTGGATAATCCCTTTTTCTATACCCAGGATACGGGCGGGGTTTATCGTCATTTTGGCCACTGCCCGGGCCGGGGTCAGTATCCCGGATTCCACCAGCTCGCTCCAGACCAGGCCCACAGCCGTCTCCAGACCCACCATGCCAAAGGGAGCCCGATCGTATTCAACTTCCTTTTCCTCCGGGGTATGGGGAGCGTGGTCGGTGGCTATCACGTCAATGGTGCCATCTGACAGCCCCTGCCTGACCGCCGCCACATCCTCTTCCCCCCGTAGGGGAGGATTTACCTTGGTGGAAGTGCTGTAGCCTTCGACGGCCCGGTCGGTAAGGGTAAAATGATGCGGCGTGGCCTCAGCGGTCACTTTCAGCCCCCTGGCCCTGGCTTCCCGGACCAGGCGTACCGACCCCGCCGTGCTGACATGGGCAATGTGCAGCGGGCAGCCGGTAAGTTCTGACAGGATGATGTCCCTGGCCACCATAACCTCTTCAGCGGCGCCGGGAATCCCTTTTAGCCCCAGTCTGGTGGACATAAAGCCCTCATGCATGCTGCCCCCGGCGGCCAATGCCGGTTCTTCGCAGTGTGCGATAATTGTCAGGCCCACCATACGGGCATACTGCATGGCCTGGCGCATTATGCCCGCGCCGACCACGGGCTGGCCGTCATCGGATAAGGCCACAGCACCAGCCTTTTTAAGGTCCGCCATTTCGGCAAGCTCTTCACCCTTGCTGCCCCTGGTTATGGCTCCGATAGGCCAGACCCGGGCCAGGCCCAGGCCGGAGGTACGGGCGATTATATAATTGATTACCGTCTTGTTATCTGCCACGGGCTTTGTGTTGGGCATACAGGCCACCCCGGTAAAGCCGCCCCTCACCGCAGACTTCAGCCCAGTTTCTATGGTCTCCTTGGCCTCGTAGCCAGGCTCCCGCAAATGCACGTGCATATCTATCAGCCCCGGGGCCACCAGCATGCCAGCGGCATCAATCACCTCAGCGCCGTCGTCCTTAAGGTTACAACCAATCTCAGCCACTATCCCGTCCTCAATGACCACGTCCAGGTTTTTTTCCGTTTCCGCCACCGGATCAACAACCCGGCCCCCTCTAATCAATATTTTCACTGGGTTCCACCTCCCACCAGCAGGTAAAGCAAAGCCATGCGCACGGCCAGGCCATTGGTCACCTGCTCACTGATAACTGACTGAACTCCATCGGCTACCTCCGGGGAAATTTCCACTCCCCGGTTCATCGGCCCCGGGTGCATCACCAGCGCCCCGGGCCGGGCAAGAACCAGCCTTTCCCGGTTGAGCCCGAAAAGCCGGGCGTATTCCCTGACCGAGGGAAACAGCCCCTGTTGCTGTCTTTCCAATTGTATCCTGAGCATTATAATTACGTCCGCCCCCAGCAGGGCATCCTCCATGTTCTCCGAAACATTGGCGCCCATTTTTTCCAGTCCCGGGGGAAGCATGGTGGAGGGACCGCACACATTCACCCTGGCGCCCATTTTGGTAAAGCCCCAGATATCCGAGCGGGCCACCCGGCTGTGTAATATATCCCCCACAATGGCCACCTTCAAATCTTCCAGGCCGCCCTTTCTTTCCCTGACGGTAAACATATCCAGCAGGGCCTGGGTGGGATGCTCGTGGGCGCCGTCCCCGGCATTGATTACCGCTGCCTTTACCGTATCCGCCACCAGCCCGGGCGCCCCGGCCATGGGATGGCGCAGCACCACCACGTCCGCACCCAGGGCCGCAATGGTGGCTGAGGTATCCTTGAGACTTTCCCCCTTCACCACGCTGCTGGTGGACGCTGATATATTAACACTGTCAGCGCTCAGGTATTTGGCAGCCAGTTCAAAGGATGTACGGGTACGGGTGCTGGGTTCATAAAAAACGTTCACCACCGTTTTGCCTCTTAAAGTCGGCACCTTTTTGATTTGCCTGCCGATAATCTCCTTCATGGAGGCTGCAGTATCCAGAATTAAAGAAATTTCATCCGTCTCAACATGTTCAAGGCCAAGTAAATCCTTCTTTCTCAGACCCATTACACTACCCTCCCCAACCGTAGCAATTACAAGGGGCTACCGCCGCTTAAGGACTATCAGTCCTTCACCCCGCTGCATAATTTCCTGGCTATACAATAAAAAAGGCCTCTCCGGTGTCGCTATAACACCGGGTAGAGGCCGGCAGGCTAAGGGTATAATTAAAGCCCCTCCTTGCCGGCCTCTCGGGACCGTTCGTTAAAGGATGGCTCCGGGTTCTTTTTCTTTTTCTTTTTCTTTTTCTTTTTCTTTCATTATAGCTACATCTTCCTCTCCGTCGGTCTCATGAAGTCTGACCTTCACCGCCTCACGCCTGGAGGTGGGAACATTCTTGCCGACGTAATCCGCCCTTATGGGCAACTCCCTGTGGCCACGGTCAACCAAAACGGCCAGCTGTATCAGCCTGGGACGGCCCAAATCAATGATGGCGTCCAGAGCCGCCCTGATGGTCCGCCCTGTGAACATTACATCGTCCACCAGCACGATGGTTTTGCCGTCCACTGAAAAGGGAACTTCGGTTTGGCGCACCAGTGGCTGCTGTTCTCTGGTGCCCAAATCATCCCGGTAAAGGGTAATGTCCAGAATCCCCACCGGTACTTCCTTCCCCTCAATATCCCGTATCTTGCCGGCCAGCCGCAGGGCCAGGGGCACCCCCCTCTTGCGGATACCAATGAGCGCCAGTTTATCCGTTCCCTTGTTGCGCTCAATTATTTCGTGGGCTATCCGGGTCACAGCCCGGCGAATGCCCTCTTTATCCATGATCTTGGCTTTCTGAGCCACACCGCCCAAATGCAGGACACCTCCGAAAAAATATCAAAAAAGCCTGGCTATACCGGTACAGGCATAGTCAGGCCTTGATAAACCACGCTATGATTCCTTACCGGCCTCTCGGGACCGTATTAAAGGGACTTTATATCCAAGATTAGACTATCAGACACAAAAACATCTGTCAATAGAAAACTGGTTATATTTTTTATGTTATATCTTGCTTACACCGTAAAATATCAACGCCACACCCGTCAACACAAAGACCATACCGGAAAGGGGGATTTTTCCGGCCAGGCCGATCAGACCCAGGGAAGTTACCGTCAGCATAATACTCGGTCCCACCATGGCCAGGGCAGCGTTAATCTTAAAGGCAGTCTCCACACTGTTAAATTTTAGCATCAATAGAGCAGCAAAGAATTCTATTGTGGATGACAAAACCCTAAAAAAGGCCATAAAAAAAACAATCCTGTCAAACAAAAAAAACACTGTATTTTCCTCCGCCTGTTCTGGAATATGGTTTCTCAGCACCGGCCCGGCTCTACAGATGCCGGGTTGCTCTTCCCTAATATTTGTATGTTAGAGAATTAATGTAAATGCATACCATTGGAAAATGAGAGAGAGAATAAGGAAAGGGACACACCTTCTTGGGTTGTCAAAACTCCATACTTCTAAACAAATTCATAAAGGAATGTCCCCCAATAAGTTCAAGTCAACAGATTAAGGATGTGAAAGTATGCCGGAGGAAAAAGGCTCCGCAGCGCTGGCAGCTTTAAGTGGAGTTGCGTTTATTATGGTATTGGGTAATTCAATGCTTATACCCGTTCTGCCGGAAATAAAATCTTTTTTCAACCTGACGGACTTCAAGCTTAGTTTAATGATAACCCTTTTTTCCGTTCCAGCTGGCCTGATCATACCTCTGGCCGGTTTTTTATCTGATCGCTTCGGGCGCAAGACGATCATTATTCCAGCACTAATTCTTTACGGCATCGGTAGCATGGTGGCGGGACTTGGGGCGGCCTTTTTTAAACAATCTGCCTATCCGGTAATATTAGCGGGCAGAGCAATCCAGGGAATCGGTGCGGCAGGCACCGCTCCCATCGCCATGGCCCTGTGCGGCGATTTGTTCCAGGGCAAGGAGCGCAGTAAGAACCTTGGTATTATAGAGGCAGCCAACGGGTTTGGCAAGGTAATCAGCCCCGTCCTGGGGGCGGCCATTGGCCTAATTGTATGGTATGCCACCTTATTTTTTTTTCCGCTGATTGTCATTCCCATTATTCTCGGCATGTGGTTTCTGGTTAAGGAGCCCGACAACAACAGAACTACCCAGAAGGTTGGGGAATACCTGCAATCTGTAAAAAAAGTTTTTGAAAAGAAATCGGCCATGCTGCTTACATCATTTTTTGGGGGTATGGTGGCATTATTGGTGCTTTTCGGAGTATTATTCTTTCTTTCGGAGTTTCTGGA
This sequence comes from uncultured Peptococcaceae bacterium, assembly GCA_964643075.1. GTDB lineage: Bacteria > Bacillota > Desulfotomaculia > Desulfotomaculales > Desulfocucumaceae > Desulfocucumis. The sequence goes on from CAZXQO010000014.1 coordinate 18,155, forward strand.
GAAAACCTATAACCTTAAGGGTATAATGAAAGGTGCTGCCCTGGCCATACCGGTACTGTTCATGACTGTAACCTCATTCGTCACCGGGCTGTTAATCAAGAAAAAAATAAAGCTGATGAAATGGCTTGTTTTCGGCGGACTGGCGATAATTGCAGGCTCAATGGCACTGCTGGGGATATTTCAAACCAATACAATACTGTTTTTTGTGGGTATTTCACTGGCGGGCATGGGCACCGGCCTCACCCTGCCCTGCCTCAATACTATAATTACGGGGTCCTGCGCAGCAGAACGCAGGGGTATTGTTACCTCGCTGTACGGATCGGTGAGATTTTTCGGCGTTGCCATTGGTCCCCCTGCCTTTGGTATCTTGCTGGCCAGGGGACGTCCATTGATGTTCTGGTCCGCTGCGGGACTGGCAGCTCTTGCTGCACTGCTGGCCCTCCTGCTTATACGGGTCAAAGACATGGCTAAGGAGTCGGATCCCGGCAGTGAAAAAAATCAATCCCAAAAACCCAACGCTAATAAGCAGGCAAGAGATACTCAACCCGCACTAAAGTTGCAACCAGCCAAAAAACCCCTGCCCGATGGCAGGGAATAAGGATAAATAACCCCCCGCAGCCGCAGGGGGTTATTATTTTAACAGGAAAGGAAAATGTAACCATAATCCCTCCCTACGCGTATGCTAATCTAAAAGAGGAATGATCACATGCCATATACGGTACAAAGCGGCGATACTATGGATAAAATCGCCAAACGAATGAATATACCCATGACCGACCTTATTAACGCCAACCCGCAAATACAGAATCCCGACATGCTGCAGATAGGCGATATAATTATGATGCCGGGTGAAACAACACAGACTAACCCGTCATTGAATGACTGGTGTTCTTTTGTCCTCAGCATAGTGGATAATCGGGTGCCGGAACCAGGCGTGGCCCTGGTTCAATTTCCTGTCAGAAAACACGTTTTTGTAGCTACCATGGGCATGCCCGCCCCTGCCTCCTTAGGCAGCCAGTTCAATATTTATACCGCCTGGATAGCATCGAGAATATCCCCCCTGACGGTTAAAGATTTTTTTGACCTATCCCCTGCTGCGATACCCGGCTTTTGGTCAAATCACAAAAACATACCCTCCCTTGAAGCCACAGACTATGTTGTTGTCACACCGGAGACCACCGGCCACGGCGCCCAGCCCGTCAATCCCCTCGTGGTGCTCAGCGGAAACCTTAACAGTTGCTGCAGAAAATAAGCCTACATACTGCCTGTAATAGGCAGTTTTGTTTTTTAGTACTACCTCGTCACCTCTCAGGGCCTGTTGTAACCGAAAATATTCATTTTGAATAATTTAAACAAGGCGACACAATCCTGGACCTTTTGCCGCAGGTGCTAGGATCGGAAGGGGTGTCTCGATTCGTTCTTCCTCTGAGAGACGGACATGATATTTAATCTTTGGGCATGGCATACACCTCCCACTCTTAGGGATAGTATACCATGAGGATTTGTTATATTATGGCTTTAGTGTTGACAGTGTACTAAGGTTTATACCCTGCATTAGATAATTCTATTCCAATCACGTGACTGTCCTTCAAAGTAAAAGTTAATGTTGGATAAAAAAATGTTTCAAAACCTATTTTGAATTGATTTTTTCCGTTTATCCAAATGCTTTGATAGGAATGACCATTTTGGGCTGTCTGAGGTGATCCTGCAGCATGTTTATATGCATTTATAATATTGTCAATACTATCCCCAACTACTATACCAGTATTAGTTCTTAGTTGAGATGGTTTGTAAACCAAGATTCTTACAACTCTATTTGTATTATATGTACTACTTCCATTTGAGTAAAAAGAAACATATAAATTAAGATTTTTATAAAACCAAATAGGAAACGGATCGCCATGTCCCGGCTCCTTACTTGTTGGCTTTCCATAAAGTTTGATTACATCGTTTGCTGAATCGCCTATGTGGATGCCCGCAAGAGAGGTGTTATCCTTAGTTATTGGTCCAGGGCCAAGATTTTTCTCTCAAGGAATTAAAACAAGAGATTGTTCGGAGCAGGTCTTTGACTGTTTTGTACCAAACCACCCGTAATCTCCAGCCCGAACTTGGCATCTCGAACGATAGCGTCACCTACTACGCTGCACTGGTGGATTACTACACAGTGCAAAAGTTGCAACAAATGCCGACAGGCATGGTGTATTTGTATTTGCTGTGTTTCATTCTGCACCGTTACCAAAAATTCAACGACAATCTGATTAACGCCTTGATCTTCCAGGTACGCAAAGTAATCAACGCCGCCAAAGCCGCGACGAAGGAGAAGATACTTCACTACCAGTTGGAAAACAACGAAAGCATCCGTCATGTCAGCCAGATCCTCGGCTTGTTCCTAGACGATGGCATTGCGGACGATGTCGCGTTCGGCGAGGTAAAACGGCGTGCATTCAGCATTCTGGATCGGGACAAGTTCCAGCAGGTGTCGCAATACATGAAGGACCAATCGTTCAAGGACGGTGTCTTTGAATGGGAATTTATCGCCGCTTTTGCACCGACCTTCAAGCAGCATCTCCGACCACTGCTAATGCAACTTTCCTTTGCAGGGCATCGTGTAATACTTGGGTAAAATTTAAAAACCGGCCAAATCGGCTCTCAAGGCCAAATTTGGCGGATTTTAATTGTTTTCAAGCTGCGCAATTTTACTGTCACGGTCATGAACCGCTTTTGTTAGTTTCTTAAAGCTATCAACAAACTCATCTCTTGCAATCGAATTCTGCAGTGGCAATATCTGATCAGTAGGATGAACATTAGCCATGCCAGCAATAATTAGGCCAACGCCACCCTCAGCAAGTTCTGAAAAAAATTTAATCTGTTGATCAGTTACATGACCATTATCAGCAAAACCATCATAAGTAGCTGACCTGACAAACCGGTTTTTAAGAGTCATCTTCTTTATGTTTACAGATTCAAACAGAATACTCATAGCTTTACCTCCTTAATAAACCAGCAAATTCAAACATATTATCTCCTATTTCCTTTGTAATTGATTTTAGCTTATAGAATCATTATACTGATAAGGAACAAACAAACAAGTACGCACTTTTTTGTGCCTTATATAACCAATACATGACACAGATGATATCATTGTATCTAAAAAAGCTGTTACCCCTTATTAGCGTACAGGGAAACGGCTTTCTTTAACTTAAAAGGTTCTTAGCGTACGTTTTGCGCGTTTTGCTGGTGAGATCCCTTCAAGGAGATTATTGAACCTACTCTGAGAACATCGCCGACTGCAGTCAGCTGCGAGACCGACATTTTTCGCCAACAGCACGGCATTTTATCGACATGTTTGCAAAATCCGTTTAAAGTTAAAGAAGTATCCCGATATGTCAGAACATAAAAAGCCTGGTATTTTATTTAGAGCCCCAAGGCTAAAAAAAATAGTAGTAGCATTAGCCAGCAATGTTATCGAATGGCACATTGTAAACCGATGTTGCCAGCTTGAAATCAAATAGGAGAATGCTGTCAAATGTTCAAACTTGGAAAGTATTCTATTAAAATAATACCATTCTGGATAATCCACTAATTTCCATTTACTTTTCAGTACATAACACGGATGCTACCACTACCCCGTTTCAGAAGGCAACCTTCCCATAAGGCCTGCTGTAACCAAAATTATTCATTTTGAATAATTTAAACAGGCAGCGAAAGACTGGACCAATACCTTCAATGCAGTTTTTTTGCCGCAGTGCCAGGATTGAATCGGAAGGGGTGTCTCAATGGAGAATAGTACAAAAATTAATATCTGGCGGAATCTGCTCGCCTTTCCCCTGGGGGATAGGCTTTCCAAGCCCAGGGTACAGGGATTGACAATGATCCTGGATAAGGGCATCGGACTGGGGGAGACCAGGGATATGCTAAGCACGGCAGGACAGTACGTTGATTTTATCAAGCTTGGCTTTGGCACCACAGCCCTGTATAGCAGCGATATACTGGAAGAAAAGATTAATTTGATTAAAGCTAACCATATTGATGTTTATCCCGGCGGGACATTTCTGGAAGTTGCCATATTGCAGGATAAACTGGAGGAATTCTTATATCTGTCCAAACAACTGGGGTTTACCTGCATTGAGGTGTCTGACGGAACCATAAAATTAAAGCCGGAGGTGCGAGAAAGGGCCATCACGATGGCCCGGGAGTTAGGCTTCAAGGTTCTCACAGAGGTAGGAAAAAAAGTCGGTGAAGATAGCCCGCCCATACCGGAAATGGCGGAAATTATCAGGAATGATTTAAAAAGCGGCGCCTTCAGGGTTATTCTGGAGGGCAGGGAGTCGGGCATTAACGTTGGACTTTATGACGTAAATGGAAATTTTATAAAGGATGATTTAGATTTGCTGCTGGCGGAAATAGAAGACCCCAGGATTATCATCTGGGAAGCCCCCCTAAAGGACCAGCAGCTTGAATTAATAAACCGCTTCGGACCCAATGTCAACCTGGGCAATATTGCCCCGGACGAAATTATGGCACTGGAAGCGCTGAGGGTGGGCTTGCGGGCGGATACCTTAAAAACAGCCATTGACCGCAAATAATGAGAGTTGCAGTAGGGCCTCCCAAACCGGGGAGGCCCTTTTTGGTAATAGCATCCAGCCTGCTCACATATATTTCATATAGCCTGAGAAACACTGCTATACTGTGCAGTGGTTTTGTCCCGCAGCAATTTAGCACTACAACGTAGAGATTTCCGTAAGTGAAGGTGCCGAACCTGATGCCCAATCAGCCCGGCAACAATTTGAAAATTTACGGGAGGGGTTCCAGTGCCCGGAGTACCCCAGCTTGTCGCCCTGCTAATAGTAGGCATCGTGGCCCGTTCCAACCTCATATCCATAGCCGCCTGCATATTACTTGTCCTCAGGCTGTCCAACCTTAACATGGTTTTCCCCCTGCTGGAAAGGCGGGGTTTGGAGGCGGGTCTGCTTTTCCTGCTGCTCTCCATCCTGGTGCCCGTGGCAAATGGCGTAGTAACCGAAAAGGATTTGGTATACAACATAACCTCCCTGCCCGGTGTTTTGTCCATTATCGGGGGGGCGCTGGCCACCCACATGAACGGGGAGGGCATCAGGCTGATGCAGGTTGAACCGGAAATAATTTTTGGACTGATTATCGGCTCCATATTCGGCATTATTCTCTTTCACGGCATACCGGTGGGACCATTGACCGCCGCCGGCATATCCGCCCTCTTTCTGGAAATTATCTACCGTCGCAATAAAGGCCGTTGAAAAACTACGCATCCAATTCTTCCAGCACATCAGACAGCACTTCGGGTAGTGGCGCCTCAAACTGCAGGAAGCCGCCGTTCCGGGGGTGGTTAAATCCCAGTACTGCAGCGTGCAGGAACTGCCCCTCCAGGCCGAAATGCGGCCGCGGCGGCCCGTACCTGGGATCTCCCACCACGGGGTGACCTATGTACTTCATATGCACCCTGATCTGATGAGTTCGCCCCGTTTCAAGGCGCAGTCCCGCATAGGTATAATTCTGATATCTTTTTATCACCCCATAATGCGTTACAGCGTTTTTTCCGTTTCTGTAAACCACCGCCATTTTCTGGCGGTCCCTGGGATCCCTGCCTATGGGAGCATCAACCACCCCCCGTTCCGCTTTCACCTTGCCGTGCACCAGGGCCAGGTAACGCCTGACTACCTGCCTGTCTTTCAACTGGCGGGCCAGATCCGTGTGGGCGGCGTCATTTTTGGCCACCATTAAAAGACCTGAAGTGTCTTTGTCCAGCCTATGTACGATGCCGGGGCGGAGAACGCCATTGATACCGGAAAGGTCCCGGCAGTGATACAGCACAGCGTTTACCAGAGTGCCGCTGTAATTACCCTCCGCCGGGTGCACCACCATCCCACTGGGCTTGTTCACAACCAGCACGTCCCCGTCCTCATAATAAATATCCAAAGGTATATATTCCGGTTCAAGCTTCATTTCCCGCGGGGGAGGCACGGTCATCACCACGGTATCTCCAGGTTTTAGCCGGTAGCTAGGCCGGACCACTGCTCCATTCACTGTAACAAAATTATCCTCCAGGAGCTTTTGAATATGCGAGCGGCTTAAATCCCGGTTCTCTCCCGCCAGAAATATGTCCAGCCGCACACCCGCATCATTGGCATCTACATGATAACAGCTAGTGGTTTGCATCAGGATCAACCTTATCCTCAGATTTCTTTTTTTCATAAGACCATAGGATCAGCACCAGCAAACCCGCCCCGGTAACAATAGCGGTATCCGCCAGGTTAAATACAGGCCAGACCCTGAAATCGAAAAAATCAACCACTTTGCCGTAGCGTATGCGGTCCACAAGGTTGCCCAGCGCCCCCCCTAGCAGCAGGCCCAAGGCAACGGGTTGGGCGCCCCTCTTCTGACCGGATTTAATATAGTAAATAATTACAACTATAACCACGACCAGGGTAGTCATCACAAAAAAAACGGTACGGTTGGCCAGCAGGCCGAAAGCCGCCCCGGGATTCAATATATAGGTAAGGTGAAATACGTTTTGAACCACAGGCACGGACTGCCCCAGTTCCATGGTTCGCTGAACTATAAATTTACTTAACTGGTCCGCAAACATGGTAATGATGATGGTAAATATTAATGTCAATGTCAGCCCCCCGCATATTTTTATAAAGCTATTATTACCCGCCAGTAAATATTGTAACTCCGGCCATTCCTCATAATAACATGAAATATACCTATGAAAAACCCCGAGCCATACTGCAATATTAGAAACCATTATTTGGTTTTATATCCACATGGCATGTTCATTGGTAACGCGGAAATTTCTTTTTTTGAGAAATTTCCATCTTTCCAGGCAGGATTTCTGTTAATATACAGAGAATTTTTCAACTGAATACTCAGATACATATATCCGGGTGTGTATTTAAATTAATGGTTTAAACGGAGGTCAACTTAGAGACAATAACGTCGTCAACTGATTGTTTAAATCAGATTATTGGAGGTGAGGTCTTCATGAGTGAATCCTCTCACATCATGACCACCAGTTTGGAGGAGACAACCGCCCGCGGACAGTTCCTGATCAGAAAGGTCGAGGATGCCATATACCGCCACCCAGGTGTAGACGAAACTGTGGCAGTGTTTATTCCTGACATGTCAGGTGAAAGTGATCTGGCCGCCTTTATCGTGCCCTCGGATGCCAACCTTTCGGTGCAGGATATAAAGCATTTTGTTGAAGATTCCGGTTTGCTGGAGCCAGAGGAAAGGCCACGACGATACCACCTTGTATCGGAGATACCAAAAACGCCCAGTGGAAAATGCCAAAAACATAAGCTTATACAAAGCCTTACCGGTGTTGACTAGGGCCGTTGAAAAACTGCGCCTGGCTTTGTCAGGCTCGCCGTATAGTATTCATTGGGGACATTCCTCCGAAGGAGGTGTGTCCCCTGACCTCTGACCAACCCGTACGCTCCGCGCTGTACGGCTTCGCCTTTCGCGCCATGCTTGTTTTTGAACGGCCTCCAATTCTAGAGATCCCTGCGGCAAAACGTCGCGGGGATGTTTTTGTTTTCAACGCCCTTTTAGAAGTTACCGGACCAGATTATCAGGGGCAGCTCAAATTTACGCACAAAATCCTGATGCCCCGGTATAACCCTGACTGTATAACCGTATGTTCCCTGAGGTAAAATTAACTGCCCCAGATAGCGGTGGGTCCCATCCTCCCCCGAGTCCTCGTAAGTCATGGGAGAAATGCTAATGTTGGTCAGCCCACGGTCAGTTATATTGCCGTAGACCACCTCCAGGTCAACATCATCGGGGCAAAGTGGCCCCAAATGAACATAGGCGGTTATTTTCAGTAGACTTCCAACGTTAATTTCCCTATTGGCGTTTGTTTCTACTCTGTTTATAGAAACGTGATGCCAGTTTTCAGTGATAAACTGCTTGAAATCCTTAAATCTCCTGGCTGCGGAATAATTATCCCCGGTAAAGTAACTCCACCGTTTTATGGAAGGAATATAAAAACGTTCGCTATATTCCTGAACCATCCTCTCCGTGCTGAAAACAGGGGAGATGGAAACAATGGAATTTTTCATCATCCTGAGCCATTCCCTGGGAAAAGCCCCGTCAAGGCCATAATAAGCAGGCAGCACCTTTTCCTCCAGGGTTGCGTAAAGAGAAAAGCTGTCATCCCTGTCTTGCATCTCCTCATTGTCATAATGCTTCTTTTCACCGATGACAAAGCCGTTTTCCCCGTTGTAGCCCTCAGGCCACCAGCCGTCAAGTATACTCAAATTCAGCACTCCATTGGCCGCAGCCTTTTGGCCGCTGGTGCCGCTGGCCTCCATGGGACGGCGGGGAGTGTTCAGCCAGATGTCAACCCCCTGCACCAGTATCCGGGCCATATGGATGTCATAGTTTTCCAGAAATACAATCTTACCCTTGAAGGGTTCTTCGTTGGAAAGACTGTAAACCTGACTAATCAATTCCTGTCCGGCCTGATCGGCGGGATGGGCCTTGCCGGCAAAAACAATCTGCACCGGCATATGGGGATTATTAATCAGTTTTTCCAATCTCTCCCGATCTAAAAACAACAGCCCCGCCCTCTTGTAGGTAGCAAATCTGCGGGCAAAACCAATGGTAAACACATTAGGCCGCAGAAACTGATCCACTTCCTTCACCCGGTGGGCGGGCTCCTGGTTGCGCATACGCTGTGTCTTTAAATTTTTTCTGACAAAGGAGATCATTTTCTCTTTCAGCGACTGGTGCACGGCCCACAATAGATTATCCGGTATTTCGCGCACCTTTTTCCAGACATTGCGGTCGGTGATATTTTCATGCCAGTCCTCGCCCAGATATATATGGTAGAGATCCTTTATTTCCTGGGCTAGCCAGGAACTGGTGTGCACGCCGTTGGTGATATAATGTACCGGCACTTCCTCCACCGGCACCCCGGGATACAGGTAACTGAACATTTCCTTGGTAACTTCCCCGTGCAGTTTACTGACCCCGTTGCAGTAACTCGAAATTCTCAAAGCCAGCAGGGTCATGTTAAATTCTTTCCGCTCCTCGTCCCAGCCCAGTTCCAGCAAATCTTCCCGTTCAATATTCAGCTGCTCATACAAATTCCCCAGGTAGCGCTCAATCTGTTCCGCGCTGAACATATCATGCCCTGCCGGCACTGGGGTATGGGTGGTAAAAAGAGTATTGGAACTGACAATTTCCCTGGCTGTTTCAAAGGACAGGCCGTTGGCCACCAGTTCCCGGATCCTTTCCAGCACCAAAAAGGCTGCATGACCCTCATTAATATGCCAGGCTACGGGATTGATACCCACCAAACGGAGGGCTTTGACCCCCCCTATTCCCAGCAGTATCTCCTGGGATATGCGGGTTTCTCTGTCGCCGCCGTACAACTGATCAGTGATTTTACGGTCTTCGGGGCTGTTCTGGGGTATATTGGAATCCAGCATATATAGAGTTATGCGGCCCACCAGGCATTTCCATACCTTAGCGTAAACTGTCCGGCCGGACATCTGAACTGAAATCAGCTTTTCCTCCCCATTGGCAACGGGAATAATGGGCCTTTCAGAAAAATTGTGATAAAGATATTGGGCCAACTGACTCCCGTCCCTGTTTATGGCCTGGTGGAAATATCCATGCCTGTACAGAAGTCCCACACCCACCAGGGGTATCCCCAGGTCGCTGGCCGATTTGAGATGATCCCCCGCCAATAACCCGAGGCCTCCCGAGTAAATGGGGTGAGATTCATGAAGTCCGAATTCGGCTGAAAAATAGGCCACGGGAGCAGTATTATACTGCGGGTAAATTTTCTCAAACCACGTCTTCCTGTTCATATATCTGTCAAAATTCGCAAAAACCCTGTTGTAATCTTTTATGTATTCATCGTTCTGGACAATATCTTCAAGATCTTCTTCGTTTACGTGCAGCAAAAATTTTACCGGATTGTGGTTTACATCATCCCACAGTGTTTCATTTATCTTTCTGAAAAGCGCCCTGGCATTGGTATTCCAACTAAACCAGAAGTTATAGGCCAGTTCTTTAAGCCTCTTGATCTCCTCGGGCAGCTTCGGTTTCACGGAAATAGTCCTGAAGGCATACAACGGTAACTCCCCCTTTAATACACTGCATATTGAACGTAAATTCACCAACTGCAACAAACCATAATATTCTTGATATTGTTTTCAACTCCTTCTCCTCACGTTTAAGGTGGCAAATTTTATTTAGCCGGCCAGCCTCCTTGCAATCTACTAAACTGTAACATTAATGGCATTAACTGACTATAATAAATAAAATAAATATATATTACTCTTTTTCAAGGCGGTGCATTAAATGTTTCCCACAATGCGTTATCCCTTTGGCTATAAAAACCCTCCCGGGATGCCACAAACTCCCCTGGAACCGGCAGCAAGCCTGCCGGAAAACACCCAGGATCATAATCCTATTTACGGCAGGGAACTGGCCAAGGCCTATGTCCCGTGGCAGGTTTACGGCGTTACCTACCCCCCCGCCGAAGCACTGGAAAAGGGAACCCTTTTCCCGGAACTGTACAGACCGTACCCGTATTAGCTTGATTTTTACGGAGGTGGTATAAAGTGAGCGGTAATCAAATGGCTCTGCTGAAACAGATCATGGAAATAGGTTTCACAGCTATTGAATTAAACCTTTTCCTCGACACGCACCCGGATAATAGCGCAGCCTTCAGGGACTTTCAGGAGACAAGCGCCAAATACAGACAGCTTACTGAGGAATACCAAAGACAATACGGACCCCTCTATCCAGACGGACAGTATGATAAAACAGGCTACTGGAAATGGACGGAAAGCCCATGGCCATGGGAAATCTAGATAGAAAGGAAGCTTTTAAGCATGTGGGTTTATGAGAAGAGACTGGAATACCCCGTTAGAGTGGAAGGATCCGATGTGCGCATGGCTAAATTTCTGATGGCCCAATACGGCGGGCCGGACTTCAGGTTTTGCAGTCTGCGGGCTCCGTGACAGCTGTAGCCCCGAAAACCGTCACAAACCTATCGACCAGATCAGGATCAAACTGCGTTCCTGCACATCTTTTCAGTTCCTTGACAGCTTCTTCGTGGGGCATTGCCCTACGGTAGGGGCGATCACTGACCATAGCGTCGTAGGCGTCTGCGATGCCAAGGATACGGCACTCGAGAGGTATTTCCCTGCCCTTAAGCCCCAGGGGATATCCCCCACCGTCCCACCACTCATGGTGTTTTAAAATCCAGTCGGCAACAGTGGCCAAATCGGGAGAGGACAGGGCAATGCGGTGTCCTATCTCGCAATGCTTCTGCATTTCTGAATATTCATCGGGGGTAAGCGGGCCGGGCTTGAAAAGAATCCGGTCTGGTATGCCCACCTTGCCAATATCGTGAAACTGCGCGAAAAGTCTCAAATCAGCGGCTTTATGCCCATTAAGCCCTGTTGCCTGAGCCATCCGGGCAACAATATCCTGCAACCTGTCGGCGTGGCCCTCGGTTATGAAATCCCTTGCCTCCAGCGCCTTCATAAGAGTCTGCACAATGGCACTGCGCGCGCTGTTGCAGCTATGCAATTTCTCCCTGTACATACTATTGTCCGCTGCTTTGAAAAGCTCATTCGCCCCGGAGAATTCTTGACCGCAAAAGGCGTAGCCGACGGAGATGCTCAGCGGTATATCCGGATTGGTAGTGTTATATTTTTCAATATTTTCTTTTAATCTTCTGTGGGCTATTTCAACCACATCTCTTGAGCTGTCCGGCAGCAGCACGGCAAATTCATCACCGCCTATCCGGGCCACCACATCCTCTTTACGGAAAGAATCCTTGATAACGCCTGCGGCAACAGCCAGCAAAGTATCACCGGCATCGTGCCCCAGGGTATCGTTGACAAGCTTCAGCCCGTCCACATCACAAACAATAATCCCCGCTGCGGCAAGCCGCCCGTTTTCTATACGGCGCAGCTCCTGCTCAAAGTATACACGATTATAAATGTCCGTTAGCGAATCATGGTAACTCAAATATATTAACTGTTCTTCGGCTTCTTTGCGCTCCCTGATATCTTCGACTATGCCGACCCCGCCAATTATAGAACCGTTGTTAATGATCATCGGTGCATAATCAGCCTTGACTAAACTGGTCTTCCCTGAAGTTACGGCATAATATTCACCTTCAAAATGTGCCTGCCCTCCCGCAAGAGCTTCTTTAACACATTCAACTACTTTTTCATTAGGCAGGCCGAGCAAATTCAACCCCACCAGGGTATCCTTGGACGAACCCATTATAGCGGTGAATTTTTCATTGCAGTCAGTAACAACCCCTTGATTATCAAAATGCATTATACCCAGCGGGCTGTTCTCAAATAATAATCTAAACTTCTCTTCGCTTTCCCTAAGCCTTTCCTCTATTTCCCTGCGCTCGCTGACATCCACTATAGAACCCCTGACACCAACAATTTTCCCGTCACGGGCAATGGGCGAAGAATTAACAAAAATTGTAATCCTCTTGCCATCTTCACGCTGCGCTTTATATTCCCTACCACTCAGAATTTCTCCATCTAAAACCCTTTGTATATTTTCCCAGGCCATGCTGCGATCCTCGGGCGCTATTACCTGAAGCACGTTAAAGCCATCTATTATAATATCTTCTGTATAACCAAACATTTTATAAGCATTTTGGTTGATTAAAGTAATATATCTACTTTCGTCTATTTCAAATACTGTTATGGGCAGGAAATCAAACAGTTCCTTGTACCTGGCCCTTGTGGCGGAAAGAGCACCGAGCATCCCGTTGATATTGTCCGCAAGGCCGGACAGTTCGTCCTTACCGGTTATATCAACACGTTCGGATGGATTGTTTCCCGAGCCGATCTTGTTGACGCTGTTGCTGAGGCGGGCCAGCCTGGATAATACTGTTTTTTCCAGCAGCAATAACACAACAAAACCCATGATCAGCGCAACAACCGTCACCGCAACAACAATATATACTATGGTGGCCCTGCCCTGTTTAAACAAATCTCTGGGAGCAGCAGTACGCAGAATAAATCCAGGTTTTCCGTAAACATCTGTAACCAGGGCATATCCCGCTATTTCATCATTGTTCAGGGGGCGGACAAAAACGGGAGATTTATCGGTAAGACTCGACTTTGCCACCCGGAAATCCGCAAGCCCGCCAGGATTGTTATACTCCCTCATGGTTAGTGATACTTGGGATATATTGGATATTTTGCGTATTAATTCTTCATCCAAATAACGTCCCATGATAAGTGTTCCGCGAATCGGGCCCTGGTGCTTACTGGTGATTATCGGCCTTGCTGCAATCAGCAAAGGGCCTTCAGGAAGAACAACAACACCGGCTGTGCTACTTTCGGTACCATTATGCAGCAGCAGGGGGCTGCCGGGTTGCAAGTGGCTTTTTATTAGGCTGGCCGGCAAAGGCCTTTCCTTAAAACCATGCAGGTCAAATCCCTTGCCGTAAACTATCCGCCCGGAAGAGTCGATAAAAACGATCATGTTCAGCCTGTTAACTGTATAAGTCGAATCAACCAGATTTGTGTTAACATAAGTCTCATTGCCGTCAAGTATATAATTGTACGTGTCGTCCCAGCCGGCCCAGTCGCTGACTGTTGCATTCAGGGTGGAAATTTCATAGGACAACACCTTCATGACCCGTTCAACGGCATGACGGGAGTCATTTTCCTCCATTCCCTTGAAATTATCCAGCAGTATTTGCCGGAATACCATATACAGGAAGGCGATTAAAATAATAAATGTGCCGGTAATTATTATTAACGTCTTTTTGCGCAGAGTCATGTAAGCCCTCCTATAAGTCATACATCACAGAAAGTATTGCAGTAATTACCGTGATATATGGTTAACAGTACGACACCACTCTACACATTTCCTTTATTTTCAAACTACTAATCTGAATATTTTGGTAATTTCGTAATATTGACTCAGATATTGAATTCCATTTCAACAATGCTGCCGTCTACACCCAGGTAAAGGCTTTTAAAAACCACGTTAATATACTCTGTCACCTCTTCCCGGGGCAATTTATGTATACTTTCAAGTTTACCAGTAATCCGGTCGGCCAACCCATCAAGCCAGCCCATTCCCGATTCACGGCGCAGTAGTTTTGCATCCAATGCGCTGATTTTAACATTAATTTCTTTTTTCTCCTTTCTGAGTTCTGACATCCTCGCTTTATACTCTTCCATGGTCAGGACCTCCGTCTCAAAAGCCGCCTGTTGCTTGCTTACCGCCCTTTCAACTTGCTCTAACCTGCATTTTAAGTCAGCTTTTGCTTTGGCGGCGTCAGGCAGATACTCCGGAAATAGGCCGGGCTCCCTTTTTAAATAGTTAAAAAGCCTCTCCCGGTCTCCGAACAAAGCACTGAACAGCTCCCTGATATTACAGTCGACCTTTCCCGCGTCCCAATACTTTGTACCGGAAGCACAGCTACCGTTCATGCCCCGGCAGACGTACCTGTAAAGATAGCCTGTACATTTCTTTTTGGATCTGTAACGCGTGCCATATATTTTGCCCCGGCAGACGGCGCAGCGGAGCAGGCCGGAACCAAGGTATTTCCTCTCGCAGGACCAGTCCCTGCAGTCTTTGCCTTTACGCCCCAGCATAATAGCCTGAATCTTCCGGTATTCTTCCTCCGTCATTAGCGGTTCATGGGTGCACTGCCGCTCTATCCACTCCTCCCGGGGGCGCAGCACCCTTTTTTGCCTGCCCTCCGCATCCCTGACCAGTGTTGTGGCATTGTATATGGTTACACCCAGATAAACGGGATTAGCAAGTATTATTTTGATGCTGGAAGTATGCCACATGCCGCCTCTCTTCCCGGGAATCCCGTTGCTGTTAAGATATTTGGCTATTTTCAACTGGCCCCAGCCGTCCATGAATTTTTCCACGATGAAACGGAATACCGGGGCCGTTTCCGGGTTTCTGACCAGATACTGCCTGCATGTGCTGAGCATGTACCCGTAAGCGGGATGCGCAACGTTAGTTTTGCCCTCCCGGGCTTTTATTAGTTGAGTAACCTTAACCCTGCTGGCCGTGGTCTTTTGCTCTTTCTGGGCCAGGGCTCCGTATAGTACCAGTAAAAATTCGTCATCGTCCGACCTGCTGTCGTAATTCTCTTTAATGGCCAGAAAAAAACCGCCACTGGCTACGATTTTCCTTTTAATATCCAGCACATCCATGATGTCCCGGCTGGTACGCGCTATCTCCTTGCTAACCACGCCCAGGATTTTGCCCTTTTTTATATCGTCCAGCATCTCCCGGACTTCATTGCGCACATACAGATACTTCCCGGTTTTAACATCTGTATAACAGCGCGCCAGGCGGTATCCATTCACCTGGGACCACTGCTCCAGTAGCTTTTGCTGGTTTTCGACACTGGACTTCTGGCTGTCCTTACTGGTGGATACCCTTATGTAGCCGCCAATGGCAAGACCTTTCCGGTACAAAGTTTTTGCAGGGTCGTCCAGTATGTCAAAATTTCTGCCCCGTATGTGGGCCGGTATATATTCTCCATCCATGGCTATACCCCCGGAAGTCAGCGGGCTATACTTTTATTATGTCTGGCCTTAACCTTACTGGCGCGCTCCTCCGCCATGACCTTTTTAACCAGCAGCCTCAACAGTTTAAGGTATACCCCGTCTGGAACCGGTTCCGTATATACTTTTCGTGTAACATTCATGTGATCACCCCATATGACACATTATTCGTTAAAGCCCCGAACCGTTCGGCCTTAATTTATATAAAAAAGGAGCTGATTAATAAGCCCCTAACCACCAGTTAGGGCTTATTTTTAGCAAAACTTTACAATCAAGAGGAAGGAAATCAATCTTTAATGTCGTATATGGTTGCATATGGGAGTAATTTAATTATTTATGTACAATGTTCGGGGTGTATTATTTGAACGGTTTTAATAAAAAAATCTTTAATGCTTTGCTTTTTATTTCAAGTGTTTTAGCTATCGGTACAGCAGGATATCGCTATATAAGCGGCGGCACGTCTAGTTGGACTGATTGCGCCTATATGACTTTAATAACTTTGTCCACCGTAGGTTATGGGGAAGTCGTAGATCTCTCCAGTAGTCCGGCGGGCAGAGTTTTTACCATGCTGCTTATAATATGCGGAATCAGCGGCTTTCTATATTTTTTCTCCAGCCTAACGGCATATCTTGTGGAAGGAGAAATACTAAAAACTTTTTGGAGGAATAAAATGCAAAAGGAAATCAACAAAATGAAAGACCACTACATAATATGCGGCTGTGGCGCTACAGGCATATATATTTTACAGGAACTGATTGATACAGGCCGACAGGTTGTAGTTATAGAAAATGATGCTGAACGTATTGAAAAGGTAAAGGAGAGAATCTCAGGCCAGTTCTCGTACTGGATCATAGGTGACGCAACTGGTGATGATATCCTGCTTAAAGCTGGAGTTGAGAGGGCTAAAGGATTAATCGCCTGTGCCGGTGAGGATAAAGACAATTTACTGATTACCCTTTCCGCCAAGCAGTTAAATAGTATGGTACGTGTCGTTTCGCGCTGCAAGGACAGGCTAATGGTGGAAAAAATAAAGAAGTCCGGCGCAGATTCAGTTGTAACACCTAATCACATTGGTGGTATGCGCATAGCTTCGGAAATGATCCGGCCCGCAGCGGTAAGTTTTATGGACATAATGCTGCGGAATAAAGACAAAAGCCTACGGGTGGAGGACATTGAAATTCCCGGCTCATCGTTATTGGTGGGAAAAAAAATTAGTGAAATAGATTTTATAGGCATCGCCGGCTTATATCCCATCGCCATTCAAACTTCGGAGAGCGAATGGATATATAACCCTCCACCGGATACAAGAATGGATGCCGGCATGAAACTTGTAATTATAGGCAACTCGGAACAGAAGGAAAAAATTGTAAAAATATTTGATTCTTAACAATTTGACTGCAAAATAAAAAGTTTGGCGGGCCGGACTCGGAACTGTCAGCCGGTATCCGCTACCTTACCCAGAGGTACTCAATGCCAACCAATATGACAAAAGGCCTTTTAACTGATATAGGCACCGAAGAGCTGGCCCACTGGGAAATAATCGCCACCATGATATACAAACTTACCCACGGCGTCCCGCCGGAGGTAATGAAAGATGCCGGGCTTGGCGGCTACTACACCATGCACGACAATGCTGTTTACCCCGCCGACCCGAACGGCGTTCCCTGGACCGCAGCCTACGTCCAGGCCACCGGAGACCCCGTCACCGACCTGACCGAAGATATGGCTGCCGAACAAAAAGCCAGGACTACCTACGAGCATTTAATCCGCCTGACCGACGACCCCGGCATCAAGGACACCCTGAAGTTTCTCAGGGAAAGGGAAGTGGTGCACTTCCAGCGGTTCGGCGAGGCGCTGGATAACGTCCAGGATTTTCAGGAGACTAAAAAAGTGTTTTAAAATATACTCAGCCCAAGGCGTAAAGACCTGGGCTTTTTTATATCATAAAAAACTTGTGTTAGATAATAAAGTGTATAATAAATTTAAAAGCAGTGTATAGCCTTGTAAATATAATAATGGTAAAATTAAACATACTCACTTAACATTGGAGTGATAACAATGGCAATTGAAAAAATCCTTGAAGAGATAAAAAAGCTTTCACCGGTTGAAAAATATAAGTTGCGAATCATGCTGGAAACTGAGGAAATATCCGATGAAGATATAGAGATGTCAAAGCAGGCAGCTGGCAGGTGGGCTGATATAGACGCTGATAAATTGATAGAAGAATCTCTATAGGAGCCGCCAAAACAACACCGGTAGAGCAGGGATTGATTGATATTAACAAAAGATGCAGGATGTCATAGAGACGGTTCCACTGACATAGAACATATGTACTTTATTGTTAATGTAAGCCAGCGTATCCCGGAATCTGTAGCAAGATGATTCATCATAGATGATATACTATACCTTAACCCGTACTGAGAGGTAAAGGGGTGAAGTGGTTGATTTATCTTGATGTGTGTTGCCTTAACAGGCCTTTTGATGACCAATCAGGACAGAATAAAACTCGAAGCCGAAGCTGTTTTGGCAATTCTGTCTGGTTGTGAAAAAGGCAAATGGTATTTATTAAGTAGCGAAGTAATAGATTTTGAAATAATAATTACTCCCGACAATGAAAAAAGAGAAAAAGTACTTGCTTTTACCAATTTAGCCCACGAAAGAATAGAGTTAAATGAAGGTATTAAAAATCGCGCCGAAAAATTGGTTAATATGGGATTTAAGAATTTTGATGCGTTACATCTTGCTTGGCTGAGAGTGTGTTTGCAGAAGTTTTTTTAACTACTGATGACAAATTATTAAATAAAGCTACAGCATTGGCAAAATCTCTCGGCCCTACGGGTATGGCCAGGTTTATTCAGCAATTTGACACAGGAACAGGTGATTATACCAAAGATAGAAATAAATGGCTTAACCAATTCACTTTAGATGATATTGTCTCCGGTATTCATACAATACGTAACTCTCATCCCTCCATAGAGAAGAAGTAATCGTGAGCAGAAATTAGTCAGTCGGGCAGTGGGTCTGGAGTGTTGTCCACCAGGCCTCTGCCCGTATTATTCAATACAAGGAAATATCGAACCATGTATATTTACTGGTGTGGGTACCCCGGGATACAGAAGGAACGTATAGCCATAAGAATACGTTATTAATTATGTACGGGTTTCCGGCCATTATTGCCAGGGCTTTTTCTTTGCGGTATTCAAAATACGCGAAAGCCGTGTGGAATGTCTACTAAAAAATGACATATACCAAAATTAATTTATATGTAAATTCCCATGACAAACTAGTACAATTTTGGCTTATATTTACTACTACAGCGGAAACTAAACGTTAGCGGAGCCATGGGGACGGTTCGAGCGCTTCCGAAGCGCAGCGAAGGACCGAAGGGAAAGCGATGGAACCGTCCCCATGGCGTAGCGGGCATAGCGAAATAAGCAATATTACGCTGTAGTATTAGGAATAACTCAAAAAAGGGAGTGTTTTTCATGGCAAGAAGAAAATTATTCAGATCAACCAGATACCGTATGATAGCCGGTGTATGTGGAGACCTGGCGGAATACATCGGCTGGGACCCTACATCCGTTTAATATATGTCTTGGTGTCTGTATTCTCAGCAGCTTTTCCCGGAATCCTTGTTTACATTATCGCATGGTTTATTATGCCGGAGGATTTTTCAAGGGGATCAAGAATAGACATCGATTAGGCTGTGAGATTTAAAGGGCCGCAAATGGGGGTTAAAAGAGTTAAGTGGCTTGGTTTGGTCCTTGATATATTTTTTTGACCCTTGACTCCAAAAATTGTTTTTCTTGAATTGAAAGATCTATGCAGGTGCATATAAAAACTAAAAGGCCTTTTTCCCAGCAATGTAAGCTGATTTCTTCCATGACACTGAAACCATCGACCCCGGGCATGGATATGTCCAGAATGAGAATATCCGGCCTTACACTCAGAGCCAGTTCAATACCTTTCCGGCCGTTTTCCGCCGCCAATATTTTATAGCCACGAGGTTCCAGTATTTCAGCAACATAATTCCTCACTACGGAGTCATCATCAACCACCAAAACAGTAGGATTGTTGCCCAACCACTGGTAGCTGATACTATCCAGATTATCAACCAAAACTGATTTAGTCAGAGGCTTCGGCAGATAAGTAACTACATTCCTGGGGCAGCTACAGCCGTCGCAATTTCCCTGTTGTGGACATTTTATTGCACATTCCGGCTGCGACGCCATAAAAGAGTCCTTCCCGGTAGCCATAGGCAGGGTAAAAGTAAATGTTGCCCCCTGCCCCAAATCACTCTCTACGTAAATCCTGCCGCCATGCAGTTGAATCATTCTTTTGGTAATAGCCAGGCCCAGACCTGTACCTGAGTATGATTCCGCAGCAGAAATAACATTCTTGGCCTGGATAAACTCTTCAAATATTGATTCATGGTACTCCGGGGGAATTCCGATACCGGTGTCAGAAACCCACAAAATGAGCTGGTTTTTGTTTTCTCTTACCCCGATTGTTATCTGGCCGCCCTGGGGGGTAAATTTGACCGCATTTGTCAATAGGTTTAAGAATATTTGTTTTAATCTTACCGGATCAGCATAAACCGAATAGCAATTAAGGGTAACCATATTCGTTAGCTGCAGGTTTTTCAAGCCCGCCTCGGTACTGACAATGGATATGGCCTCCTCCAGAAGGATGGAAGGATCGATATTCCTTAAATTTAGTTCAATTTTGCCAATTTCCAATCTTGAAAGGTCCAGTAAATCGTTAATTAGATTCAGCAGGTGATGCCCGCTGTTATATATTTCACGTATATATTTTTCCTGCTGCTGGGTTAATCCACCCACTACCCTGTCCAGCAATACATCGGAAAAACTTATCACAGCGTTTAAAGGCGCCCTCAGTTCATGTGACAATGTTGCGAAATATTTAGTTTTATTTTCACCTAACCTTTCAAGTTCTTCGTTCTTATTTTCAAGTTGCTTGGTGACATCCTGAAGTTCTTCGGCCTGGGTTCGCAATTCCTCGGTTTGGTACTGTAATTCTTCAGACTGGGACATTAACTCCTCGCTCTGGGTGGTTAGTTCTTCATTTTGTTGAGCCAGCAGCTCGTTGGCTCCCTGGAGACGGATGGATAAATCATGGGTCCGCTTGTAAGACAGCGCATTGTTAATGGCTACACCTACTAAAGCGCCAATAGTTTTCAATTCACTGGCAACGCGCTCATCAAATCTATGTAGGGACGCCAGACTCATCACGCCCATTATTTCCGAACCGAATAGCAGTGGCACTTCTATAATGCTGGCCGGCATTATGCTTCCACCCAACCAGTTGACTGTATAACGGGTGTCTTCGGACAGATCTGTTATAACCTGGACCTGACGGGTTGTGGCAGCAAGGCTTTCCAGTCCTTCTCCCAGTTTAATTGGTTCTCTTTGCTCCATTAAATGCTGCCCCGGGCAATATAAGGCTTTACGGATCAACGCTTCTTGCTCCGCATCAAGCAAAAAAATTGCTCCCACCTTAAAGTCATATGACCTGCATACCGTATCTAATCCTTTTGCCAGCAGTTCATCAATATCAAAAGTGGAAACCAGTGCCTTAAGAACATCCTGTTCATATTTTTGCATTCTAAAATGATGTCCCAGTTCATCAGACATTGCATTTAAAGCTTGTCCCAGAACCCCAATTTCATCGTTTGTTTGGACTGTTACACGTCTGTAAAAATCACCCGAGGCAATAGCTTTAGCCACACCGGCCATGGCGGTTACGGGTCTTATAACAAGACTCAGCAAAGCATAAAGCAAACCTAAAACTAATACTACTACCAAAAGGCTCGTTACAAGCGATTTATACAATTGGACTTTAAGGGGACCAAATATCTCTGTTGTTTCTTGCCGGACAATTAAACCCCAGCGCACTTTAGATATATAGCGGTAGACAGCAATCGTTTCCTTTTCGTTGTAGTCGGTTCCCCGCCATATACCTTCTTCGCCCCTGGCAACCATCATAGAAGGTTCGGTTTTTAAAATATACTTAAGGGCGCTTCCGGGCCTTCCGCGCAAATCGGTAATGACCGTTTTTTGCTGGGTCGTAAGAATAACCTCGCCGGTTTCACCAAGATTAAATCTGCTTTCCAGTAAAGGCTGTATAACAGAACCAATATCGATACGATATACCAGAACACCGGCATATTCGGGATTATCTGCATATCCAGCTTTTCCCGCTGCTACTGGAACAGAAAAAGCAATGCATGGTTTTTTTGTGGATGGAGACAGATAGGCATCCTGAAAATAAATTTTTCCTGTTCTTAATGGCTCGTTAATTATATCGTCAACAGGTCGATTTGAATTTTTACGGTTAGAATCGGTGGAGACCAAAATATGACCGGCTTTGTTTACAAAATAAATTTCGTCGTAAATGCCGTATTGAGCGCTGACCGCCTGCCAGTAGCGCCCCAAATCATCAGCAGCCTGCACGGAGTTGCTGTCTTTGTTAATTATTTTACTGGCGCATTCCCTCACCATCGGATTTTGTGCCATGGCAGAGACTTCGTTTTCCCTATTGTCAAGCCAACGGGTAATATCATTTTTCAATATATCAGCTATAGTTGAAAAATTTTGTGTGATTTGTTCATTGCTCCGATTTGTTTCATGCCAATAATTAAGATATAGATTCTGTGCTCCTAGTAAAAGTAATGCCATTAATGTAACCGCCAGCAGCTTAAACCGGAGGTTGTTTCTCAGAAAAGTGGGCATGTATTGATATAGCCGATTTAACATTGGTGTCAGAAATTCCTTTCTTTGAATCATCTTCTTTACAATTATACCGGTAGAAAAATGGAAAAAGTTGTCCCCCTGCCCACCTGACTTTGGACTTCAATCCTACCCTTGTGCTGTTCCACTAAAGAAAAGGAAATACTTAACCCCAAACCCGTCCCCTTAGACTTCGTGGAAAAAAAAGGGACACCTATATTATCGATTTTATCAGGATGTATTCCGGGTCCTGTATCGCAGATATCCATACGAATTTCATTGTTTCCGGCAAGGAAACTTGTTTTAATGACTATGTTTCCCTGGCTTTCCATGGCTTCCAGGGCATTTTGCACTAAATTCAAGATAATCTGTTTTATCTGGTTAGGGTCCATCATTCCCCGGGGAACGTCGTCACCGGTATTGATGCTTAACGATATATTTTTCAAGAAGGCCTGGGGCTCTATGATTGGGGATATTTCCTGAATAATGTCGTTAATACTAACCATTTTAAACTCCGGAAGTTTGGGCCTGGCCAGTTGTAAAAAATCTTGGATGACCTGATTCATCCGGTTGGTCTCGTTAACCATCACTTGTAAAAAATCATCGGGGATTGGAGCTTTAGGTCTGCTTGATAACAGCTGGGCCAAACCCTTAATGGAAGTCAACGGATTTTTTAGTTCATGGGCCATACCAGCCGCCATTTGGCCGATTATAGCTAACTTCTCGCGTTCCTTTAACAATTGTTCATTATTCCTATGTTCTGTCACATCTTCGAAAACAGCTACCATACCTATCTTATCGCCCTTGAAATTATATATTATATCGGTATTCAATTCTAGAATCCTGAATCCATCGTTTCCAGGAATTTTTACTTCATACATGTGGATTCTTTCTTTATTTTCTAAAGTCTTCTTCAATAAGTCAGTATTAAGTAAACGAGGGAATACATCATAAAAATATTTTTCAACTACATCATCCTTTTGTACACAGAGCAAATCCTCAGCCCTTCGGTTGATTATTTTCACATTAAGGTTTGTATCTACAGCTATAACACCAGCAGACATGCAGTGCAATATTGATTCGGCACTAACTTGCAACTCTTCGTAGGCATTCTTCAATGATTCAACTTCTGTCTCATTGTCCTTTACCAGTTTAAGTTTAGTTAGGGCCTTTTCCACCACATGTTTAAGAGAACTGTATTTCAAGGGCTTTTTTATGTAATCCATGGCGCCTTGTTTTAATGTGGCGGTTGCAACTTCTTCGCTGCCATAAGACGTCATAATAATTACCCCAATACCGGGATACTTGGATTTTATCCTGATCAACAACTCTAACCCGTTTTCACCTGGCATTACAACATCAAGAAGAATCAGGTCAGGTGCTTCATTTTCCACAAGCACCCACGCACTATTAGCATCAGAAGCTATAAAAATTTTATAACCTTCCTTTTCTAAGTATAGCTTGGCCGTTTCAAGATGAATTTGCATATCATCAACAATTAAAATTTTCCATTTTCCGCTTATTTTATTGTTTTCTTTACACATTATGCTTTCTTTTCCGCAAACATGGCTCAGGCTAACGTTAACCATCTCTATCAACACCTCGTAATAATACTCTTTATTTGGGTTATTCTTATAAAAGCTGTTAATAATATTTGTACATTACATTGTTCATTAAAAATTCTATATTTTCCTAATAAATCCTTTGGTTATTTATTAAAGAATGTGTAATTATTTGTCACACTCTCCTTAATTAGGTTAGAAAAACCATGTTCTTCTTGTGAAATATTTCAAGGATACCAAATAATACCCTCACATTATTAAATTCATCTCCGTATTCAAATACAGGGGTTGATTAATAATGATCAAATCATTACTGTTGGTCCAGCTAATACAAACTATTGATCAAAATGTACAGAATAAATTTCAAAAGAATACGGAGAAGAATTTCGTTTTGGCTCCTAAATATATTCATGGAGTTCAGAAGGCTGAATGCTCTACAGATATCATCATATTCAACGATGGCTTCAATATCAGACCGGGGCAATTGCTGGATCGGTCAATTTAATTCCTTTCATGAGGTAACATGTACTTGTTCAATAAACCCTGCCAAATAATTTGCAGGGTTTATTGATCTGGAAAAAGAAACCGCCCGGAAGGGCGGCCTCGCATCAATTGTCATTTCATATTAAAGATCCGTATTTTAGGAGGGGGTCTTTTTGCGAACGGGATTTTGCCACCTGCCGCCACTCTTCCTCACTCAGGGGAAGATCGAAACTCCTAAGTTGCGCAAGCTCAAAACCATGCTTAATGGACAGTTGTCTTAGGTACATCATGTTGTCAAGGGACAGGTTAGCTCCCAGACTCATGTCGGTGTAGTGGTGCTCCAGCGCCAGCATCATTGTTTCAGCCATGCAGGCGTAGGCCAGTCCCTGCTCAAAGCCGAAATCCCAACCAAGAGATGGGCGGCCGGGCACCTCCACCACCCCTCCGTCAATCACAAGTACGTCCGGCCTTATTCGCCGCATGGAGGGGCGAACGTTGGATGGCTTGGAGATATCGCAGATAATTGCCCCCTGCGCCACCCACATAGGATTGATCAGGTCATCAACGCTGCTGGTGGCGGTAATTACCACCCGGGTCTGGGGAAGTGCCTGGGCAAGATCGGTAGTGATTACAAGCAGTCCTTCCTTCTCCAGTTCCCCGGCCACCGGCAACCACCCCTCCAACGGGGTATCAAGAGACGGAAGATTCATATTCAAAAGGCGTGTGCCCATGCTGGAGGGGGCCGGGGTCCAGCCGAGTTGGGCTTGTCTGGCCAGGTGCAGGCATATGTCGGCGCCCACCCGGCGGAGGCGGCGTGAACTTGCCTGAGGGTGGCGGAAATTTCCCACAAGTATTATACGCTGCATTTCTTCCGACAGAAGTATAGCCAGGGTTCGTCCGATGGACCCGGTGGCGCCGATAATGGCGGCGGAATTTTCACCAAGATCCATAGAAAACCGCCGGGCGGCCAGTTTAACCGCTTCCACTCCCGCCACTACCGTGTAGCTGTTTCCTGTAGTAAGCGGAAGGAATTTTCCCTGAAGCAGCGTTCCGCTTCGGGATACCACTGATGTGTAGGCCCCCAGGCCCACCAAACGGGCTCCCCGCTTTATAGCTAACTCCAGCGCCTTTTCCAGTTCCTTGATAATCACTTCAGTTTTAAGCTCTATCATTTCCCTGGCGGTGTGGGGCAGAGTGATAAACTCGCCGTAGGCGCTGTATCCGGCTTTTGATATCACTGTTGTCCGGCCTATAACAAAGGGTTCCAGTATCCGGCTGCCTAGATCGGCCAATTTCTGAAGCTTGTCGGTGGGAATAGATTTGAGACTGTCGTCGAACTGGTAGTAGTTGTATAAATCCAACGGGTGTATAAGAAATGCAAAACGGCCTTCCTTCGGGTCCGGGGAGGGCTGATACTGTTCCCATGGGTATATTTCCGCCCGGGGTTCCTGTTTGATGGCCTGAACACTCAAGTCGAGGACCGGACGCATGATCTCCAGAGTATTGGCAGCATCCAGCACAGCCAGAACACTTTCCAGCGATTTAACCGCCAACAGACATTCTTCCCAGGTTACGGTAAGCGCAGGTTCCACCCGGATGACCTTGTTGCCGTTTAATGTCGGCGCCACCCGTAAACCGTTCTCGTTTAACAGGTAACTGGAGATAAGCGGAGTGAGATTGTCTTGTTCGGAAAGGACACTTAAAAAGCAACTGGGAAAATCGGATCTGGACATTTCAATTTCCAAGCCCAACATGTATCCACGGCCACGCACACTTTTCAGAACCATGGGGAAACGCTGTTGCAGGAGTTCAAAGGCCTCCCGCAAACGCCGGCCATTGTTTTGCACATTCCGGATTATTCCCCGGTTGTTCCTGGTTAAGATGTCCAGCACCTTCAGGCCGATCCGGCAGCCCAGTGTGTTAGCAGCAAAAGTTGAAGAGTGCCGTTCGCCGAAATCTCTGGTGTAGGCAGCAGAGATGCTGATGCAGGCCCCAATGGGATAGATCCCCCCTCCCAGGGCTTTTGCCAGCAGCAACATGTCGGGGCACAGGTTTTCTTCCTCACAGGCCCAAAGCCTGCCCGTACGGCCAAGCCCTGTCTGAATTTCATCAAGTATAAACAGCACTCCATGACGCCGGCACAACTCCATGGCCCGGGTAAGGTAACCCGGATGCGGCACTACAATACCGCCTTCACCCTGGATAGGTTCCAATATGAAAGCAGCGTATAGAGAACCGTTGTTCTCCAGTTCTTCCTCCAAAGCCTCCAAGTCGTCATACGGTATAGTTTTAAAACCTCCCACCGGCGCGCCGAACGGAAGTTGGTAGTAATTATTACCGGTGGCCGAAAGAGCGCCGAGGGTTTTGCCATGAAAGCTGTTAGATGTGCTTAGAATGCCTATCCTTCCGGTGGCTGAACGGGCCATCTTTATGGCAGCCTCCACCGTCTCGGCCCCGCTGTTGGTAAAGGTAACATACTCCAAACCCTCCGGGGCCAGCTCAATCAAGCGCCGGGCCAGCTCTCCGGCTGCCTCCAGGGCGGACGGCTGGATAAAACTCGGCTCCGCGCCGGCCCGGACCTCGTCCAGTACCTGCCATATTTCCGGGGGGTTGTACCCAAAGGGAAGTGCCCCGTAGGCAGCAATAAAATCAAGATAGCGGTTGCCATCGGAATCAAACAGGTAATGGCCTTCCCCCCGTACGTATGCTTTGTCCATGCGCACTTGATTCAGCAGTTCGCCCAGATGAGGATTGACGTACCGGGTAAAATTATGCATTAACGGATACCTCTTTATTTATTGATCTTCTATTCATTGCTCTTCTATAGTATATACAGGAAATTATTGTTCACATTCAGGCAACAGAAAAGTAGCTTTGGGGTGAAGCAAGGAGGGGACTTAATCAGCAGGCCTTCTTAAGTTGAAGGATTAGTTGCTTCAATTGTTCGGGGTTAATCCAACGGTCCTGCTTGATAGGAGAAATTCCGATTTCCCAGCTGATTACCTTAGGTCCCAGTATATCTTCCACCAGTTTGATGCGCATATCCGAACCTATGAAGATAACGGTATCGTATCCCTTAACCTGGGAAACAAGGGCCATAAAGTGATTGATCAGATCGGCCCCGCTCATTTCTTCCACGTAGCGCAAGCGCTCCTGCTCGCTCATGAGCATTATGAAATCCACCCCGCCGGCCCGGGCTATTTCGATTAATTCCTGGGCATTGGCCAGCGGAAAACCTATTAGGGCCACCAGCGGCCCCTTACGAATTTCCCCAATGCACTCCAGGCGTGATATAAGGGTCCGATCGATCCCCACCTGGTCAGCCACTTCCTGCTGAGAGTGCCCCTCTTGCCGCAGTAGAAGTATCTGATCCACCATCCGGTGGATGCGATCCGTATTTATAACCTTGTCACCTATGCGAATAATATTCATATCTTTCTCCTTTGTATGCAAAGTTGTGCTCAGCAATATTTTACCAGCAATCCTTCACTGTAACAAGTAAATAGGTTGCAAACCATTCAGCAAAAAATTCCATATGGGCGACAGAATGTTGAATTATGTAACGAAATCACTTTCATAAAATTTATGCTCCCGGAAAAACTAATTAGGGTTACTAATATAGAGCAAAGGAGATGAATTTTTGAGTCAACATATCCATTGTATTGTAAGCGACTGCCATTACTACGCTCAGGGCAACCGATGCAATGCCAACGAAATCCTGGTATCTACCGACGATTTTGCAGCAAAGCAGCCGGATAATGTGGACTGCACTATGGCAAAGCAGCTGACTCCTGTTAAAGCAGGTAACTGCATGGCAACAGCCTGCAAAACGTACGTTTCTAAAGGTTCTGGGAACATCAGAACCGATAGTGTTCATAAGATGTCATAGAATTAAAGGCCCGGCTTTTGCCGGGCCTTTAATTCTATGAGTATTTACTTGGCTTTGGAAAGGTATAAATACCGACAGATTTGAAAAAATATATAAAAAATATAAAGTGAGTGATGCCGGTGTGAAAAGAAAAAATATAATAATTCTTTCGGTTATTGCCTTATTGATTGTGGCCCTTTCTTTTGGCTGCGGAAAAGCCCGAAAACCTTTCCAGAAGAGACCTGACGTGGGTGGGTTTGGCATGAACGATCCGGGAAACTTTGATTCTTTTCAGTCGCTGAAGACCCACGCCAATGTGCTTACCGAGTTTTATCCCCTCTGGTATCACGTTAACCCAGACGGTTCTTTAAAGGAAGAAGCTAACCCCGAGGCCACTTCCTTCGCCAGGAAAAACGGCATAAAAACTTTTCCTCTGGTAAATGTTGTCCCCAGCCAGGACGATGTCCTGCTGGATCCTGCAGCCATGAACAACGCCATCACCAACATCGTCCGCGTGGTCAAGCAGAACAATTACGACGGGATTAACATTGACTTTGAATTCATTCCCACCACACAGCACATGGACTTTAGCGCTGACCGCGATAAAATGACAGTATTCATGGAAAAGTTAAACGGGCAGCTTAAGAAGATGGGTAAGGAAACCCATATGAGTGTGCTTCCTCACGTGGGTGTACCCTCAGAAATGTCGGGGGTGTACGATTACGGCGCTTTGTCTCCCTATGTAGACAAAGTGACCATCATGACCTACGACCACAGTCAGGCCGGCAGCCCCCCTGGCCCACTGGCCCCTTTTTCATGGGTTGAACAGAATATAAAAACCGCCATCAAGCAGGGATTCAAACCAAATCAGATATGTCTTGGTGTTGCAACCTACGGTTACGACTGGCCAGCAAAACAACCCAACGGCTTTTCCGTGCCCACCAGGCAGATTACGGAACAGTCCAAGGTAAAGGGCTATAATATCAAATGGAGCGATCAGTACCAGGAACCATATTACACCTACTCTGGTGAAGGAGGTCTGGAAAGGGAGGTCTGGTTTGAAAACGCGGCTACCCTCCAGACCAAAATAGATTTGGTTAAAAAATATAAATTGAGCGGGATTTGCATCTGGCGCCTTGGTTTTGAAGATGAGCAATTCTGGAAGGTTATAGAAAAGAATTGGGGTAAAAAATAAAATTCGTTATAACCACTCCGGTAAAAAAACGGAGTGGTTTTTTTATTAAAAGTAACAATGTCCAGGTTGATAAACGGGGCATTTCTAAAGTACCCGGGTTAATCCCGATAACTATTCCAGGCAGTTATGCTGGAATTGATACCTGAAACCGACACTGATAATCGACGTTATAAAAAACATCTCCCGGACAGTGCGGCCCGGGAGATGTTTCTGTCACTCAGGCTTATAGGTTCCGTTAATCCATTTAAAAAGATCATCATAAATACCACGGATCTGGGGAACGTTGCTGGAACGAATCTGTAAAAATGTTTTCGCTCCAGCGTAATAGGCATTGGTTACGTCACCGTCCAGCCCCAGCTCATAGCCTTTATTTAACTGACGGTAAAACAAATCATAATAATAGCGGCTGTAAGTTATTTTATCGTCACATTCCAGCTCGATACCCAGACTGTATTTCCCCGCCTGATCCACTGCGTTGGCCAGCCTGTCCTCCGGGGGATTGTCTGTGGCGTAATAGTTTGGCTGCAATATAACATGGCTGAACCCGTAAGACCTCCAGTCTTCATAGCCGCGCCCCCCAAAGTAGGGAATCCAGAAAAACTTCAGCCCGTCTTTTCGCACCATGCGCGCAACATTTTGTATAAGTTCCTTTTCGCCGGAAGTTCTCGCGTCAATTGTTTCGTTATACCAGTATATACCAGATAATTCCAGGTTTTGATAACCAGCTGCTTTCCAACGGGCGGATAGCTGATTGTAATACCACTGCAACGCCTGAAACCTGTCACTCAATGCCTTTTCCCCGTCTGACTTATCTTCTGCAAAAGACAAGGAACGTCCGCCTTCCTCCAGCGCACCGAAATCCTTCTGTTGCGGGTCCGGATATGGGAGTGTGAGTATGACTTTTTCCTTGACCTGGGTGTGCAGTGTTGCATTCACAGCTGCAGCCGCATCATTTAGGGCGCTTAACTGTTCTCCCGGAACAAACAGATTATCCATGTAGGCTCCCCACTCCTTCTTGTTCCCGGTGGTCCCGGGAAAGGGTAGAAAGAGCATGGCATCAAACATTCTGCCCCTGATTGACCCATTAACGTCCATATATCCCAGCATTGGCTCAAAATCCCCCGGGGTCCAGGTTCCGGGTTTTCCATTGGCGCCGGAGAAAAGCAGCAAAATATCTTTCATATCGGAAATAAACATGTACTGCCGGGATTCACCGGCGGTCCTTTGATCAGAGGGCAACACGTCGGGCCTATCCGGCGGAAGTCCGCCCCTGATGGATAAATGTCTGGCAAATACAAATACATCTACCGGAAAGCTGATTTTTACATATCTCGCGGCAACGGGAGGTATAGTCAACTGCAGGTTTTTGCTCTGGATGGAACTATCCGAAGGCAAAACCCCGTGATTGACCCGCCCTGCATACTGCCATATTTCTCCGTCCACAGAAACCGCACACTCCATATATTCCGGCAGCCGTATGCCGGATTCGGTATCCTGTTTAAATTCCAGCGATATTCTAGATACAGTTTCCAGACGCCCCAAGTCCGCTGTAATATCCCTGCCCTGCTGGCGCAGGAACCCCGTCCAGATTGCGCTGCCGGAGCTAAGCCCGTCCACCGGTCCAGCGTACTGTTTATTTTCCATCTTACGAAATGCCTCATCCGGCGCATACTGCCCCACACTATAGGTAAATTTTAATTCCTTCTCCCCGGCGGTAACTTCAGTACCCGGAGAAACACCAGTCAGGCTGCCAACACCGGGAGGACTGTTTATGTCTGCCCCATCCTTTCCTGACACGGCAACCTCCACGTCATAGCTGTTGTAACCGGAATTAATAGTGATTATACCATTTCCCTTTTGCTGGCCGGCTGTAAAGTTGCCGTCGGGATCCAAATTGCCCAGAAGTGTGTTATCTATACCATATGTTGGGGTGAACCCAAGTTCGCCGCCTGACAGAACGGGCTGCAATGATAATTTAGCCCCAGGGTTAACCCCTGCCCGTCGCCTGGATATATCCCTCAGCGAGGTCATGGCCTGCCATTTTCTAGCATCGTACAGTTTCTTAGCCAGCACCGCAGCCTCGGCCCGGGTCATATTTTTCAGGGGGTAAAAATATCCTTTGCTGCCAATCATCCAACCCTTACCGGTTACAAAAGCCACGCCATTGGCCGCATAAGTAGATATACGCCCGGCGTCCCGGTATTTTATTTCGCCGCCGGCGTCTAGACCGCCCAACGCCCGGTACACCATCACTGCCGCATCCTGGCGGCTGATAAACTTACCGCTTGCAAAGCTGTTATCGCCGTTGCCTGAAAGTATACCCAGCCTGGTCAGGGCTTCAACGCTGCCAAAAGCGGGGGAATCAGGAGCAACATCAGAGAAGGATGCCTTCTCCGGATAATAGGGCATTACCCCTGATACCCCGGCCAGCAGTACACTGAAATCCCCCCTGGTTATCACCTGTTCCGGCTCAAACCGCCCAGGGCCGGAGCCTTTGATGATACCCCGGGCGGCCAGCCCGTTAATGGCATTTTCGGCGAAAGAGCCTTTAATGTCATTGAATACAGGAGGTTGCTGGGCACCCCATGCCTGAGAACAAAACAGCAGACCTGCCGCCAGGCACAAAGCAAATAATGAAGATCTGAACATTTAAAGCCTTCTCCATTCTGTCTCATTTCAGCGGTTATTTAAAAAATATGCTTTACAGAATATCAATCCTGGTTACCTCGTCATTATCGTCCAGGGTGAGTTTGACGTTCATACCTTCATCCACATGGCTCAGACTCCTGGTGGCTGAGCCATCCATAACCTTCACGTCATCCAACAGGTAGTAATTCTTTTCACTGCCACTGCTCAATTTAATCCAGATTCTTTTGGTACCCGAGGTACGGATAGTGGTCACTTCTCCCCGCACTGTGGAAGATGAGCCCATTATGTCTATTCTGATAACCTTATCGTCGCTGTTCAGGTAAAGTTTTACATCTAAACCAGTATCCATATAACTAAGGGTGCGGTTTGTACCGTCTTCGTCCACAATCACACCGTCAGCCAGATAGTAGGTTTCTTCCTTGTTATTGCTTTGATCTATAGTAATCTTTTTCGTGCCGGAAGTATGTATGTCGGTAACCTCACCTTCAACCATAGTAAGATCCTTTATTTCTATCCTGGTTACTTCCTTGTCGCTGTTCAGGGTTAATTCAACATTCATGCCCTCCTCGACGTAGTCCAAATCACGGGTTCTGCCGTCCTCCCTTACCGAGACGCTGTCTGCCAGGTAATAGGTATTACTGTCGCCATTATCATTATCCACGGTTATTTTTTTGGTTCCGGTGATGCGAATGTAGTCAACAATACCCCTGAGATCGCTCGTGGTATCATTAAATTTCAGGACCGTTACCTCATCTTTGGCGTTGAGGGTGAGTTCCACGTCCATTTTCGCCTCAATATCTTCAATATCAGCAGAGCGGTCGTCTTTATCCCTGAACAACGTACCCCCGATCAGGTCGTAGGTTGCATCCCTGTTGTCTTCATCGGTAATATCGATTGACTGTGAACTGATCCTGCTAACCTCTCCGAAAACCTTACGGTCACCTTCCAAAATGCGCACTTCTGAAATGGCAGAGCCGGATCTTACCACTTCCACAAAGGTCCCCCTTTGTAGGGCACCGTAGGTGGTGCTGAAGCCGTTTTTACTAAACTTTACTCCGTTGATGTAAAACTCTTCTACGGACCCGTCACTGAAACGTACTGAAAAGTTATCCCAGTATTTATTTACTATATATCCCCTATTGCCGGAATAGGAGACAGAACCGCCACTGGAAGCAGTAGTCTGTCCCGTTGCTGGCGTTTGAACGGTTGTAGACGTCTGGCCCGATGTAGACGCAGCCCCAGCCTGACTGGCAATGAAAATGCAATTACCGGGGTCATCCAGAGTGATTTCTACATTCTCTCCCGCCCTTACGACATCCAGTGTCGTTTTTTTGCCATCTTTGTAAACGATACATAAACTGGCCAGAGGGTATGTTACCAAACCGGAAGCAGCCTGAACGGACACTTTTTTGTTTACCCAATCCACCGAGGTCAGTTGGCCCGCAATATACTTGCCTGCCGGGGAAGCAATTTTTTTATCCTTCAGTAGACGCCCCAGAATAGATGCCATTTCGGCCCTGGTCAAAGACTTTGCAGGTTCAAAAAGGTTGCCCGGCAGACCGGTGATTATGCCGGCCTCCACCACCCCGGCCACCATGTCCCTTGATGTAGCAGGTATCTTATTTAAATCGGCGAAATTCAAGCCTGCGCCATTGCCTTTAAGATTCAGCGCCCGGGCCAGCCACAGGGCAACCTCGATGCGAGGGGCCGGGTCGTTAAATTTCATCTTGGGAATATCGCTTTTACTGATTAATTGTTTGTCGGCGGCCAGAGCAACATGGCCCCTGAAATTCTTCCAGAGATCTGGCGGGAAGCTAATTCCGGAGGTGGAAACCGTATTGGCCAGACTAGTCCACCCCATGGCGCGATTAACGGTCACCAGAGCCTCAACCCTGCTCAACGAATTACTGGGTTTAAATATATTACCCGGATAGCCGCTCATCAGCCCGTTGGCTTTGCATTCCGTTATTGAGCCGGCAGCCCAGTGGCCCGCGGTATCGCTAAATTCCCCAAAGGTCTCCCCGGCCAAGGATACGCCACACGGCACAATTACAACCGCAGAAAATACCAATATCAGCACAATCAAACTTTTTACTCGCATGAGGACCTCCTTCCGGCAGCAGATGACGTAAAATTTAAAAATATTCATATTAACAGTCCTGCCGCCGCCACTACCTATATGTTGGAACACAGGCGGCAGTTTACAACGTACCACCTCCTGCCATTTTTACTACTATATAATAAATTGACGTATAACATCAATATTTCGTTATTGAACAAAGTACTAAAAAAAACGCCGGCAAAATACGGCGTATCTGTGCTATTAGGAAAATAAAAAGAGGCTCCGGGCCTCTCTAAAATTTTATATTAATTTAAAAAACCACTTTCCCGGAGGATTTGCCCCGGGTTTCATCTCCAGTGGACTATACCACTCCCGGAGATAATCAAAATCTTTATAAGGAGGGGAGGAGGGTTTGTTATCCTGAAAAATTATTGTTTTGCCAGAAAGATTAAACGGTCTAAAATTTAAACTGACATATGCCCTTTGCAGCATTAAAAATCCCCCCCTCTCCTTTGTTAAATATATGTTAATTTTATATTATTCAAATGTTAACGTTTTGTTAACATAATGTCAATAAAATTAATAAAAAAAGAGCAGGGAAATTTATCCTGCCCATTATATATTGATTTTGGTTATGTCTCTATCCGGCCACCCGGCTGAATCCAAATTCAAAAGCCCGCAGGTTTAAATCCCTCACGTTATCTTGAAACAGAGTTCCTATCACTGTTATAAAATAATCCCTGCCGAAGGGCAACAGTCCGCTGCCCGCCAGGGCGCCGGTCATCACCATATTTGCCGCCAGCGGGCTGCCGGCTTCCTTGGCCAGTTCCGTGGCGGGGAGCACATGCAGCCGGGGCGTCATTTTTTTAACCGCCTCTTCAATGCGCTCAGGATCGGGATACCTGTATTCGCCGGAGAGGCAGCCCAGGGGGTAGTTGGGGCGATTGTTCATGATTACCACCGTTTCCGCGCTGGCATAATCCAGCAGTACCCGCATGGTTTCCAGGGGCTCGAAGCCGGCCACCACGTGGGCCTGTCCTCTGGGGATCAGCGGTCCGCAAGGCCGGTTAAGGGATAGCCGAACATGACTCATCACCGAGCCTCCCCGCTGGGAAACACCGAAAGTTTCCCCTACCGCTACCCGGTAACCGGCTTGAGCAGCCGCTGCCGATACCACCTGGGAGGCCAGCACGTTGCCCTGGCCGCCTACGCCGGTAATGATAATATTAAGTGGCTCTTTAACCACCTTGTACCCCCCTTTCCACCACGATGGCGCCCTGCGGGCAAAGGGAGGCACAAACGCCGCAGCCGTTACATACGGCCTCGTCTATGCGCGCCCTGCCCTTTTCTGCATCCCATACATTGGCCGGGCAGGCGAATACCCTGCTGCAAAACCTGCCGCAGCCGCAGGAATCCCCGATGCATTTATCTTCGTTCACGTAAACCCGGTCTTTTTTCTTGCCCCTGACCGCCGCCAGCACGCATGACCGGCGCAAAATCAGAACCCTGGGGCCTTCCTGCCTGAGCAGATCGTAAATAACTTCGATACTGGCCTCCACATCGTAAGGGTCCTGTACAATGTACGGTATGCCCACACCCCGGATTATATCCTCCATAGGTACAGTATGGGCAGGCTCCCCCATGGCGGTATGCTGCCGCCCGGGATGCGGCTGGTGACCGGTCATGGCTGTGGTTTCATTGTCCAGAATCACGCACATAAAATTGGAATTATGATAACGGGCATTGATCAGGGCCGGTATGGCGGCATGGTAAAAAGTGGAGTCCCCCACCAGTGTCACCACGGGTTTATCAAAACCAAACCGGCTTAGGTTGCCCATGCCCCCGGCCAGGCCTATGCCCGCCCCCATGCAGTGAATAGTCTGCAGTAGATAGTATCCGGTCCTGGCCATGCCCAGAGTATAGCAGCCGATATCCCCCAGCACGATACCGCCCCGGCCATCTAGTTCCAAGGCCGCCCGGACCGCCCAGAACGAAGCCCGGTGCGGGCACCCGGCACAAAAGGCCAGTTCACGGCCCGGCATTTTGTCACCCAGTATGGCCAGGGCTTCCTGCTTATTGCCTACCGTGTTGGACGAATAATTAATCCCCAATATGTTCCCCAGGGAAGCTGCCAACACATCAGGATCCAACTCACCAATACCGGGGCCGGCAGGACCGGCCACATGTCCGGAGCGCTTGCCGTAGAATCTGACTTTCTCAGGCAGGCAGCCAGCGGCCAGGGCCATAACATTATCCTCTACAAAAGGCTCCACCTCTTCGGCAAAAATCACCTCCGGTACCATTTCCATATGTTCCAGCAGCAGGGCTTCAGGAAGCGGCCAGGTGGTGCCCAGTTTCAATATTCCCGTGGTACCGCAAGCACCGAGCATTTCCAGAGCCTCCAGGGTATACATGTAACAGGGACCGCTGGCTATTACCAGCCGTTCGGGGTTTTCCGGGCCGGTGTAACTGTTAAATGAACTGTCACAGGCCAACCGGGCCGCCCTGACCAGTTTGCTCTCCTGCCCGGCGTGAAGTTTGATGCCAAAAGTTATCACCCGGTTTTCCCGGGTAAAATCAGGTTTGTGCTCCGTTTGCACCAGTTCTCCCAGATCAACGTCCCCGCTGGCATGGCACACCCGGGTGACGCAGCGCACCACCACCGGCAGTTCCAGTTCCTCGGACAGTGCAAAGGCCTCCCGGGTCATTAGCATGGCCTCCCGCACCGAAGAAGGCTCCAGCACGGGCAGGTGAATGGCCTTGCAAAGGTTCCGGGAATCCTCCTCCCGGACACTGGAATGGGCGTTGGGGTCGTCTCCCAGCACTATCACCATACCGCCCCGGCAGCCGGATATGGCCAGTGCCCCGGCAAAATCCAGGGCCACATTGAGGCCGTCCGCCTTCATCACCACAAGGGATCTGAGCCCCGCAAAGGAGGCCGCAGCAGCTCCTTCCATGGCCACCTTCTCATTAACCGACCACTCCGCGTACAGATTAAACTGCCCGGCCACTTTGGACAGGGTTCCCAGTACCTCGGCGGTGGGAGAACCGGGATAGGAAGCTGCATAGACCACCCCGGCTTCCAGGGCGCCCCTGGCAATGGCCTCGTTACCGGTAAGGGCTACTTTCACGCCTGCCTTCTCCTGACAGACTCCCGCTAAGCTCACTGGTTAATCCCTCCCCACTGGGTTTCCAGGTCCCGCCGGTATTTTTCCGGCAGGGTTATATACCCCGTATTTCCCAGGTCTTTTTCCAGCAGCGATAACACTCTCATTTTCTTGCCCAGCGCCGCCCTTCTCAGCAGAGGTAACCTTTCCGACGGATACTCCCGGACCTCGATTACTCCTTTTTGCAGCGCCAGATTAAATATTTCCAGCCCTTTGCCGGTGCGTATTATTAAAGTGTTCCACGCCGGATCTTGTTCTGTTGACCCCACGGAAATATCCGCATATTCGGAAGTACTGTCAAAGCATGTATTACACGATTTTTTAATAAATGACCTAATATCGTCCAACTGCCAGCTAAATTTTCCTGTCCTGGTATAGGCCACCGGCCCTTCCACCGGAATATCCATCTTCACTATTTCTTCACCGCCGGTTTCCCGCTCTAAAAAGCCATACAAATCAGGAGCAAGGGACCAAAAACAAAAAAGCCCCAATACCAGTCCAATCCCGCTGGATGAAGGATACTGCGGGCCAGGCAGGTTTCCCTGCCGGCTCTTCCTTACAGCCACAACCTGGCAGGGCCTGCCCACCACGCCTATATCCGTCAGGCCGTCCCTGATCGCCCTGTTCAACTCCAGCAGGCTGGGCACCCCGGTGTATTTGGAACCTGCGCAGCGTTCCACAGTATCAGCATCTCTGGCCAGCACGGGACGGGGGCTGTTTATTTCACCGCCGGTCAGCACCGCGGATGATATCAGTCCTTCCCGCAGCGCCAGCCCGGTCAGGGCCGAAATAACGCCTCCATACTGAGCACCCCCAGGTTTCCCGGTCAGAGCCCGGGCATAATAAATTCCGCTGTATAATCCCAGAGCTTGATCTTCCCTCTCCCGGCCAAAAACCGCCCGGTCCATGTTCCCCATATCCGTAGGGGTTCTGGGGCAGACCCTGTAACAGGCACCGTCTTCTTTACCGCACGGGTAAATTACCTTCACCCTGTCCCGGACGGTTTTTATGTACGGGCAAAGACCAACGCAAATCCCGCAGGACGAACAGAGATCCCTGTCCATTACTTCCTTTTGCAACTGTTCCTGACCAGGCATCCCGTACTCACTTCCCCTCTCCGTATCGTTCTTTTCTAAACATCAATAACAGTGTTAAAACATTGCACATTAAAACTGACACTAACCAAATTTCGCCCCGTCGACATGAATTCCTTTTAACAGGTTGAAACATTCTACCGACAAAGCTTGCGTAGGCGCAACTGGTAAATTCATTGATTTTCACCATGACAAAACCCCGTTCAAACAACAGAAAAACCCCCGTAAGAGGGGGGTTTTCTGTTTTTATTTATTTTTTGACCCAAACATCCGGCTACCTAATGCAAGGGCTGTTCACTCCCGCCGGTAACCGCCGTTACCACCTCGCTGGAATTTCTAATTATGTCATCGGGATCTGCGGTAAAGACTATACCTTCCTTCCCTGGCCACTCTACTGACGTTCCAGTTTCCTCAAGAAGGCTAAAATCCAGCAGGCTCTGATCTACCCCGGCGCTGAGCGGCGGGCCAAAGGCCAGCCTGAACATTTCCGCCAATTCGGAAATGAGGGGAAACCTGGGGTTCGTACCGGTAACCTGATCGTCAAAAGCATCCTCTGCCATGGCCGGGAGCAGGGAGGCGAATTTCTCCGGCTCAACCCCAAGACCGGCTATGGTGTCGGGTATTTCAAGCCCTCTCAGCAGACCTCGCACGGCCTCAATCAGAGATTTAACCCCCTCTTCGGGCGTCCGGGCAGGAAAACCCAGGTAAGAAGCTATCTGGCGGTATTTCTCCGGAGCCTGAAAAAATTCATACTGTGGAAACGAGGTGAATTTTTTCGGGAGACTGGCATTGTAGGCGATTACATAGGGCATTAGCACCGCATTAGCCCGGCCATGAGAGATTTTGAATTCGGCCCCAAGTTTGTGAGCCAGGCTGTGGTTTATGCCCAGAAAGGCATTGGTAAAGGCCATGCCGGCTATGCAGGAGGCGTAATGCATTTTTTCTCTGGCCTCCCGGTCCGCCGGATTCTTATATGAGCGCAGCAGGTATCTGTAAACCAGCTCCACCGCCTTTAAGGCCAGGGCATCGGTATACTCCGAGGCCATCACGGAAACATACGCTTCCAGAGCATGAGACAGCACATCCATGCCGGTGTCCGCAGCCACCCGGGGGGGCATGCTCATGGCAAAGCCGGGATCAATGATAGCCACATCCGGAGTCAGTTCATAATCCGCCAGCGGATATTTTATATGCCTGCCGTGGTCGCTGATTACCGCAAACGCAGTAACTTCCGAGCCGGTGCCGCTGGTGGTGGGAATGGCTATGAGGCGGGCCTTGCGGCCCAGCTTGGGATATTTGTAGGTCCGTTTACGGATATCCATGAATTTAAGTTTCAGGAATTCAAATTCAACTTCCGGGTGCTCATAAAATAGCCACATGGCCTTGGCCGCGTCGATGGGAGAACCGCCCCCCAAAGCAATTATGGTGTCCGGCTTGAAATCCTTCATAGCGGCACAGCCCCGGCGCACGGTTTCCACCGAAGGATCGGGCTCTACATCGTTGAATACCTCCACAGCTACGTGATTGTTCCTTCTGTGCAGGTAATGGACCACCCTTTCCACCATTCCCAGCTCTTGCACCACCTGGTCGGTTACTATAAAAACCCGGTTGATACCGGGAAATTTGCTTAAATACTGCACAGCTCCGGCAGCGAAATATATTCTTTCCGGCACCCTGAACCACTGTATTTTGTCCCGCCTGCGGGCCACCCTCTTAATATTGATCAGATTATCCACGCTAACATTGGAGGTAGTGCTGTTGCTGCCCATAGAGCCGCAGCCCAGAGTAAAGGAAGGCACGTTTACATTGTAAAGGTCCCCTATGGCTCCGTGGGTGGAGGGCGAATTGATAATAATCCTCCCGGTCCTTATACGGTTGTAAAATTCTTGAACCACCTGCTCGTCTTCGGCGTGAACAACCGCCGAGTGGCCGAGTCCCCCGAATTCAACCACCTTTTCGCAAAGGCTGATCCCCTCATGGTAATCATTCACTACATAGCATGACAGTATAGGACTAAGTTTTTCCATAGACAGAGGATGCCCTGTGCCCACCCCCGCCAGTTCCGCCACCAGCACCCTGGTGCCCGGCGGCACATCCATACCGGCCATCTCCGCTATTTTTCCGGCTGGCTGGCCGACAATATCCGCATTGAGCGAGCAGGACGGTCCGGCTTCCCCCGGTGAAACAAGCCCCTCCAGTTTTTTTATCTCTTCCGGCCGGAGAAAATAACAGCCGTTTTCCGCCATTAATTCTCTGACCAGCCCGGCAACCTCCCGGTGTATCACTACCGACTGCTCCGAGGCGCAAACCAGCCCGTTGTCAAAGGTTTTGCTCATGATCAGGTCCGTTACGGCCCTTTTTAGTTTAGCACTTTTATCAATATAACAGGGAACGTTGCCTGGACCCACCCCCAGGGCCGGCTTCCCGGTGGTATAGGCAGCCCTCACCAGCCCGGCGCCCCCGGTGGCGATGATGGTTGCCACGCTGGGGTGCTTCATCAGGTAGCTGGTGGCGTCAATACCCGACACCTCCAGCCAGGAAATACAATTTTCCGGGGCTCCAGCCTTTACCGCTGCCTCCAGCATGACCCTGGCTGCGGCGGTGCTGCAGGCCCGTGCCCCCGGGTGGAAGCTGAATATGACGGGGTTCCTTGTTTTCAGGCAGATCAGTGCCTTGAACATGGTGGTGGAGGTGGGATTGGTCACCGGCACCACCGCCGCCACTACCCCCAGAGGCTCCGCCACTTCCAGGTAGTCTTCCTCCTCATTTTCCCGGACAATACCCACCGTCCTGGCATACTTGATGCTGTGGTAAACAGCCTCGGTGGCAAAAATGTTTTTGGTTATTTTATCTTCGTAAACACCCCGGCGGGTTTCCTCCACCGCCAATTTGGCCAGTTCCATGTGCTTCTCCAGTCCGGCTACGGCCATGGACTGCACTATCCTGTCCACTTGCTCCTGATCGAAGGACATGAAATCCCCGACCGCCCGCACCGCTCTTTCCACCAGGGCGTCAATTTCCGGAAAGGAATGCCCGGACTCCCGCCCTGCCTTTGTATGACCCATTACGGACACCTCCGCTGGTATTGTGAATGCTATATCCATTATTCCACGGTAATGCTTTAATATGCCCTGATTTAATCCTGACGTTAGCACACGTAGATTCGGCAGGAAAGCAGTGTGTTCTTGGTGAGGAATACTATACGGGT
Organism: uncultured Peptococcaceae bacterium; assembly: GCA_964643075.1. Lineage (GTDB taxonomy): Bacteria > Bacillota > Desulfotomaculia > Desulfotomaculales > Desulfocucumaceae > Desulfocucumis. The sequence continues at coordinate 59,776 of CAZXQO010000014.1, forward strand.
TGCGAAGAGAATGGCCATGAGGGGTTTAGGTAAAAATAAGATGGGCGATTAAGCATAGCATGTGGCTCTTGAGCAAGAAGTCCGACTGCCACACACAAAGCCTACACAAAGACGATGGATTGAAATAGTTGGATGTTATCTCCTTAGCAAGTTCTCGTATGTCAATTTCCCAGCAAGATAGATCCGGGAGGAATGTAGATGGGTACCATGTGTCCGGTATGTAACGGCCTGATGGAACAGGGGCCGCTGTGCAGCAGTTGCGGGGCCGAGATGCAGGACGCCGGGCTGGTGACAGATTACCTGGGACCCTACAGCCCTTACTTTCACACCTCGTTTGAATCGCCCTGCTGCCTGCACCTCTTTACCTGCCCCCGTTGCAGGAAAGATAAAAGAATAGCGGTGAAATTGATTAACATCTAAAAGATTATATATATTTCTCCAGTTCATCCCAGTTCTCCAGTATCCCCAGAGGATTGTATTTTAACAATTCCTCCACCGGGGCCATGCCCCAAGGGACACCAATTATACCTGTGCCGGCGCTGCGGCCGGACTCCATGTCGAAATGGCTGTCGCCAACAAAGAGAGCGTTGGCGGGCTGCACATTCAGCACTTCCAGCGCTTTCAGCACCGGATCGGGAAACGGCTTGTGTTTTTCCACATCATGCGCCGTAACGATCACATCCATATAGCGGTCCAACCCGGTCAATTCCACGGTCCTAACAGTGCCGGGCCTGCCTTTGGAGGTTACCAGGCCGGTTTTCAGGGGCCTTGCCCTTATTCCCTCCAGCATTTCCAGGGTGCCTGGATACAACCTGGTATATTTGTCGTGATCCCTGAGAAAATAATGCTGGTAGAGTTCAATAAATTTTTCCTCCCCATCGCCCGCGAAATTACGGGCAATTTCCTTTAAAGGCATGCCAATCCAGCGCATGACATCATCATTGCCCCAGGGCAGCCCCATTTCAGTGAAAACTTTATGATAGTTGTGGCGAATAAAGTCCAAAGAGTCAGACAGAGTGCCGTCCAAATCGAATAAAACAGCCAGGATGTCTTTTTTTTCAGCAGCCATTTTAACCACCTTGTCTCTGTAAGAATATCACTACCATTTTACCACACAAATGCTGCTGTAAATATCCACGGAGTACTTTGTACAGAAAAACAGCCGGGGAGAAAGGTTTTATTAAAACTCGTATAGAATTTTGCCAATACAGGAAAGGTACACACCTTTACGGAAGCAAGGGTACGGTTCTTGTGCTTCCCCGGCATCCTATGACCGGCTTCCTTTGAGAAAGGAATGTCCCCTAATTATATAAGGGAAATAATGCAAGGAGTTGAGCAAAATGCCCATAAGCAAAAAGGTGGAGAAATTTTTATCCGGAGCCTCCTTTATTCGCAAAATGTTTGAGGAGGGCGAAAGGCTTAGAGCGATATACGGTGCAGACAAGGTTTACGATTTCACCCTGGGCAACCCCAACGTGGAGCCGCCGGAACGATTCCGGGAAGAGCTGAAAAGACTTGCCCTGAACCCCGTCCCGGGTATGCACCGCTACATGAGCAACGCCGGCTATACAGAAACCAGGGCTGCAGTAGCGGAAGTATTAAGGGAACAAACCAGCCTGCCCTTCGGCGCCAAACATATCATAATGACCGTGGGCGCCGGAGGGGCGCTGAATGTGGTATTGAAAACACTGCTGGACCCCGGTGACGAGGTTATAGTTATTAAACCATATTTCGTGGAATACAGGTTTTATGTGGACAACCACGGCGGAAATGTGGTGGAGACAGACAGCACAACGGATTTCAAACCGGACATGAACGCGCTGGCAGCCGCTATAACTCCCAGGACCAAAGCCGTGCTCATAAATTCTCCCAACAACCCCACGGGTGTGGTTTATGACAAAGATGACCTGAACGCCCTGGGACGTCTGCTAAAGGAAAAGGAAAAGGAACTGGGCAGCACCATATATGTTATATCTGATGAGCCTTACGCTAAAATTGTATATGACGGTGTTAAGGTGCCGAGCATATTTTTATCCATAGAAAACAGCATAGCGGTCACCTCGCACAGCAAGGACCTGGCCCTGCCGGGTGAGCGCATCGGCTGCCTGGCCGTAAGCCCGGGAATCAGTGATTTGGAGTTGATGCTGGAAGGCCTGATATTTGCCAACCGCACCCTGGGCTTTGTAAATGCTCCGGCCCTGATGCAGCGGCTTGTGGCCGGTCTGCAGAGGGAAACCGTAGATCTGGAGGCATACCGCGAAAAAAGGGATCTGCTATATAATCACCTGACCTCCCTCGGCTTTGAAATGGTTAAACCTAAGGGGGCCTTTTACCTGTTTCCAAAATCTCCCCTGGCTGATGATATGGAGTTTATAAATATGGCCCGGAAATACAATATACTCCTGGTTCCCGGCGGCGGATTCGGAATGCCGGGCTATTTCAGAATAGCTTACTGCGTTGACAGGCAGATTATTTTAAATTCACTGCCTGCCTTTACTAAACTGGCCGAAGAGCTGGGAATGGTTCCAAAATAGAAAACAAACCAAAGTATATAACACTGCTTAAAATTTTTAACCACACAAACAAAGGCAACTGCAGCTCTGGCACCAGGTAATTGCAGTTGCCTTATATTTTTATGTTTATTTTTAGCCTACATCTGACCTGTTGCCGGTTACAGATAACCGTAAATTCCCGGGAGCATTACTCCTCCATCAAAAGTAGCAGCTTCTCATGGATATGAAGGTTTAGTTGTCCCGTCACGCTACGCAGTGATTTAGGGTCATCAAGAAGAAAATTATCTTCCCAGCGCTCCAGTAAATAGGAAATAAACTCCAGATAACCGTTAGCCAGGGTAAGGGTATAAAGTTCCCGGTACCTGTTGTTCTCCGGCTGGCATTTACATTCATGGGTATCTTTATGAGTCAGTTTAAAGTTTCCCAGCTTCTTGTCATCCCGGGTCCAGGATACAATCCCGTCTACCGGAAGCACATCCCTTCCGCAGGTATCACAGATAAACTTGGGCAATGAGAACCCCTCCCTCAGTCCTATACCGGTTTGTTCTCTTAATCTTTTTTGAGGCCGGTATGTTTATTATTTTTTACTATAGTAACTGCAACAGCAATATTAAGTAGTGTCAGCGGGCAGGTATGTTTACGTTTCCCCTTTCCGGGTATGACATTTTAAATCTGTCCGACTTCAAATTCCATTATATATTCATAGATTAGCACTGGCAATAAATATATTAAACAAAAAATTAGCCGCCCGAAACAAATAATGGTGCAAAAGCCAACCAAGAGAATCTATGGCAATGATATAAGTGAGACTTGGGTTCGAGCTATACAGCCTGCTACTCCCCGACCTTCGAGGACGGAGTCTTAAAGGCCGTTAGCGATATAATAAATCCCGGAGAAGAGTTCCGGGATGCCATTTTATCTAAATATACGCTAGCTTCTGATAAATGACAGGCAATAATACCCCTGCGGGAGGAAAAAAGGTATCAACCTGAGAATACTAGAAGTATCTAACGGAAAGAAGGCTGTAATAACTTTGAGAACCTGGTTTATTGAAGACGCCGGGGGCGGATGCCGAGCATTTTCCGAAGTAGTAGTGCTGGTGTCCGAAAATCCCGTAGAATCATACACGGCCCGCATCCCGCTGACCTGGGACGGCGGGGAAAGCCTTGAGGAGGTAGTCTGCAGGGCAGTACTAGAAATGATGGAAAAGGCTGGTGTAAGCAGGGACGACCAAATACTGGTATGTTCCGGGAACATATTTCACGGCCTGCATGCCTGGTTGACGGAGAATAATTACAACTGGGAATATGCCCGGATGGACGGTCTGGCCCATGACATTGCGGAAGATGCATTTTACAGCCAGATTTTGAAGGCCGGCTTCCCGCCGCACATCAAATTAGCCGAGCGTAATTACAGGGATTTTTACAGGGTACTGGAAAAATGGATTATGGAGGATGAATCCAGGCTCTCCTATATGAAAGACCGGTTGGTACGGCAGAAGCCGATTGAAACCAGATACGTGCTAAAGGGAAACGGTGCCCGTAAGCTACGCTGCTGCGGCTGCAAAAAAAATATACTGCCTTACACTCCGGTGGTAGAATTCAAAGCCCGTCAGGATGGCAAAAGGGTTAGAAAGTGTTACCATCCCGACTGTTCACCAGTAACTCCTCTGAAAAACAAGCTAAAAGCAGCCACCGGAAAAGTAAACGGCACTGCCCGGGAAGGACTTATAGCCATCTGCCGGAAGGAAACCTCCTGTGGGATTTGCAATCTCAACATCACCCCGGATAGCCAGGCTTTTCACGTATATATGGATGGCAAGCTAATAGTCTGCCACCCTGGCTGTGCATCGGTGGAGTACAAGCAGGAGTCCTGATTACCTGCTGCAAATAAGCCGGGGCTTGAATCCAAGATAATCCGCGCTAACCAGATAAAAATTAATCCCCCACAGGCTTTCCGGCAAGCTATACCGGCAGGCCCGGGCGTGCAGGTGCCCGTACACAACAGCTTTAACCCCATATTTGAGGAAAAGCTCTACAAAACCGCTGTACTCGTGTTTTTCATTGGTGGGCATATAATGCATCATGGCGATTATTTCCTTTGCCCCTGCCGCGCTTTTCAGGGAATTCTCCATACGAATCAGTTCCCTGTTATATATTTTCTGATCCTCCTCTTTAAAAAAGGAGCCGTTAGGGCACAGCCAGCCCCGGGAGCCGCAGATGGCCAACTCCCCGAACCGCACATGGTCGTTTTGTACCAACTGCATGTTGGGAGGCATAGCTTCCCTGGTTCGCGATATAGATTGCCACCAGTAGTCGTGATTGCCCTGCACCGCCACTATATGTCCTGTAAGCATTGCCAGGTATAGCACATCGCATTGCATCTGATCCAGTCGCATGGCCCAGGAAATATCTCCCGGCACCAGCACTACGTCATTTTTATCGACAGTTTGCAGCCAGTTATTATATATTTCCTGGGCGTGATCCGTCCACCTCTCATCCAAGTCTGACATGGGTTTGTACTCAATGGCATGCCAATTGTCCGGGTCGGGACTGGTGGTAAAAGACAGGTGCAGATCACTGATGGAATATATATTCATTATATCCCTCCGGTAAAACCACGTTATTTATATTAAAATAACACTACAGCGCAATTTAAAGGTTAGCGGAATAAGCAATATCACGCTGTAGTACTAATAATATCATAAAAATAGACGGTAACTGTAGACTCCATGACAAAAAACTGTGGTATAACTCCTGCTTGATCCTGAATTTTGGGGCGGGGTGTGGAAATTGAATAAATATAAACTGGTAACCGTGGTAGAAACCCAGGAACATGCCTATGTCAGGATGTTTATTAATGATACGCTGGTTAATCCCGAAGGTTTGCTCCGGCTGAAGCATGCTGAACTGGACCAGCTTTTCAAGGATCTGTTCAAAGCCTCCAAGGGCCACTGTATTAAATGCCGGTGTCTTCACCCCTGATGGGTTGGCCTCTGCTTTCCCCGGAAAATTAAAAAGGGATGGAACGAATTCTCCCATCCCTGGTCGTTCAAAACGAACAGCAACCCCGACGTGACAGATCAGCGCATGTTCTCCCCGGCTGCACTGGGACTTACCCGTGAATCAGCGCCGGCAGGCAGCGGGTACATACCCAAAGGCTCTCCCCGGCGCTGCGGCAAGGTATTACCGGCAATTCATCCTCATTCCTACCGCAGCGGAAACATTTTTGAGGAATATAATTCCTCGGGTTACTTTGAGTGTGCTTGTGTACCGCCTCCTCGGAAAACTCCTCCGCTTCCCTTTCCTCTACGGTCAGCGCCCCTTCCGGGCAGGCTCCAATGCAAAAACCGGCTCCGTCACACAATTCCTCTTTAATTACCCTGGCTTTGCCGTCCCTTATTTCAATAGCGCCCTCGGCGCAGGGGGATACGCACAAACCGCAGCCAGTGCATTTTTCCTCATTAATTCTTACTATGGGCCGTTTTGCTTTAGCCATTGTATAATCCCTCCGGTTTGTATTTTATTACAATTATAATGTTCCGGTAGATGAAAGTCTGTAAGCATTACAATATACCCGGTGTGATTTACAGCACACCGGGCGTTTGTCTGCTGTACTCCTGTAATTGCATGAGCATACAGCACTTACAGGAAAAAGCCCGCCTCAATATATTATCGTTCACATTCCTGAAGGAAAAATAGAATAAATATAGAAAATTAAACAGAGGCAAATTATTAAATAATTCAGATTTAATGTTTGGGAGGTCTTTTAGTTGTATACGATTCCAATTAACAAAGCAGATTCTATGAAAAAGAAACCGCTGGATAGCGAGCTGACCTTTGGCACCAAGTTTACCGACCACATGTTTGTAGTTGATTACTCCGTCGCAGACGGCTGGCATAACCCCCGCATAGAACCATACGGCCCTCTGAGCCTGGAACCGTCTACTATGGTTCTACACTATGGGCAGGCCATTTTTGAGGGAGTGAAAGCATACAGGAGAGAGAACGGCAAGATAGGTATTTTCAGACCCCGCTCCTACCTGGCCCGCCTGAACCGTTCCGCCGAGCGAATGTGCATCCCGCATATCGACGAAGAACTGCTGTTTCAGGGATTGATCAAACTACTCCAACTGGAACAGGACTGGGTTCCGGGCTCCAAGGAGACCTCCCTTTACATCAGACCCTTTATCATTGCCACCGACCCCTATCTGGGTGTGCGGCCTTCCCACACTTACAAGTTCATGATTATACTGTCGCCGGTGGGAGCCTATTATCCTGAAGGCTTTCAGCCCGTTAAAATAATGGTCACGGATAAATACGTCCGGGCGGTGCGGGGCGGCATTGGCCACGTAAAAACCCCCGGCAACTATGCCGCCAGCATATTGGCCGCCGAGGAAGCCAAAAAGAAAGGCTATACCCAGGTGCTCTGGCTGGACGGAGTGGAACTGAAATATATCGAAGAAGTGGGCACCATGAATATATTCTTTGTCATCGGCGACCAGGTAATTACACCTCCCCTGGGGGGCAGTATTCTGGGAGGCATGACCAGGGAGTCAGTGCTGCAAATAGCGCGGAAATGGGGACTGAACACAATGGAGCGCCGCCTTTCCATTGACGAGGTGATGGAGGCTTCCCGCACCGGCAAACTCCAGGAAATATTCGGAACCGGCACAGCCGCCGTGGTATCACCGGTCAACGAGCTGAACTGGCGAGACGAGATTATAATACCCGGTAACGGCGGCGTGGGCGAACTCTCACAGAAATTTTATGATTATATCACCGGTGTGCAGTACGGACTGCTGCCCGATGAATTCAACTGGGTCGTAGAACTGTAATAAATGCGACAGTGCGACAGGGGACGGTTCTCCCCTGTCGCACTTATTCGTCAACATCTCGCTTTGCCCACAGGATGTCTGAGCACTGTTTTCATGTTATCCGGCTTGCTTTTTCTCGGGTCCGACAGGTATATCTCATGATGCTTACCACCATTTCCAACTAAGTCCTTTAAACTGTTTAACTTAATAAAAGCATTAATTTTCTCCATTGTTTCCGGCTCTGTTGCATACGGCCCAATATGCATAGCCTGCACACACAGCCCTTCAGCAAACGCTTCAAACCTTGACCTTGCAACGGATAACCCCGGCTTCTTGTATTTTAGCTCATTGCAGGCCCATTCATAGACTTCGAGAGTAACAAACTCGGGCTGACGTATCATAAGAGTCCATTTCCAGTTTTCCCTCTGGTCAAAGGAAAAGTTCCCGTCATCAATCCACCAAAGTCCCTCCAGTGGCGGAACAACATATTCAAAATAACCTTCCGGCTGCCTGCCCTTCATTTTGCTCATCTTAATGGTAAAGGACAACCCATAAAGGAACTCGACTGCATGCTGAAACTCTGGATTATTAGGGTCTGCTGCACCGTCAACCATTATGAAATATATTGTCGGAACATCAATAAGCATCGGTTTACCTTTCGGCATGTACAAATCCCTGTATTCCTTTTTATAATCAAGAGCTTTCCCCATTACAAATCCACCTCATAAAACCAGTTTCTTGAATTTGTCTCTTGGCAGAATTTGGAGCATTATATGTTTTTCAGTTCTGCAACCCTTTCATTAATTGATTTCAAGTGTTCTTCTTCACTTAAGTTTGGGTCCTTCAAGTCGTACCATTTCTTACATGGAATATCGTTGCATTTCCCACAGTTTACTATTCCCATGTCTTCACAACAGTTAAATATAGGACATACTTCCTCGCCTATATATTGAACCCAATACGGTTTGCCACTAACCTCCCGGCATCCGTTACACTCACCTTGATATGAATGGCATTCATTACAGTATAGACCGCATACGGTAACCATACTAAAACCTCCTTTCAACTGTTTTGGTTAATATTAACACAATAAACCTGACATCAGTATGTCAGGTTTATTGTGTTACGACGAATCAAAATATGATTAAACTATTTTTACTTTGTTTTCTTGCGTGCGGTGGAATCATATCAACCAAATGTTTTTCTTATCACACCCAGAAGTGCGACAGAGAAGAACCGTCCCCTGTCGCAGAACCGTCCCCTGTCGCACTATTAGGGAGAGCATTTTGCGCATATTGACCTAAACAGTGTTGTACTCAAATAACGGTCACCGCGGTCGGGCAGTATAACTACAATGTTGCCTGATTCCATTCTCCCGGCCACCCGCAAAGCCCCGGCCACCGCCGCGCCGCTGGACATACCCACAAATATTCCTTCCCTGGTAGCAAGCAGCCTCGCGGTTTCGAAGGCTTCATCGTCTTCAACGGTTATTATTTCGTCCAGCATATCGGGATGGTATATTTCCGGCACTATGGCCTCCTCCATGTTTTTCAGGCCCTGTATAGCGTGACCCTTCACGGGCTCAATGCCGATGACCCTGATGCCGGGGTTTTGCTCTTTAAGATATCTGCCCGTCCCCATCAACGTACCGGTTGTCCCCATGCCGGCAATAAATACTTCAATCAATCCTTTTGTTTGGGAATAAATTTCCGGCCCGGTCGTTTCGTAATGGGAAAGTGAATTATTATCGTTTTGAAACTGATTGGGCATATAATAACTTTTAGGCTGGCTGTTAATAATCTGGTGCGCCTTCCTGATCGCACCGTCGGTCCCCTCTTCCGCAGGTGTAAGTATTACTTCGGCGCCATAAGCCTCAAGAATGCGACTTCTCTCCATACTGACACATCCGGGTACCACAAGCATGACCCGGTATCCTTTTGCGGCCCCGATCATGGCTATGGCGATACCGGTATTCCCGGAGGTTGGTTCAAGGATTATTTTTTCTCTGGTTAGCTCGCCTGATTCCTCAGCCTTTTTGATCATGTAATAGGCGGGCCGGTCCTTTATCGAGCCACCCGGGTTGCATCCTTCCAACTTCCCGAATATCCTGACCGAGGAATTAGTGTTTAATGTTTTTAATTCAACAAGCGGTGTGTTTCCAATGGCAGATAGTATATCCATTTAGTCGCCTCCACTGAAAGTATGCATACCAAAACAGTAATTCTGTGTTCCGACGGAATCTTCCTGCCGGCTAAGGGGTTTTACACGCTTTTATATTGCCGCAGGAAAGTTCCGGAAAAGATAGGATTAAGAATTAACAGCAAATCTGCACAAAAGGCAGAATTATAAATTACAAAGAGGCAGCACCGGCCGGCATACGGCCTGAGAGCTGCCCCCTCTCCATATGGCTACAATTCCCGGAGGATCATTCCTGCAAAGCGTCCATTATGGCCCGCCAGTTGCAATAATGATCAATATTCTCCAGGGTCAGCCTTTTGCCTTCCTGGTCCTCCGGCTTTAATTTGTGGGTTACCATATGAAGTTTCTCCACCACGGTATAGGTATCGTAATGAACCAGTATCACCGGCACATTTTTCTCCTCCGCCCGGGCCAGCACCCTGACATCGGGGTACAGCCCACCGGTAAGTATCAACACGGAGGTGCCGGTTTCCAGGGCTGCCAGGGCCAGATCCCCCCGGTCACCGCCCAGTATTACTGCCTTGTCCGTGGCCCGGCGCAGGAATTTCAAGGCGCTTTCCATGGTCATGGCACCAATGACAATATCCTGTACCTGCAAATTCATTCTGTTGTGCCCGGCCAGTACCTCACCGCCCAACTCCTGGTAAAACTCTTCCACGGTGGGCGCCGCAACAGCCTCCAGGCGGGGTATTACCCCCAGCGAGCGGTACCCCTTTTCCTCCAGCAGCGGGACATAAACCCCTTCGACTTTGGCCAGCACAGGCCTGTGCACATTATTAAACACGTTTCCTGCCAGGGGCAAGCCTTTAAGCGATAGAAATTCATTATAAAAAATGGCCCGGTCCAGGCTAAAATCGTCTTCTATCTTTACCGTTAGCAGCGCGGCGGCGTTCATCCGCGGAGCCAGAGTAATGTCGTCCAGACCCCAGGAAGTCATAACATACGGGAAAACAGCGCCATCAATAATCACCAGATCAGCGCCCCCGGACACCTTCTGGTAAGCGGACATTATATCCCCCAGCCTATCCTGCTTGCGGTCGGCCGAAAGATAGGACATACCGGCCCGGATAGGCACTATTTCCTCCACCGAGACGCTCATGGTCAGGACCTCTTTCATCAGCACGGCGTCGGTGTCAACCTGGTTGTTTGCCCGGACCGGCGTACCCACCGGCTTAAAATAAGCAACCCTGTACCCCTCCTGCTTGAATTTGAGGGCCAGACCCAGTGCCATCAGAGTTTTCCCGCTCCCGGGAGCTCCCATAATATAGAGATTTTTCATTTCATTCACCTCACGACATTGAAATTGTAATTTTTACGTCCAGGGCGCTTAAACCATTAGGATATACAAACACCGGATTAACATCCAGTTCCGTAATTTCCGGAAAATCCAGCGCCAGCCTGGCGACACGGCCCACAGCATCAACTACTGCATTAACATCCTGCGGCTCGGAACCCCTATACCCTCTCAGCAGGGTATAGGACTTGGTTTCCATAATCATTTTTACTATTTCATCGCGGGTCAGACCCCTGGCCAGCCGGAAAGACACGTCTTTTAAAAGGTTCACATAGATGCCTCCCAGGCCGCATACAATCATGGGGCCGAACTGAATATCCCGGGACATACCAATAATCAGTTCCGTACCCCGGGGCATCATTTCGTTGACCTCTACCCCGTACACCACAGCCTGGGGCATTAGCCTTCCTACACTCTCCATTATTTCCAAAAATCCGTTCTTCACCGCCGCGGGTGAATCAAGGGACACCTTAACCCCACCCACATCGGTTTTATGCAGTATCTTCGGCGATGCCACCTTCAGCACCACGGGGTAGCCTATTTTTTCGGCCTCTTCCACCGCCTCAGCCGTAGTGGTGGCCAGCGCCACCGGCGCTGCAGGTATGCCGTACGCTCTGGCCACTTCCGCCGCCTCGCTACCCAGCAAAACCAGCCGGTTATCTTTTAATACATCATAAAATATGGCTTTAACGGCCTTCTTATCCACATCGGGAAATTCCAGCCCGTCTTCCTGCAAAGGTAAATTAATATATTGCCGGTACTTCACCATCTGGCTGATGGCCGATATGGCCGGTTCAGGAAAAGTATAACAGGGAATGCCGTTCTCCGTCAGCAGGTTGACCCCTTCCTTCAGCCCATCCCCGCCCATATAGGAGGCGAAAAAAGTTTTGTCGGGATAAGTTTCCTTCACCTCTATCAAAGCCCTGCCCGTTTCCATGGCCTGGGTGGTGGCAGTCTGGCTGAGTAAGAGCATCAAAACATCGGTATTAGAATCAGCGCAAACCTTCTCCAGAGCGAAGCGGTAGCGGTCCGCCCTGGCGTCCCCCAGTACATCCACGGGGTTGTAGATCCCGGATTCCGGCGGCAGGCCGCCCCGGAGAACCTCCAGGGTGTCCTTATTGAAACGGGCCATCCTCAGCCCGTGTGTCTCCACATTATCGGTGGCTATGATTCCCGGCCCCCCCGAATTGCTAACGATGGCCACCTTATCTCCGGCGGGCAGGGCGCATTTGGAAAAGGCAGTGGCCAGATCAAACAACTCGGTCATTGTTTTTACTCTGATCACACCACAATGCTTAAAGGCTGTTTCGTAAGCAAGGTCACTCCCGGCCAGCGCCCCGGTGTGGGATGACGCTGCCTGGGCGCCCGCCTGGCTGGTGCCCGATTTAAGTATGACAACAGGCTTTTTTCGGGTGGCGCGGCTGACCGCCTGCAAAAATCTCTCACCGTCGGCCACATCTTCAATGTAGCAGAGAATCACTCTGGTATAAGGATCTTCGGCGGCCTCCTCTATAAAATCAATTTCCGACAAATCAGCTTTGTTGCCCAGGCTTATCACCTTGCTAAAACCTATACCCGCCGTGAGGCTCCAGTCCAGAAGAGCTACCTGCATGGCGCCGCTCTGGGAGAAAAAAGCTATATTCCCCTTAAGGGGATATACCTTGGCAAATGAAGTGTTTATACGCATATGGGTGTCTATCATACCCAGGCAGTTGGGACCCAGCATGTGCATGCCATACTCCCGGCAGGTGGCTAGCAAATCTTTTTCCATGTCCAGCCCTTCCTTGCCCACTTCCTTAAAGCCTGCCGTGATGACCACCAGGTTTTTTACCCCGGCCCGGCCGCATTCTCCGGCCACCTTTAGCACACCTGCCGCCGGAACGGATATGACCGCCATTTCAACCCTCCCGGGAACGGCTTTTATATCCGGATAAGCCCTGAGGCCTAATATTTCATCCTCTTTAGGGTTAACGGGCAATATTTTTCCGGCATAACCCGATTCAATAACATTTTTCAAGATGGCGTGGCCTATTTTGCCCGGGGAACTGGAGGCGCCTATTACAGCCACCGACTGAGGATTAAAAAAGTTTGTCAATACACCCATGAGTTTCACCCCGCTTAAGTGATCGCCAGACAGTTTCCATAGATAAATATTTCACATAACTTAAGCTGATTATATATGCATATTTACAGGGAGTAAATACTAAAAGGCAGCCTAAAACAAAATAATAATATTACAAATATGCAGACTATTTTAGATATTTTACATCTTAGAAAAGGTTGCGCTTATTATACCATTACAATAATATCGACGACTAAATCCAAATTTAATGGCATGCTCCACAGATAGTTAGTGAATATTAACACAATCGTAACCATAAGTTCCCTTCCGTTAATCCGGGCTGTTCAGAAACACTTGCGGTATGCCAGCAGCACAAACAAGGTAAAATAACAATACAAATGTTTAACCGTAGAGAGGGAGGACAACCATGGCTATTAACATCCTCACCCAGGTGGACAGGGAATTATCCGTAGACCCCAGTTATATCGTCAGGTATCAGGTGTTTGAAGACGATAGCTTCATAGGGGATGGAGTGATGCAGTATCACCGGCAGGCCTGCGACAATGATATCAATATACCCGACTATTTCTGCCTAAACGACGGCAGACCGCTGCCCGGGCACCTCAAAAAGAGCATTAAAGAAAAAATAAAACATGCGGTCACTGAATTTCTGCCGTGACCGTATGGGCCATCCTGGAGTTATTATTTTTATTTTTCGTTTAATTGCTCATTCCCTGGGGGCGGCCAGAGGTTTCTTAGATCGGCAGTCTGCAGCGCAGTCAGCATTCTTTTTCTGAGGTCGGGATATTTATTCATCAGTTCCCGGACCAGCATTTTTATTTCTTCCCTCTTGGTCAGCCCGCTTGCAGGGCACGGATTCGGCACCACCGGTATTTTTTCCAGCAGGGCAAGCTCCTGTACAGTTTCCTGTTCCAGGTAAACCAGGGGGCGAATCACGTGAATATCCTTGCGGTTCAGGTAAGTGTTGGGTTCAAATGTCCTGAACTGACCGTTGTATAAAAGGCTCATAAAAAAAGTTTCCACCACGTCGTCCAGGTGGTGGCCCAGAGCAACCTTGCGGCAGCCCAATTCCAGGGCCAGTCCGTTGAGAGCTCCCCGGCGCAGGTTGGCGCAAAGGGCACAGGGGTTTTTTTCTTTCCTGACGTCAAATATTATCTCGCCGATATCCGTGGGCAGCAAGTGAAAAGGTATTTCCAGGCGTTCACAGTATTCCTTTAGCGGACCGGTGTCCATCCCGAAGCCGAGGTCAAGTGATATGGCATGGATATCAAATTTTACCGGGGCAATGCGCCGCACAGCCCATAACACATAAAGCAGCACGCCGCTGTCCTTCCCCCCGGAAAGCCCCACCGCCACGGAATCCCCATGGGATATCATCCTATAATCAACAATAGCCTTTTTCACATCCGCCATGGCCCATTTTCTGAAATCTTTTCTCTTATTGGACAAGAAACACACCCCGTATTGCTTCTGCCTGTATTCCGGTAATCTCCCGGGACTGGCCCTTCATGGCCGGCAACTACACATTAATGCAAATCCTTAGCCTTCGTCAAGTCATAGCAAATGCCGCAGCAGAGTTATTCTGTCGTCCTTCGCACCGGCTTAATTGGAAGGAGTATTATTATCTTTGTCGAAATATTTACGTATTAAGGCCGGACAGGCCAATATCAACCGGAGCGCCGGGAGGACAAACATGAAGTGGTTAATACCCTTTGTAATTAATGCCGTCGCCCTTCTTGTTGCCGACTATCTAATCAAGGGCATATATCTATCTGGAATAGGGCCGGCCATACTGGCCGCAGTGGCTCTGGGCCTGATAAACACACTAATCAGGCCGGTGCTAATTGTGCTGACCCTGCCCCTATCCCTGCTGACCCTGGGACTGTTCATACTGGTTATCAACGCCATAACCTTCGGCCTGGCGTCCTTGCTGGTGCCCGGCTTTCACGTGGACAGCTTTGGGGCGGCCTTTTTGGGAGCCATCCTCACCAGTATTGTCAGCTGGTTTTTGAACATGCTGCTCAGGGACCGTTAAGTAAAACTTTTACCACATTTTATTAATTGTTAACGTGGTATGCGTATGCTACTATTTAATTGTGATGTTGCCATAGTTGTATGCCTCCTCATACACAAAAGGCCTGAAAGTTTTTACTTTCAGGCCTTTTTTTATTACGATTTCGCGAAGGAATGTCCCCAATATACAGAGGTCAGGGGACACACCTTCCTGGGTTATATAAAATTCTAACGTCTTAACAGTTACAAGAAGGAATGTCCCCAATTAATATTTATGAAAAGCTTTGGCAAGGGCGTTACAGATAGGGCAGCGATCCGGAACCGGTTCCCCGCCAACCCAGCCACACACCGGACACAGGTATAAATCTCCGGCGGTAAAATCCTTGCCGCCATCCAGCAGGGCTTTGGCCGATTCGTAAAGCTTACCGTGCACTTTCTCGGCCTCAAGGGCAAACTTAATCGATTTGACAGCGTTGTTATTGCCTTCTTCTTCTGCTACCTTTAAGAATTCGGGATACATTTTTTCAAATTCATAATGCTCCCCTTCTGAGGCAGAGGTAAGATTCTCCAGGGTGCTGCCCACCTTGCCGGCGACTTCCAGGTGCTTCAGGGCATGGATGGTTTCAGCCTCGGCAATGGCCCGGAAAAGCTTGGCCACACTGGCATAGCCCTCTTTTTCAGCTTTGTTGGCAAAAGCCAGATACTTGCGGTTGGCCTGGGACTCCCCGGCAAATGCGGCCATCAGATTATCATTCGTTTTCATTATATACACTTCCTTCCGTGTTTATGGCTGATTAAATCCCTGCCCGGCCCTGCATCTGGAGCATGTGCCGTACAGGTAAAGGGTGGAATTAAGGATCAGATTGCCGTCTATTTCACACGGTACCCGGAGTTCCTCCGGCCACATCTCCAGATCATAAATTACATCGCAATTTTGACAAAGGAAATGGCAGTGAGGGACGGGATTGGGATCAAAATGCCTCCTGTCACTGGCAATCCTCACCTCTTGCAGTTCACCGCCTCCGGCCAGTGACTCCAGGGTATTGTAGACCGTGGCCAGGGAAAGGGAGGGAAATTGCGGCTTTAACTCCCTGTAAATATCCTCCGCCGTAGGATGAGAGGTATTTCCCTCTAGAAATTGTAATATTGCGAGCCTCTGCGGGGTCACTTTCAACCCCATTTTCTTTAATTTATTAATCATTGCTACAATTTCATAACCTCTCTTTATTTATAATCATTATAATTTACTTCAATTTGACTGTCAATCCCTTTTAATAAATATATTTTCCAGCCAGCCCAAAAATGTAAATAAAATCAAATTTAAATAACAGCGGGCAAATATACCGTAAAATGGCTTCCTTCACCCACTGTGCTGCAAACCCCGATGGTTCCTCCGTGCTGCTCCACAATCCACCGGGCAATAGCCAGTCCGAGGCCGGAGCCGCTTGTTCCCCTGGCGAAATCCCCGCGGTAAAAACGACCGAATACTTTCTCCCTGTCTTCCTCCGGAATACCCGGCCCGGTGTCACTAACGGTAATCCCCACCATACGGGTACCGTCCTCCCCGCCTGGCGCCCAGGATTCGCCCTCCAGGGTCAGGATCACCTTCCCGCCTGGGGGTGTATATTTAAAAGCGTTGTCCAGAAGGATGAAAAAAACCTGTTTTATTAGATCGGCATTAACATTGACCCTCAAATCCTTTATTTCCGGTGCGCTAATATACTCGAACTGTACGTCCTCACTTAGGAGCCGGGCACCCCTGGCGATATCGTCCATGACTGCGGCAATTTCTACAGAGCTTGTATCAAAACACTGGCCGGCATCCGCCCTGGCCAGGGCCAACAGGCCCGACACCAGCCTGGTGAGCCTTTCCGCCTCGGAAACTATATCCCTAAGTGCATCAATTTCCCCGGCAGGTCTGTCCTGCTGCATTTTTATAAGCAACTCAGCATTACCACGGATGGTAGTAAGGGGAGTCCGCAACTCATGGGACGCGTCAGCCACAAACCGCCGCTGAACCTCGTTGGCGCTTTCCAGCTTGCGGTAGGCGGTTTCCAGCCGCTCCAGCATCCTGTTGATGGTAATTACCAGCATTCCCAGTTCATCCTGCGGCCCTATATATTCAATGCGGCGTCCCAGATCACTGCCCTTTTGAATGGTTGAGGCAGTGGCATTTATTTTCTCCAGTGGGCAAAAGGCCATTTTGGCCATACTTAAGCCTAATAAGCCAGCAATTAATACGGTAGCCAGTCCGCCGGAAAAAACTAATATTTTGAGCCTGTTTAAAACCTCATCCACCTGGTGCAGCGTCCTGCCTACCTGCAGTATGCCCAGCACATTTCCATTCACTACAATGGGAAGGTTATAAATACGCAATTTGCGGCCGGAAGATGTGACTGTTTCATAAAACGCTTTCCCCTGCATAGCGTTAGTCAGGGTACTCTCACTTAAAGGCAGTAGCTGATCGCCCAGGTTGCGGGAGTGGTCCTTCAGCCTTCCCACCCTATCAACCACCTGGATATAAGTATCCGGCGAGGAGAATACATCTACATCGGGCAGATGAACTTCCAGAGAAAAAGGCGACATGCTTATTTCCGCCGACTTCAGCACCGAGTGGGCCATTGAATTCACGCTCTGGTTGATTTCACCGTAAAGGGTCCTGTACATATTTACGTACACTATGGACGCAAAAATGGAAAGAGTAAGGGCCAACAAGCCCGTATATAGAAGTGTCAGTCTCAAGCGAACAGACATAAAATCCCCCACCATAATACAGTTTATGCCTCTTTCAATACATATCCTACTCCCCGCACGGTTTGAATCAGCCTTTTTTCCCCTTTTTCCTCCAGCTTCTGGCGCAACATGCCTATATATACTTCCAGAACGTTGGACTCCCCGCTGAAATCATAACCCCAAACCTTTTCCATGAGCAAATCCCTGGTTAGTACCTGCCTGGGGTTTTCCAAAAACAATTTTAACAGATCATACTCTTTAGCCGTCAGAATAATTGTACGACTACCACGCCTGGCTTCCCTGGTTCCGGTATCCAGAACCAGGGAAGCATAGGCCAGAACACCGGTCTGGTCTTCCGGAGACCTGCTGCGCCTTAACAAGGCCCTGACTCTGGCCAGCAATTCTTCCAGGGCAAAGGGCTTCACCAGGTAATCATCCGCCCCCAGGTCCAGGCCTTTCACGCGGTCGGCTACCTCATCTCTGGCGGTAAGCAGCAGTACCGGAATGTCATCCGTCTCCCTGATTCTGCGGCAAACCTCCCAGCCGTCGATGCCAGGCATCATTATATCCAGCACCACCAGGTCCGGCTTGCTGTTATGGACAATGTTAAGGCCGGTGACCCCGCCAGTAGCAGTTTCCACAGTGTATCCCGCAAAGGAAAGTGCCCTCCTTAAAAGAGCATTTATTTTGGGATCATCATCAATAACCAATATCAGCATTACAGTTTTTTTCTCCTTATTAAAAAGCCCCCGGCAGCCGAAACATATTCGACTACCGGCGGGCTATCAATTCATATCGGACGATTCATCCCCGCCATCCCCGTGGTGAAATGATCAAATCCGATTATTGCGCATTCCCCTTATCGCCTATAACCACTGGTACATTGACAATCTGTTTGTTCCTGAACACCAGCAATGTTATTTTTTGCCCAACCTTGCATTTCTCAATTCTAGTGGTGAGGTCCCCGGTGGTATTAATCTTCTGCCCATCAATTTCCATGATCACATCGCCCCGGGCCAACCCGGCCGATGCAGCCGGACCTCCGTCTACCACATCGCTAATCAGTATTCCCGCAGGTTTGTCCATTCCGATGTATTTGGCGATGTCATCGGTAACAGGCTGGATGTATACCCCCATCCAGGGATGCGCTATGCTCCCCTTATTCTTTAGTGTATTCAGAACCGGAGTTACCGTACTGGTGGGAATCGCAAAGCCGATACCCTGAGCGGAGGCGTTTACCGCCGTGTTGATACCTATTACTTGACCCTTCATATTTAGAAGGGGGCCACCGCTGTTGCCAGGGTTAATGGAAGCATCCGTCTGCAACAGGTTTTTATAATCTCTGCTTTGTATTGTTATGGGACGGCCTTTGGCGCTGATTACCCCCACGGTTACGGTATGGTCCAGACCGTCCGGGTTACCGATGGCGATGGCCCAGTCACCCACCCTTACCTGGTTGGAATCACCAAGCTCCAGGTAAGGCAGGTTGTTTCCAGCGTCAATTTTTAGCACCGCCAGATCCAACTCGGCATCCGACCCCATCACTTTTGCCGTTACCTTCTTGTTACCCTTTTCCAGGACTACTTCTATTTTAGTCGCCCCGGCCACCACATGCTGGTTGGTAAGTATATAACCGTCCTTGCTGATTAAAAAACCGGACCCCAAAGCATGGGTAGTTTGGGTGCCACCTTGATAGGGAGCGCGGTTGCCGAAAAAGTCCTTAAAGAAAGGGTCGTTAAAGAAAGGGTCGTTATTCCTTTGTGTCTGGGCTGTGGTCTCAATCAGTACCACCGCCGGGCTCGTTTTTTCTACAATATCTGCTATAAGGTTTGTCCCCACTGGATTCTGTCCAACACTTACCGTTTCCCCATCCACCGCCTGGGATGGCTGGATGGGAGCCAGGTAACAGGCTGTGCCGGCAAGCAGCACTCCCAGTACAAATGCTCCCAGCACAATTAATGTTATTGTTTTGCTGTTTCTGATCCCGGTCATGAGCCTCCATACCTCCTTTGTCTATATATTACATTTTCACAGCATAACCTTAAAAAAATATGAAAAAAGAATAAATACAAAATAAAATGGTACTTCTGAAGGCTGCACAAAGGAAATATGCAGGAGAAATTATTTAGCCTTGTCCCTGACCAGATCTTCAATATCCCTGTCAATACCGTGCCTGGGATTTTTGGTGATAATTTGGGCGGCGTTCATGATAGCGGCCATAATTTTCTGCTCCCCCCCTAATTCATTGAGCTGTGACTCAGTGACAAGGTCCCCGGGCTCAGAGGAAGCATAAAGGGGCGGTAATTGGTTCAGCGCGCTGGCCGCTACATCCTCCAGGCATATTTCACACAGACAGGCCCCGGCATCTTGTTCCCTGATTTTTTCCACTACATTCGCCATTAATTGATTAACCGCTTTCTCGGCATAATTAACAAGCATGTTTTTCACCGCCATTCGACTTTTTCTCTAATTTTATCATAATATTTCCAATGGATAGTAGTAAACGGCACATTTTTTATCGTATAATATTTTTATATCATAGAAAGTGAATTCTCAATGCACGGGTTCGTCTACTGGCAGAAATATTAGATATAGTATGGCCAAAATGTAACGGAGGGGAAAACCTTGGACGCAACTTTATTATCACAATATCAAAAACTTGGTAATCTGGAGGCCCTCTGCATAGCTTTTTTCGACCTGGTGGATTCCACTGCCTTAAAGAATCAGTTGGGACAATCCGAGGGGGTTAATCTGGCCGTGAGCCACAACAAGCTGGCCGATGACATATGCCAGCGGTATAATGGCCGAATAGTGAAGCATATAGGAGATGCAGTCATGGTTGTGTTCAACAACCCCCTGGAGGCCATGCTGGCATCACTGGAGTTTATTAAAACAATCCATGACGATGGGCTTTCCTTCCGTACCAAGATAAGCTTTAACCATGGCATAGCCACACGGTTGCAAAATAACGGTATCGATTACTATGGACAGTCCGTGGACAGGACCGCCAGGCTCAACAGTCAGGCCCTGCCCAATCAGATACTCACAGATGAAACCACCATTGAAATGATTAAACCATTCCTGGGTGATTTTAAGCAGGTTATTTACCGCTTTCTGGGGGTCCGCGGCCTTAAGGGCATCGGAAATGTCCCTCTTTATGAACTCGCCCTGCAGGAGACAGGATTTGTTGAGCATAACGAAATAATAACGGAAATAAAACTGGACTCGCTAAACCCTGTGCAGGGTAAACCAAAAACCGATACCAGTTCTGCAATAAAAATTAAAATGCCCCCCCTGACCATACCCCAACCCTTTACCCATTTGGTCAAGGATCAACCACTGGGCAAAATGCTGCAGCACTGCACCCCGACGGAGGCAGAATTGGACGCCGTTGCTGTAGGTTTTCAAAACCTCAGCCATATATTTGAAAAGGCCCACGAGTTAAATATCCGCCAGGTCTCTCTAAGCGGCTCCCTGACCCGGGGAACCATGATCAGCCCGCTGAAGGAAGTCGACGTTATTGTTGTAATGCCCGCACCCCAGAAAACAATACCCATTGTAAATGAAATACTGCTGCCGATGCAAAAATTCCTTTCCCAGTGGAACCCGGGCGTAGACATAACCAATGCACGAAACCGCATATTCATTACATTACAAGGTATCAGATTCTCCATCACCCCCATTTTTGCAGTACTTGAAGGAGACAAGGGACACCTGCTGATGCCCATGGGCACCCTGTGGATTAACCGCAACCCGGCTGTACCGGAGAAGTGGATGGAGGAGGCGGTTAAGCGCAATGGGCCGGAATTTTTGCCCTTCTTACGAATACTCAAGGCCTGGCATAGAACTCATGCCAGTATAGTCAGCTCTTTCCACCTGGAAATGTTCACAGACCATATAGCCAGTAAGACCAGCCTGGATATATCCTTTGAATCGGTACACAAGTGGTTCAGGTATGCCTATACTTATTTCAGTCAGAACAAAAAACCATTTTTAAAGGACCCTGTACAACCCAAAACCCATATAGATGAATACCTGTATGCGAATTCATCACTTTTCAACGTTTTTGGACGCACCCTGACCAATTCCTATGATCTGGCCAGACAGGGTATCGCCCATTACCGGGCCGGTCAGCAGAACATCGCCACAACCAAATGGAAGGCACTTTTCGGCAGTTATATGGATGGCATATAACCTCTATCGAAGAACCTGTGCGCTCCTTTGTTAGTGCTTGTATTAAGCCTGGCCGGGGGTGGTAATCCCGGTAGCATCCAGTCTCTCGCCGCTGGCTGTCATTTCCAGTTGCTCATTAACAACCTCCATGGCTATGTTCCTTGTATGAACGCTTATTTGCAGCAGCGCATTGATTAAATCCAGGTGGGTGGAACTGGTCGCTTCCGACTCGTGTGTCCCTATGCGCAGGCGGTGAATATGCAACACCCTCAGATGGCGCTCCATTTTATCGATCTCCACCTGAAGTTTAATCACCTTGGCAGCCATCTCCCTGTTACTGGTCACCAAAGCCATATTGGCCATCTGCATAAGATCACAGACCCTTTTATGCATGATGGATATCTCATCCCAGCCCTCTTCCGAAAAATTGCACTGCCCGTCTATTTTACACTGGGCCAGGTAGGTAACATTCTTTTCTATAATATCTCCTATGTGCTCCAGATCGTTGACTATATTAATCAAACTCATACATTTTAGAAATTCCTGCCTGGATAGCGGCTGCCTGAGCAGGCTGGTCAAATATTCGCTGGATTCTTTGTATAGAATATCAACCTTTTCCTCCGTCTTGTTTACCTGCTGAAGCAGCGACAGATCATTCTTTTCAAAAATTGCAGCAATACTCTTGGTCATATCCAGAACATAATCCCAGATGCGCATGATCTCTTTGGTAGCCAGGCCCAGGGCAATGGACGGCGTTTTGATCAGCATCTGGTCAAGATATCTGGGCTTAAATTTCTTTTCTTCCTTTTTATTCGGCAGAATTTTTTCAAGTAACTTTGCAAATTTAGGAATAAAAGGCAAGAATACTATGGCTATGGCGATGTTAAATATTGTGTGCACGTTAGCCACCTGATAGGCGGGGGACGAAGACAGCCTAAGCAGTAAAGTCTCAAAGGGCTGCACCAGTGGAATCATTATAAGAACTCCGGCTAATTTGAACAACAGGTGTGCCGTGGCCACTCTCTGGGCCTCCCGGGTTGAACCAATGCCTGTCAGTATAGCAGTGAAGGAGGTCCCTATATTTGCACCGAATAGCAAGTAGATGGCGGCATGTAGGTCGATCAGGTGCTGCATAGCCATTACCATGATAATACCAACCGCGGCAGCACTACTGTGTATCAGAAAAGTAAAAATGGCCGCCACAAACATGGCTAGCAGTGGAAGTTTGCTCATATTGGCCATCAACTGAGGAAAAAAAGGGTCCTGCCTCAGGGGCAGCATTATTTCCGACATTATTTTCAGCCCCAGAAACATAAGGCCGAAGCCCATCAAAACCTGGCCGTACCTGCGATACTTATCCCTTTTGCTGAAAAAGATTATACTGGCTCCAATGCCCACTATGGGCAGAGCAATTTCCGTCACTTTTAGGGCAATCAACTGGGCAGTAACGGTGGTACCAATATCCGAGCCCAGAATCACCGGCAAGGTCTGTCTCAGTGCAATGGCGGAGGCACTGGTTAGACCCACCAGTATTACCGTGGTGGCGGTACTGCTCTGAAAAAGAATTGTTAGCAGCGCACCAACGATAAGTCCGCTGAACCGGTTGTGGGTGAGTGAACTTAAAACCTGACGCAGTTTCGAACCGGCTATCTTTTGCAGACCCTCACTCATTATGGTCATGCCGTACAGAAGTAATCCCATACCTCCAACCAGACCGAGCACGATCACATGCCACATCTTGATCACCTCTTCCTGCTGTGCCTATCAGTCGAATAGATAGTTCATTTTTTTACAATCATTATTAATTGTACAAGCATAATGTCGATTTGAAAAGGATCTTGAGGCTATTTCTTAACATTTTCTTAACATTATAATGCTTTTGAGGGTTACGGTGAACAAGGAAATAATTATAACCGGTCATATTTTATTGTAAATATAGATATTTTCAGGAAAAATAGCAATAGGAAAGGGGACACACCTTCTTGGGTTAGCTATATCCCTTTCTTCTTAACAAATCAGAGAAGGAATGTCCCCTAATTTAAGGAATGTTTTCCCCAAAAAAAAGAGCCTTCCCGGCTCAGGCACCTTCTTCGTTCAGTTTTCTGGGATCGAAAGCCCTGGCGAAGGTCTCCCCATCCACCCTGGTTACGCACAAATTACGATCTACCAAGGGCGCTATATCGGCTATTTTTTCCGTGGGTGCGGATATGATCACCTGCAGGTCCAAATCCCTGATTAGCCTTATACTCTCCTTAATCCTCTGGTGGTCCATTTTGCTATAGGCCTCGTCAAATACGATCAGCCGCAGGGTGTTGTTGAACCCATGCTGTTTCACTCTGTATAATTGCAGAAAAGAGGCCAGTACCGATATATAAAAGGGCGTCTGAGTTTCACCACCGGATTTTTTACTAATCATCCTGGAAAGGCGGGATTCATTCCCTTCAGCATCGGATACTATTAAATCGAAATCCAGGTAGGTCCGGAAATCCGTAAAGTGCTCCAGGTTTCTCTCCATTTCCACACGCTTTTCCGGGGAAAGCTCACCGTTTTCGGTATCAACCAGCTGGCGAAAAAGCTCATCCACCACATCCCGGTATTTTGACTGGAATTCCCCGGAAAAGACATTATGGCCCTGAATCAGCAAATCGCTCATTACCATGTCATAATACCTCTGGTACTGCCTGTTCGGAACTACGCTGAAGCGGTAGCGGTCGCGCCCGAAGGGCACATCCTTCAGGGCTATGTTCAGTTCAAAAAGCTGCCTTTCCACGGTTTCAATGTTTTCCCTTAATTTACTGACAAAATCCTCCTGAAACTGCAGCTGAGCCTTCTCCCTGGCCTTTTTAATTTTGTGCTCATAGGTGGTAAGCCTTGTCTCCTTCAGCCGAACCGCTTCATTTTCCCAGTCCTGGTTATGCTCCCGGCTGATGTCCAGGGAAGATTTATAATCGCGGTTGTAATTGCTCCTTAACCGGAGCAGTTCGTCCCGGTGCAATCCTGCAATCCTGGAGGTTTCTTCAAGCTGGCCCGCATAATAATCTACAATTTCATCCAGTCCGTTGATTCTATTTAACGCTTCCGTGAAAACGGGTTCGCCTTTTTCCTCCCGCCACTCCCGGTGGAACATTTTGTCAACTTCAATCTGTTTCTGCCGGTGCTGTTCCTCAAGACGCGGGGCCAGGTCCCCGTTAATGCTCTCCAGGCGGTTCTCCGCCCTGCCCTTTTCCCTGATCAGGGAGTCCCTGAGTTTATTTTTATCCTTAATCTGCAACACGATAGCTTCTATTTCCCCGTCCAGACGGTGCAGATAGTCCAAATCCAGGCTGCCGTACCTTTTTATGCTTTGCTGCAGCCTTTGCTGGAGTTCCTGCAGGCCTGACAGTGAGGCGGCCCATTCCAGCAGGTTGTTGACATCGTTATCGCTTAATTCCTGTATTTCCCTCAGGCAGTTGTATAAATCATGCCTGGGCTGAAGGTGTGGCAGTTTCCTTTTTAAAGCAGCTGCTTCTTCAGTCTTTAATCTAATATGCTCAGCCACAGCCCCCCGGCCGATATACGGCTGCCGGTAACGGGAGGGATTAATCTGGCGGACCACAAATCTCTGGTATAGCATTCCGGTAGGGGTAATGGCCGTTTCGTAGCGGCGCAACTCTTCAGCCGTCCCGCACTTTATAACCCGCCCCAGCAAAAAGTCGGCATAAGCCCGGGCGTAGTCGTCAGTAGTAATAATTTCTTCAGCTAGGCTTCCCGGCAGTACCACCGGGTTCCTGGACAAAATTTTAGCCACATCCACAATGCCCAGATCATAGAATTCCTTTTGAAATTTAAGCCGGTCATAAACATTGAGGGCCGGCAGAAAAAAATCCGGGTCTAACAACAAATAAAATTTCTGGGTGTGCAAATACCCCTCAATGGCGTTACGCCACTGCTCATCCCTTATTTCCATCAAATCGGCGAATACCCGGGGCATTATGTCCCGCCCGGAGATTTTCCGGATTTCTGCAGCAATGGCCGCGCTCAGACCGTTTAACTGCCTGGGATAAGGTTTTATACCCCTTTCCAGTTCCCTGATTTCATTTTCAATCTGTTTTATTCTATTTACTGTCCGGGATAGTTCTTCCCTGGCATCAGCAAAGACATCCGCCAGTTCCCTGCGGAAATCCCTCATGGCGTCGCTGACCGCCTTCAGTTCTTCTCTGGTAAGCAGCCCGGCGTCACCGGCCGCCCTGCGGATAAATTCAAGCCCGGGAATCAGAGCAGACAAGTCCGGGCGATCCGCTCCGGCATCTTCCAATTGCTTGACAAGACTGCCCCAGACGGCGGACATGTCCATAAGAATTCTGTTTATGCGCTCCCGATTTTTCAAGCGCATGTCCACCTGCAGTTGCAGCCTGTCCTTTTCGTCTTTCAGGCGGCGTTCCAGGTCTGTAACGTCAGAAGCATTCCTTTCATCAATAAGTCCGCTTCTTTTTACTTCCAGTTCATCAATAGCTGTATCAGCTTCCGACAGTTCCTGGTCTGCTTGATTGATTTTTTGTGTAACCTTACCAGCCTCCCCACGCAGGGCTTTAATCTCATTGCCTATCAGCTCCAGTCCGGCTCTGGCGATAATATACTGCTGCGTGGTAAGACGCATTTTTTCCCCTGCATAGGTTAGGTAGCAGCCGTTAATATCCTCCAGCGCATTTACCCTCTTTTTGATAGTCTCCATTTCGCTTTCCAGCTGTTTGTAATGACGGATGTTCTCCAACATATCCTCTATATCCAGCCTGCCGCCAATGTCGCATACAAATTCACTAATAAAACCCTTGATATCCATGATCGGGGAAAAGGGTACCGCCTTCCGGAACAGCCGGAAAAATTTTTCATTAAGATTGCCCATGCGGCCCCTCAGCACTTCCCTGTACCTCTGGTTGGAATCAAAAAAATCAACGGCTGGCCGGCCATAAGTTTCGTGCAGGAACGCCTTCAAAGAGTCTGTGGAAAAAGGCATCCTGTGGTTTATGAAATGATTGTCCGGCATGGCATGTTCCAGGGAGAAAAAACGGTGGCTGTAATCGCCGGCGGCATTGCAGTCAAATACTACCCCCAGGCAAAACCGCCTGTCTTTTACGGTATCTTCGAACTCAGCCACGATGTAGCTGGTGAAATTGCCCGAGCGGAGATAAACCAGACCCTTTTCTTCATTCTCCGCCACTTCCCCCCGTAAATATCCCTTCAGATTACGCCTGGATTTTTCGTTGGCCGCCTTGTTGAAAAAATTGCCGGCGGTGTCGCCCAGTATAAGTAATTGCAAGGCGTCGATAAGGGTGGACTTGCCCGATGCGTTGACCCCGGTCAAAAAATTAATTCTGTCGAAATCAATCAACTGATATCTGAAATAATGCCAGTTGATTAACAACATTTTTTTCAGAAGCTTCAATCCGCTTATTCCCCCTTTTGGGTTTTGCCGTTACCGGCATGATCATCCGCGCCGTTTTCCTCGCAGAGGTTCCGGTACAGAAAATTAATTCTTTCATTACTGATTACAAATAGTATGGTGGGATAAATCAATATTCTAGCCTCAGGGTCGGTCCAGCTTCCGTCCAGTTTGTCAATAATATTAAAATCCTTTAATATCGCAAAACTATCCGCCAGCAGGGTATCCGTTATCCGGCGGTCAATCAGCCCGAGGTAGCCCAGTTTCTGTACAACCTCCATCACCGTGGTGATGACTTCCTTGCGAATGGACAGCTTTTCCCGCTCTTCCTCGTAAATCAAACGCAGCACATACAGAAAATAAGTGGTGACCTTGTCCAATTGCCGGCGACTGAAACCGGCGGGATTGGAAACCCAGGCCACCCCGTAATCCGTTTCCAGCGTAAGTTCCCACCCTGCCACCCCCAGGTAATCCCTGCAAAGGTGATAGTGCCTTTCCACAAAACGGAAATCCCTGTCCGCCGCCAGGGATTTCTCCCTGTGCTCCAGCCGGTCTCTTAGTATAAACGTTTTGGCCAGCAGCATATTGACAATTCTGGAAAAATGCTCCCGTTCCTCGGCGGTAAGCAAAGCCCAATCCTTGTACCACATTTAACGAACCACCCCTTTGACAGAGAAAACCATGTCCGGAATGCGATAACCGTTTACTAAAACGTACCCGTCCAGAAACCGGACCTGATAAGGTATGTCCTCTTCATTATTTTTCAACACTGCCATAATGAGCTTCACAAAATCCTCCGTTTCCTCCAGCTGTAATTCCTCACTGGTCACCGTCTCCCTCTCCTGCAGGTAAGCGCTGATAAATTGGACTATTTTCTTGTGGGTAAGACTGTCCCGCAAGCGTTGCTCAAAGCGGTTAAATTCGCTCTCCATCTCCTTGCGGCGTCCGGGCGGGGTAACCGCCAGGGGTTGGGCTTCACCGGCAGTTTTTCTTTGGCGCTCCCGGTAAAGTGAATATTCGTCTATAAATTGCTGCCTGAAAATGTTGATGCCTTCCTGCAACAAACTTTCGGTTCCGGTAGATAGACTTTCCCTGAGGCCAGGCAGGCTTTTTAGCACCTCCACCAGTTTGCCCCGGGCATCCCGGTCGGTGTTGAGCAGGTACCGTGTTCTCTCCACCGAAGCCTTGGTGTAACTGGTGTTCTTTTTATCAATTTCCCTAAGCAGATTTTCGATATTTTCATAGGTGTCTATAATTTCACCCAGCATCCTTACAACATCGGCCCTGGCTTCTTCGGGGACGGCACGGTAGCCCTTCCTTACCATAAGGGCGGAAATTTTTTCAATAACTCTTACATCAGTCAACCAGTTACGCAATATACGCAAAATCCTGGTCTTGTACCGGGGGATACTGTCAAAGGTTTTCAGGGGGTGATAAATCCTGTCCAGTACGAGCACCTGATAATTGTCAAAATGCTCTTTCATGATCTCCCTGATCTCCTCTTTGTCCTGCAATCGCTGGTAATAACGGCGCATATTGTTGTACAGCCGGCGCAGGTTTTCCCTCAGCCTTACCGTAGCCCCGTGGGACTGCAGCAAGGCTTCCAGCATAAAATCATCCCGTTCGGCATCGGCAGTATTAAGGCAGGAATAAGTTGAATAAACCAGCGAATTATATTCACCCGGGCTGTCATCAGTTATCCCGTATAAAACGCTGAGTATGTCTGACGCATAATCCGGAACCACCAGGTATTCCTCAAATGAATTGGGGTGGTATTCCTTCTCCAGCCAGCCGGAGCCGATTAATTTGCGCAACAAAAAATGAGCCCGGCCGGACAGGTTTTTTCCCCCGATGGGCTCGTCCCCTATCTCTTCGCTAAGATTCATCATTCTGTCCTCCAGATGATGAATAAACATTGCTATTAAATCGGCCTTGCGCACGAGCAATTCCTGACGGTAATAACTATGTATGACCAAAAGGGCTTCCAGGTATATATCCTTGTTTTTAGATGTAAGTACGGAGAATAATTTTTCCGGCACCAGATCAAAAAATTGCATGTTTTACTCTCTTTCACCTGTTCTCCCATTTATTATATATATATAACACACCCTTCGCCAATTGGTAATTGAATATTTGTTATTGGTAATTGGAAAAACCTATTTCCCCACCCGGCTGAAAGTCATTGGGTACTGTAGTCAGGCTGGCAGTAGCCGTGTACAACAACTCAGGCCGCAAAAGCATCCTTTCGGGCATGTTTCTTTGCCATTGCCAGAAAACTAAAGGTATATTAATATCAAGTAGTCAGAATCTGTTCAAGTCCAGGGTCTAAGGTTTCCGGCTCTTATTGACTTTTGACCTTCGACTTTTGACATTAGACCGGTAAAGGAGACTCGCCAATGGCTGAACACCCGCCAGAAAATCCAGTACATTCGGTGGAGCGAGCGTTAATAGTATTAGAAGCACTGGCCAGGCAGCCCCAGGGCTTCGGCTGCACGGAACTGGGTCAGATACTTAAACTTCATAAAAGCACTGTACACAGGATAGTATCTACCTTACAGGCATACGGCTTTGCGGAAAAAGATCCACATACGGAACGGTACAAACTGGGCGGCAAAATAATTTACCTGGGCCTAAAAACACTTAATAACCTGGACTTTCGCAAGGTAGCAACGCCGTTTATGCAAGAATTGGTTGAGATATCGAGGGAAACTGTACAACTGGCCGTTCTGGACAGAGGCGAAGTTTTGTTTGTTGAGCGGGATCATTCTCCGGAAGTCGTAACGGTTAATCTTGATTTGAGGGGAGAAATCCATTGTACGGCGGAAGGTAAAGTACTGCTAGCCGCGCTTCCCGAGCAGGGTATCAAAGAACTGCTGGGCAATCTGGAAATGAAAAAGTACACGACAAACACCATAACCGACATAGACCAGATGATTACTCATCTCATTAAAATCCACAAGCAGGGATTTGCCGTTAACGCCGAGGAAATGGCAGAGGGCGTGCGCTCTATTGCCGCCCCGGTGTACAACCACAGCGGCAGTGTAATTGCCGCCCTGAGTATCACCGGACCCAGTTCCAGACTCACTCTGGAGAGGATTTACCGGCTGGTTAATGTGCTCAAGGAAGCGTGTATGTCCATATCGGCACAGCTGGGCTACCGCAAGGAGCTGATCAACAACCCAGCAAACAGATGATCAGGAAACCTATAATCATATAACACAGGAGGGGAACGCCGGATGAACACGGATTTCCCATATGATTACAAGCCAGCGACAAAACAGAATTTAGATGATTATGACTACGCTTATGCCACCTTTCGGTGGGAAGACGCGGAAGACGAAATAGGATGGAGCCGGGCGGGCCGGGTTAATATCGCCTATTCCTGTATTGAAAGGCACGTTTTGGGGGGAAGGGGCCACCGGAAGGCCCTAATCTATGACGACAGTTCCGGGCGCAAATGCTACTCTTATCAGGACATGGAACTGCTAACCAATAAATTTGCCAATGCTATAAAAGACCTGGGTATTAAAAAAGGAGAGCGGATAGCCCTATTCATGCCACCCTGCCCGGAATTCTATATCAGCCTGCTGGCAGTGGTAAAAATAGGCGCCATCGCCGTCCCGCTGCACTGCAAATACATGAAAGATTCGGTTTCGATTTTCCTTGCCGACAGTGAACCAGTTATGGTGATTACCACAAATACCCTGCGGCAACGCATCGCGGACGATGAAATAGATTCAATCCGTATGGTGGTAACCACGGACTCTTACGATGCTGAATACAACTGGCGCAGCCTGGTAGACAACGCCCCCTCAACACCCGTGACGGAATGGATGGAGGGGCAGGACCCCATGCTTTTACTTTACACCTCGGGCTCTACAGGAAACCCCAAAGGTGTCATCCACACCCACGCAGGAGCGCCCCAATACTTTCAAACCGGCCGCTGGGTACTGGATTTCAGGGATGAGGATGTATACTGGTGCACCGCCGACCCTGGTTGGATTACTGGAATTTCATACGGTGTCTGGGCGCCTTTGCTCAACGGAGTTTGCATCGTTGTCTACAAGGAGTCCCCCAACACCCAAAACTGTTACAGACTGCTGAAGGACAACAAGGTTACCATATGGTACACCACCCCCAGCCTGCTTAGAAATTTAATGAATGCAGATTGTTCCTCCTGGGAAGATTTTCAGCCTGGAACACTGAGAAAAATAATCAGCGTGGGAGAGCCCCTTAACCCCATCATCAATCGCTGGAGTATGAAAAAGTTTAACCTGACGGTTCATGACAGCTGGTGGATGACCGAAACCGGTGCCCTGATGATAGCCAATTTCTCCTGTCTGCCGTTAAAGCCGGGTGCCATCGGTAAGGCGTTTCCGGGTATTTACGCCGCTATTATAGATGAAAGCGGAGCGGAGCTACCGCCTTTCGCCATGGGACAGCTGGCCATAAAATCCGGATGGCCAGCTGTGATGACAGGAATATGGAAAGATGATGAGAAATACCGTGAATACTTCAGACTTCCCCCCTGGTATCTAACCGGTGATTTAGCTTACAGAGACAGGGAAGGCTATTTCTGGTTCCAGGGGCGTATTGACGACGTAATCAAAATTGACAGCGAGAGAGTTGGCCCATACGAAATCGAAAGCAAGCTGGTGGAGCACCCTGCAGTTGACGAAGCCGGAGTTATAGGAAAGCCGGACCCCCTGCATGGTGAAATTATCAAGGCTTATATAGTGTTAAACCATAACTACATCTGGTCAGATGAATTGCTCAGGGAATTGTGCAATTTCATCGAAAAAAATCTCGGTCCCAGACTGGTACCCCGTGAAGTAGAAGTATGTTCCAGCCTACCCAGAACCAGAAGCGGCAAACTTATGAGAAGGGTTCTAAAATCCTGGGAACTGGGCTTGCCACCACAAAGTTTCGTCACTACAGAATAACCTTTACAGGCCAGACAGCCGTATGATTCCTTGAATGGAAAATGCGGCTGTCTATTTTTTTTGCACTACCATTCGACCCTCAATATAAGCATATAAACTTCACAAATAACCTTTGATCTGAATTTTCTTAACATTCAGACCTTAATAGGTTATAAATAATGAAACAGCGTTTCTCTCTGCGGAACAACTTTAATCTTCTAAACATTCAAGCTTCCCACCATTGCTTACGTCACAAAACAATTTTAAGAGCAATCCATTAGTACTACAGCGCAAACTAAAAGTTAGCGGAGCCATGGGGACGGTTATAAGGTACGGGGACACACCCCTG
>CAZXQO010000015.1:0-91907 GCA_964643075.1 uncultured Peptococcaceae bacterium
TATTTGACTCCTTATATTTTAAAAATCCTTAAGTTAATGACATTGTGATTTTACTGGGTCTTTGGCACAAAAACCGTTATAAATCTTAGAAAAGTTGCAAACTTGAGTTAAAGGTATCACCGGAAGGTATTACAGGCGAACCGAAGGTGCCGGAATCATCCTTAAACTGGTAGCGAACAACGGCATTGAGGCGGTGGTGGAGGTTGCCGGCAGCTCGATTAAACAGGTCTAGCTGAAGCGACTTGTCCGGCAGGACGAGACGGGTATTTGGTCGGTGTAGGTTACGATCCCCGTTAGATAGCAGCTAAAAGGGTTAAGTTGACAGTGAATACCCTGGAACATTTCACTCTTTAAATTGTCAAATAAGGAAAGGAGACACACCTCTATTTGTAGCCTGGCTCCGGGGGCAGAGGAATGTCCCCTATTTAAAGTAGCTTTGGTTCGGAGGAATATCCCCAACTTATGGGAGGTATTGAATTGTTAAAAAAACTTGCTCTCATTCTTTTCTGCTTAGTCCTGGTTGCTGTTGCCGCTGGGTGTACTGCAAAAAAGCAGACTGAACCTGACACACCAAAAGAACCGAAAGCTGATACGGTAATGAGTGATTTCCATACCCTCATTCAAAAGGATTCCAGCGCAGAAGAAGTTGCCGGCTTCATAAACAAAAACATTTCCAGCGTTTCAAAAGAAGATGCTTCAAAGATGGTGGACCAGTTTGAAAAAATACAAAAAAACAATCTCCCGCATTTTGAAAATATGTTTAATGAAGATGGCATACAAAACAAAATAAACAGTGAATACAAAGCCATCACTGCTCAATCTGACATTAAAGACACTGGGCTCAAAGAGCTATTGGCCAGGACAAAAAACAGCGGCTACAAGGTGGAAACTGCTGAAGGGTTTTTCTTCCCTATTATTGATTACGGATTCTATAAGAATTTCAGTTCCTACGTAACTCCCGACATGAAAGACTATATTAACATAATGGCTGAAGAATCTGATAAAGTCCCGGCAAAAGACGCGGCGCTTGTTATTGGCTGGGACGAGGTCTTAAAGAGAGCATTGGGCCAGGAGAAGTTTATTAACAACCACAAGGATTCCGTGAAAGTTAATGAAATAAAGCAATTGTTTAAAAAATACGTTACTTTTGCCCTGTATGGCGCGAACAACACTCCACTTTTTAGCTACGATTCAAAAACTTTAGACCCCAAAGCCAGGGAGATTTTTTCAAATGCGGTTGCAAATACCGGCAACAGCGAGTTTTTAAAATCATTAGGTGGGTTTTTAGATTTGATCAAGAATAATAACTACAAGTTAACAAATGAAGCTGAGAAATACCGGGATAACGTTATTAAAGAATTAGGCTAAACTTACGGTCAGAGAAATGAAAATCTATATATAAATTGGGGGCATTCCTTCGTAAAATTGTTAAGAGGCATCCATGCCTCAGGCGTCGTAATCAGAGGATGATAATGCCTGTTGCAGGCTATTTTCAGGGCAGTAAAGGATATTAGGTAACGGAAGAAGGTGTTTCCCCTTTCCTTAAGGAGGTACGAAATGTTCAGGACAAAAAGGTTCATATCTTTTATAACTTTATTGTTGCTTTGCCTAATCTTATTGGTGGGCTGTTCCTCATCCCTAAAAGGAACATTGCAGCAGCATAGCACGCAACCCGATGAAAGTTCAACAGGATCAGGCAGTTCAATTCCGGAACAAAAAAATGATTCACAAACTAAACTGCTGAATGAGATTATACAGTTAGCCCAACAAGGAAAGGTTATAAACTGTGAATTCCCTGTTGAAACCACTGTTTTAGAAACCGTAAAAGAGAAATGGGGAGATCCGGACAAGCAAGACTATGTTTATGCTGCTAAAGGGACGTATATCACTTATTTAAAACATAATGTGGTTTTCGGGTTTAACAAGGGTCTACAGA
Organism: uncultured Peptococcaceae bacterium; assembly: GCA_964643075.1. Taxonomy (GTDB): domain Bacteria; phylum Bacillota; class Desulfotomaculia; order Desulfotomaculales; family Desulfocucumaceae; genus Desulfocucumis. The sequence continues at coordinate 1,937 of CAZXQO010000015.1, forward strand.
TTTTTGATGTAAGATCATACGATAATAGCTTTAAACATGTTACAATGTCTAAAGTTAAAGAGGCTCTAGGGGCGCCAGAAAACACTCATCATTTTAATACTGAAGATATGCTGGTTTATAAGGCTGGAGAAAAATATCAGCTGTTATTCATATTTCCCAAAGCCACCCAGCAAAATTCCGACCCCCAACTAAATCATTATAATGTTTTTTATCCAGAGGGCACTGTCAACATGATGGCAGATGACCCGGGAATAAAATATTAGAAGCGAATTTCGGCAACTCCTATAAACCATACATCCCGCCAATTGAAATATAAGGTTTCCGGTTCCTCCCTGGAACCGGAAACCTTATATTTTTTACGTTGCATGGAATTTGTCAGGGTATTTGTTGTTATATTTCAAATATATAACGCAGCATCGGTTCGAAAAACTGTGCTGCACACTCTTTTTATAATGTGTCACATAATCTACTGAATATAATATCATTTTGTTCAGTGGCTTAAAGCTAAAATATCATATATACTATTGGCAGCTCATGAGAGAAGGAGATGTTGAATAATGTACAAAACAACGGATATTGCAGTCATTGTATATAAAAGGGAGGTGCGTGTAAAGTAAAATAAACACATAGAACCTCCCAAAAGATGATTGAATCATTTTTAGGAGGGAAATAAAATTGTTGGATAATATTTTAAAAAAATATGGTTTAAGCGAACGTTTTTTACATGAGGCAACCCTATATCCAAATTGGGTTATTGGCCGAATTTGTTTGCAATACAAGGATTTATACAAAGCAGTTACCCACCAGGGGGAGGTTTCTGCGGAAATATCCGGCAAATTTCGATATGTAGCGACCTGTTTATCCGATTATCCTGCGGTGGGGGATTTTGTGATGATTGACCGTAGCGATAATGAATATGGAAACGCAATTATCCATCATGTTCTTACCAGAAAGAGTTCCTTCGAGCGCAAGGCGGTAGGAACGGAGAATGATTCACAGATAGTCGCAGCAAATATTGACACGGTATTTATTTGTATGGCACTGAATAATGATTACAACCTGCGGCGACTGGAGCGTTACCTGTCTATCGCATGGGACAGCAGAGCCATTCCAGTAGTTGTGCTAACTAAATCTGACATTTGCCATAACCTACAGGAGAAGCTATCACAGGTCTCGTCTGTGGCAATTGGTGTGGATGTATTGGTCACTTCAGCTATGTCAGAAGACGGATATACATGTATCCGGTCATATATTCAGCCGGGGAAAACCGTTGCTTTTATAGGCTCCTCTGGTGTGGGCAAGTCTACACTAATTAACCGTTTGGCAGGAAGCGAGATTCTGCAAACCAATGAAGTCCGCAAAGATGATAAAGGCAGACATACTACTACACGCAGACAGTTACTGGTTCTTAAAAGTGGTGGAATTGTCATTGATACACCCGGAATGAGAGAATTGGGAGTTGAAAATGTTAATTTATCAAGGGCATTTGCAGATATTGATAAGTTGGCTCAGCAGTGTAAGTTTCGCGACTGCGCTCACCAAAGCGAACCGGGGTGTGCAGTGCAAAGGGCTATTCAATATGGTGAGCTTACAGATAAACGATTGGAAAGCTACCTAAAGCTTAAAAAAGAAGCGAAATATGATGGGCTTAGCTCAAAGCAAATTGAAGCCGAAAAAATCAATTCCATGTTTTCCGGCATGGGTGGTATTAAAAATGCCAGGAAATTTATCAAAGAAAAAGGCAGGAAAAAAAGATAACGAAACTTCAAAAACACAGCATACTGCACAAAGGCCAAGATTTCCAACTGTTTCTTGGCCTTTCTTTTTATACTGTAGGTAAAATTAATTTACAAGGAAATTTTTCCAATTTTATTGCACAATACAAAGATGTTCGCGGCATTGGCCCGGCAAAACTATACTGCATAATCAGATAAAAAAGCTCTTTGATAGGAATTTGCTTTTTCCATCTCAGCAATAATACAGTATTATTGCTGCCCGTCAAACATAAACCCGAATTATTCACATATCTGACTTAAACGTTTAATATAAGTGTACCCTACTTGAACTTATTTCAATATACTTTCAAGTAAGTCCCAGCGAAAATCACTAAACATAAGATGACCTCTTAATTTAATGTAATACCTTATTTTAGAACCACACAAAACGAGTGGCTTTGATTAACGGAAATTTATAATACAGCTTTTTTAAACTCTTCTATACCGATTCGCTCGATAAAGCGAGCCGTCCTTTCTTTTCCTTTTGCATTCGCTTTGTAATAGTCCAGGCATTTTTGAGCTAGTTCAACAACTTGGTCATCAGTTAGTTTATCTGTAATCACGTCGCCAATACGTGGACGTGCTCCGGAATTACCACCGAAGATAAAAGTCCATCCTGTCTTTTTGCCAAAAACACCAATATCTCTTACATATGCTTCTCCGCAATTATTTGGACAGCCTGAAACCCCAATCTTAGCTTTAGCCGGTAAGTCTAATCCCACCAGCATTTTTTCCAAACGCAAGCCTAGCCCAAGTGAATCTAATACACCAAACTTACAAACGGCTGTTCCAGGACATGCTTGCACATAGTGAACACAAAGTTCTACTGCTGGTCCAATATCAGTACCAAGTTCAGCCCAGATCTCCTCGACTTTTTCCGGAAGTAAACCCACCAATGCTAACCGTTGAGCAGAAGTAAGTTTAATAATGGGTATATTAAAATTTTTAGCTACACGGGCAACTTTTTCTAGAAAATCAGGAGTTACTAATCCTACTGGCGTCCTCGGTACAATGGCATACGTTGTCTTGTCTCTTTGGATAAATGCTCCACGGGGTGAATCCGACATTATTTAAACCTCCTTTTTAAATTTTAATTAAAATTCGTTAACCGAAATGAAAATTCCTTGCCAATGTTATAAAAAGTCACTCGTATGATCGACTATTTCCATGATAATCCATCGCCAGATTCGGCGAACCGTCTTTCTTCATATGCCTGCGAGCATCGCGTTAACATTCGTTTAGTAATATGTTTGTAGAATTTTTATCCGTGAATCAATGCGGGAAGGCATCTGGTACAAACCCATAGGCTTTCGCCTTTATGCCTGCAAGGGAGCAGTGAATTTTTTTCTTCGCTGTCACTAGTCGCTCAAATCATATTTATCCCTTAACAGCAGAGATATTTTAGTCAATGTTTGATATGATTTTTCTACAGTCAGATATCCGTCCGGGTTTATCAGGCAGCAGCGGGCCGGTGCCAGCCAGGCCTGTTTTAATATTTGTTTTATGCCAATCCCCCTGGATGCCAGGTTACCCCAGAGTTCCTCCAGTTTTACAGCCAGTGCTTCCACACTCTCTGAATTTAGTTCTTCAGTAAGAGTAGGGACAATACCCCAGCAGATGATGTTCCCTGCATCCAGAAAAGCCTTAACTTCTTCCGAATACCTGGAGAATATCTGCCCGCAGCCATATGCGTCAAGGGAGAGAATATTAAGATTCAGCCCGCTTAGCAGGAAAGACCAGTCAGGGTTACCGCACAGGTGCACACCCCTGGGACCTTCAACCCTGTTTAAAAAATCACCAAAATCTCTTTTCGCCCGGTCACTGCTGTAACCCGAAAAAGAACCAAAAATTATCTCCAGACCAGGTTCATCAACCCATACGAAGGGGTTGGGGTGAACTTCCTTGAACTGGCGGTATTGCATATTTAACTTTTGCACAATAAACTCATACATAAATTCCCTTATGTCATCGTCATATATTATCGGCTTTAAGTTTTCATCTACAATTTTATGCCCGTAGCTTATAGGGCCGATGCTTTGCCCGCGGATTACTTCGTAACGTGATAAATCACAGGCTAAAAAGGCATCAAAGGATGAGGAAAACTGCTTCGAAAGCTTATATATTTCTTCATTTTCACTTTTTATGGAATAGTCTATCAATTGTTCGTAGAACAATTCTTTATTTAAACTTATTTTTTGCTGTCCGGTATCAATGATAACTCCGGGAAAATGTTCACTCACCTGAACATACATATCTTCGTAATAGCTGTAATGAGGCAATTGAGGCCAAAATGGAATATCCACTGTCAACGCCAGATCTAAAGCCGTTTTAATGTTATCGTGCGGAAGTATCCCCATTGCCGTAGTCCTGCAGTTGCCGCTCAATAACATATAAACACCCCCATCATTTAAATTAGAATCAGTGCTTGAGTACACCTTATGTGTTTCTTCCATGTCTTTGATCATTAATAGGACCGGCTAATAAGCCGAACTATCATAAATATAGCCGCCAAAGGGTATAAACCCTGCAACTTTACCCATAGGCCCTGTGTCTACGTCCAGTAAAACTTCCCGGCAGAACACCGGAATCCCGGTGCGGTCCACAATGTAGCCCACATGCTCCTTGGGCAGGGTGCGGTCTATATATTTATCTATATAAGCATACATGTTGTCGATTACTTTCAATACGGCGTCTTCCCCCACCCACTCCATAAAGGTGCGGGCAATGCGGGGATTTTTTTTGCCCGTGCGGCCCATGATCACCAGGCGGTAATAACTTTCCCCCCGGGTCCAGGCCGAGGCCGGGCATTTAAGTATGCACTCGCCGCAGCCCAGGCAGCGCTTATGATCTCTTTTTACCTTGTGATTAACCATGGAAAGGGCACCGCTGGCCACTTTGCGGCAGTTTTTCACACAGGCCTCGCAGCCTATGCAGCGGCCCGGGTCATATTCCGGCAGCACCATACCTATTACACCAATATCCTGCATATGGGCTTTTATACAATCGTTGGGGCAGCCGGTGACAGCTATTTTTACATGAAAGTCATTGGGGTAAATTACTTTTTCAATCTTCCGGGACAGCTTAGTGGTGTCGAAATTGGCAAAGGGGCAGACGCTGTTTCCTATGCAGGCCGAAACATTCCTGGTGCCTGCGGCGGGGTATCCCCCGTTCAAATCCTTTATTTCCACACCTATGGCTGATTCCATGCCGGCCAGAAGGGGGGCCATAATTTCATTTATTGCCGCTATTTTTTCCATGGGTATGCCAGGTATTTCGAAGCCCTGACGAGTGGTTATATGCACCCTGCCGCTGCCATATTCTTCGGCGATGCGCTTTATTATATCAAAATACCGTACATCCAGGCTGCCTCCCGGGACCCTGACGCGCAGTGCCGTAAATCCCCTGTCTTTGGTTACCCTATAGGCATTTTTAATCAGTTTCTTTGTATTGATGTCCAGCATACTCCCACCCCCTAATCAATAAGCTCTTCTGCCCTGGTATAGTTAAAAACAGGCCCCTCCAGGCATACATAGGTGTCGTCTATTTTGCAATGTCCGCACTTGCCCAGCCCGCAGCACATTTTTCTTTCAAAGGATACCCAGATGTTTTCCCTGGCAATATCCCTTTTTAAAAATTCCATGGCTGAAAATTTCATCATAACCGGCGGGCCCACTATGATAACCCTGGTGTTGCCCGGGTCCTGCAGGGGTACTTTAGTTATCAACCCGGTTATCAGCCCTGTGGAGCCGTCCCAGGGGCCACTATATTCATCAAGTTTATCAACGGTAATTTGCACATCTATTTTTTCCCGCCAGGCGTTTATTTCGTCTTGGAACAGCATGTCTGACGGTGTTTTAAATCCGGCCAGCAGGGTAAGGCTTTTCAGCCAGCCTTGCTCTGAGCAGTGGCGGCTTAATATGCTCTTCACCGATGCCAGGCCCGTACCACCTGCAGCAATTATCAGATCCCTGCCGGTGAATTCCTCCAGGGGGAAGCCATGACCGTAAGGTCCCCTGATAAAAAAGTGTCCTCCGGGCTTCAAATCGTGTATAACACCGGTCAGCCTGCCTATATTGCGTATGGTCATTTCAATCCAGCCGCTTCCGAAATCGCTTACGGAAATGGGAGCCTCGCCCACCCCGGGGATGGACACTTCCACAAACTGCCCCGGCCTGACATCCAGGTCTGCCGCCAGGCTGTAAGTGTAATCAATGGCAGTCTGGGGCTTTACTCCGGTGATAGCGGCTTGAAAAGGTAAATAGGCATTATTCATGGGCGCTCACCCCGCTTGCTATGGTATTGACCTTATTGATGCAATTGGCAAAGGAAATGTATTCGGGGCAAACATCGTCACAGCGCCCGCAGCCCACACACATGTTGTAGCCGAATCTTTTTCTGAAATCATATATTTTGTGCATTACTTTAAAGCGCATGCGATCGCCCTTTTCATTTCTAAAGCCATGCCCCCCGGCCAAAGAAGTAAAGCCGTCAATCATGCAGGAGGCCCAGACTCTTCTGCGCTCACCGCATTTGGGATTATCTTCATAAAAGATATCCTGCATGGTAAAGCATGTGCATGTGGGACAGGATACGGTACAGCGCCCGCAGGCTATGCAGCGGGAGGAATATTCCTCCCATAGGGGATGTTTGAAAACCTGCCTGTCAATGTTTTCCGGGACTGTTACCTTCATGCGATTCTCCTCCACAAAGCAGGGTATCATTTCCACAGCTTCACCGTAACCAGCAAAAATACCGGTAAAATCCCCTCTGGCGTTGCATTCCAGGGCACCACCATTTACCCGCAGCATTACATCGTAATCCTTCAGCCTGTTAGTGCCCATGGATACACAAAAACAATTTTCAAAACTTTCCCGGCACTCCATGACAAAAAACTTTACCTTTTTCCTTAATTCCGCGTAGTAGATATCTTCACAGCCGCCGTTGCGCAAAAAAATTTCATCCAGCCGCCTGAAGGCGTGCACATCACAGGCCCGGCAGAATATAATAATACCTTTATCATGCACGGTAGGCCGGTTATATTCATTTTCGGTAAAATAAAAAAGTGTCTGGGTGATGGGATAAATTATTTCCTTCGGGGAAAATCTTGATTTTTCATTAAACTCTATTTCCCCGGCACTACGTATTTCACGGTAACTTACCAGCGGGGTGTCCGAAAAGGCGCCCTTTCCAAGAAGCTTAACGGGTGCGGTTATTATATAATCCCGGGATAAATCTGTTAGTAATTGGTCAAAAGAATTATTTTTTATATAGACTCCCAAAAATACTCACCTCCGGTATTCGCCAAATAACAACTTCTTTACAATCATAAGCCAACTGTAATTTTAATTATATTAATACCGTCACAAAGCTGAAATGACATTTGTCACATTCCGTAAAAATTAAAAGGAGAGTCTTGACAACTCTCCATGCAACATAAATATATCATAATATTGTTTGAGCTAGAGCCCGTCTTTTCCAGGCGTTCCAGAAGAAGTTCCATAATTCCGGCCATGACGGGTATGTGGAGTATGTCTATAGCCAGGTTTTTAGCAGATTTACATTTACACATATCTCCTGGCGGTTGACCGTGACCGCCTTGCCCCGGCGAAATTCGCTCATGGTGCGGTTAACCGTTTCCCTGGAGGTGCCCACCAGATTGGCCAGTTCCTGATTGGTCAGGCTGATGGGAATCAGCAGCCCATGCTCCGCCGGCCTGCCATGCTCATGGGCCAGCTGTATCAAAATGCCCGCCATGCGTCTGGTGGTATCCTTTAGGGCCAGTTCCATAATCTGGTGCTGGGAAAATCTCAGCCGCCTGGACATCACTTTTAAAAGGGCCAGTGTAATCTTCGGATTTTCTATTAGTAATTTGTCCATCTGTCTGTTTCTTATCATTCCAATTTCCGAGTCTTCTACAGTTTCGGCGCTGGCCGGGTAGGTACCCCCGTCAAAAAGCACCACTTCGGCAAATATATCGCCGGGGTTTATGTAATGCAGTATTTGCTCCCGCCCCTCAGCATCCTGTTTATATATTTTTACCCGACCTGCCTTTAGCAGAAATACCGCATCACTGGTCTCCCCCTCCATGAATATAATTCGACCCTTTTGATAAATGCGGTAAAAAACAAGTCCGGCTATTTTCTCCAACTGCTCTTCAGTGAGCCCTGTAAATAAATAAAAATTTTTAAGATGATCTTTTCCGGCGGCCATAATCCATCTCCCGCCTTTCTATTTTAAAAATATTTAATTTAATCATCCCGGCCAACAATAAATTATACCAGGAAACTCTCCGGCAATCACCATAAATAGAGACAAAGATAAACTTAAAAATAACCAGACTAGAATAGAACTCGAAATACTAAAGACTTTAAATCGCTTGTTCTTTCAGGTACGGGTATTACCATTTTCATGGCTATTTTTGTTATTTTTTTCATTAAATCTAATCATGCCGTCTTTTAAAATTCCGCCCTATTTTTATTTATTTCTTTAAAATACTCTTATTTTTGTAGTACCTTTTTTATTAAAAAATCCGACAAAATTTTATCATTTAATTTAAAAGAAAATAATTCTTTAACCATTGATCCCCGACCTTCGAGGACAGGGTCTTACAGGCTGTTAGCGAGATAATTTATTAGCATCAGCCCGGCAGAACGTCAATATATTTTTATATTGGTATATTGGTATATTGGTATATTCCATTAAGCTGCCGAGGATGGTGGACGATGAACCTGTACAAAAACTTCCCGGTACTGGTTATTGATAATCAGATTAAAGCGGATAACATCGAAGGCAGGGCGTTAAGGAGAGTAATTGCCAGCCTGGTTGAGCGGGGATTAGCGGTCATAGAATCCGGCATGAACGAATATGACTTCAGCCGGCACTTGGTGTTTGACGAGTCCGAAGTCAGCTGCATTTTGCTGGGCTGGGACAAAGTAAACGCCTACCGGTTACAAAGGGCCGTTTCCCGGCTGGGTGAACTAATCGACATGTTCAGGGAAAGGAATACAGCCATTCCCATTTTCCTGATGACTGACAAACTGGACCTCAAGAACATACCGGTAGATATTATCAGTAGAATAACCGGCTACATATGGAAAACGGAAGATACCCCGGGTTTTATCGCCGGCAGAATAGAAAATGCTGTCAGGAAATACCTGGACAGCCTGCTACCGCCTTTTTTCAAGGCGTTAGTCAAATATGCCGAGGAATACAAGTATGCCTGGCACACGCCCGGGCATATGGGGGGCATAGCTTTTCTCAAATCCCCGGCCGGTAGGATTTTTTATAATTTCTTTGGGGAAAATGTCTTCCGCTCGGACCTTTCTGTTTCCGTCCCCGAACTGGGATCGCTGCTTGACCATACTAAAGCGCTGAGAGAAGCAGAAAATAATGCAGCCAGGATTTTCGGCGCGGATAGAACCTACTTTGTAACCAACGGAACTTCCACGTCCAACAAGATAGTACTGCAGGGAACGGTAAACCATGGCGATATTGTGCTGGTGGACAGGAACTGCCACAAGTCCGTCATGCAGGCCATCATTTTAACAGGGGCTATCCCCATATATTTACGCCCATCCAGGAACGATTATGGTATAATCGGACCTATCCACATTGATGAATTAAGCCCGGTGGCTATTAACCAAAAAATGAAACGCAGCAATTTGCTCAAAAACCGCGCAGGAAAAGTTAAAATTACGGTTATCACTAATTCTACTTATGATGGAATTTGCTACAATGTAGGAATTATCATGGCAAGGTTGCAACAGGACGGAGCAGGAGTGATAGAAAATCTGCTTTTTGATGAGGCCTGGTACGCCCATGCCAGGTTTAATCCCATCTACGGCCAAAGGTACGCCACTTATTACCGGGAGAAGAACGATGCCTATAATTTAATTTTTGCCACTCAATCAACGCACAAACTGCTGGCAGCCTTTTCCCAAGCCTCCATGATCCATGTCATGGATCACAAGGGTGATTTTTGCCACAATAGGTTTAACGAAGCGTTCATGATGCATTCCTCTACCTCACCCCAGTACGCTATTATCGCTTCCCTGGATGTAGCAACTAAGATGATGGAGGGGAATTTTGGCCGGATAGCTACACAGGCAGCCATAGAAGAAGCCAATATTTTTAGAAATAAAATGGTTCAGACAGGCAAGGAGTTAGCCGACCAGGACGACTGGTGGTTCAAAGTATGGCAGCCACCACTGATCCGTGGTCAGGAATTTGGTCTGTTTAACGACCAGGCCTTAAATACCGACCCGGCATGCTGGGTATTAAAGCCGGATGACAATTGGCACGGGTTTGAAAAAATTGCTGACGACTATGCCATGCTCGACCCCATAAAAGTGACTGTGCTGACCCCCGGCATGGGTGGACGGGATAAAATGGTTGACCAGGGTATCCCCGCTCCCATAGTGTCAAAATTTTTAATGGACAGGGGCATCGTGGCTGAAAAAACAGGGTTTTATTCATTCCTGTTCCTGTTTTCCATTGGCATAACAAATGGAAAATCAGGCACCCTGCTGGCCGAGCTATTTGAGTTCAAAAAGGCGTATGATGAAAATTTACCCCTGGCGGATATGTTTCCCGAACTGGCACACCGGTATCCCGCCGGTATGACCATCCGAAGCCTCAGCCGGGATATGCATTTGTTCCTAAATACCAGAAAGCATGCCGAGTTATCTAGACTGGTATATGCCGATTTTCCAGAACAGAACATGACCCCGGCCAGCGCGTACCGGGAACTGGTTGCTGCCAATGTCAGGCCATTTACGATAACGGAACTTGATAACAAAACAGCAGCCGTCATGGTGGTACCCTATCCCCCCGGGATTCCCGTAATCATGCCGGGAGAAAAATTCAATCCCCTGCTTGTAGGGTACCTGCTATTTTACGAGGCATTCAATAATCAATTCCCGGGTTTTGAAAATGATCTGCACGGTGTGGAAATAGTGGACGGAGCATTTACCGTCTACTGTGTTAACAAGGAGTGCCCCACCGGGTCATTTTAAAATACCCTTTTCAGAATACCTCCCTGAATTTTAAACCGTGGGTTAATTTTCATGAACACAATTATTATTCGATGAATATATTGGCAGAAAAGAAAACTTGCTTAGGGGGATTGCGAAATGGCATACGGATATGGTGGCGGATACGATGGTGGATACGATGGTGGATGCAGGGGTTTTGACGGCAGTTTCATCCTTTTCCTGATCCTGATTCTGCTGGTTTTCTCCATGCCGTACTACGGTGGATACTGCGGCGCCGACAAATAATAATATGGCATAAGCAAGCATCAGACTTTACTCACCAGGAAGCCCATGCCCTGCAGCTTGGGCTTTCCAATTTTTTAGCATAATTTGTAAGGCAAAACGTTAACACTTTTATTTACTAACGAATATATTGGCAATGTAGGATAACAACTTATTTAAAGGAGGTTTTTTAATGGGCTACGGATTCGGAGGCGGCGGCAGCAGCAGTTTTATTCTCTTCCTAGTTCTGATCCTGCTAGTTTTCTCCATGCCTTACGGCGGCGGATATTACGGTGCTGACCAAAAGTAATGCGGTTTTATGATAAGCGCCAATAGTAGTAACCTTTTATTAAAAGTGTAAGGAGATTTATTATGGGCGGATCTTATTTCGATGGCAGTTTCATTCTCTTCTTAATTCTGATCCTGTTGGTTTTCTCTATGCCTTTTTACGGCGGATATTACGGTGCCGGAAAATAATATTATTTGTCAGGCATGACCCGCCAGATTTGCCAAAAACCCTCCATTGCCATGGAGGGTTTTTGTGGTACTCGGTTCTTAATAAACTTACAGTTTCAAAGCCCTGCCCGTCTCATTCATCAGTCTATATAAAAATTCGGGCTTGGAAAAACCCCTACCCTTAAAATTTCCATTTATTAATCTGCATAATTGGGAATATATGTCATGCCGCAATAGGGGCAGTTGATGTTAAGCAACCACTCCGGCCTGGATGCGGAGTAGCTTATTTTTTCGCAATGGGGACAGAAAATCCTGTACACCAGCAACAACTCCATTCCGACAGATGAAGCCAAATAAACGATACTATGCCCCGAACAACTCTGGAGAATTTTGATTCTTTAGCCGGCTTATAATAAATATCGACAACTTTTTACCTTTCTTTACACTTTTAAAATCCGGCATGCTGGTATTTATGACCTTTTATAGGGAAGAATGTTGTAAAATCACCCATTATAAAAACTGTGAATTACGACATAATAAATCCAATTGATAAAACAGGAGGTGAATAGTATTGATAACTGCCGAAGTGTCCCTTTACCCTCAGAAGACCACTAATGCCAGCCAGATAATAAACAATTCCCTTGAGACACTGACCAAATTCAACCTTGAGAGCAACGTGGGGCCTGTTTCCACAAGGTTACAGGGAGCAGACGAAGAAGTGTGGAACAGCATAAAAATCCTTTTTGAGCAGGCCAAAAACCAGAGCGAGGTAAATATGGTGGTTACCGTATCGAATTCAGCTGGATAATCTAAAAAAAACCACATAAATGCCAGCAAGCGTTTGAATCGACAAGGTGTAATGTAGCTTCCAAGGAAAGAGGACACACCTCTCTTGGGAGCCGGGCTTTGAGGTCGGAGGAATGTCCCCAATTAAATCCGGGCTTTGAGGTCAGTGGAATGTCCCCAACTATTGTAAAACCACGCTATGCCTATGGCTGCGTGGTTTTTTGTTCTCCGTCGCAAACGGGAGCCGCTTGTTGCATGGTTCTTTCCCTTAAGCGAAAGTGCAATATGGAAGTTATTTAACTACCGACCCAGCAGGGATGCTATTTTATTCTCTACCTCTCCCGCATGGGGAAAACGACCCTCCTTGTGTTTGGAGAAAATCAGTTGGTCGTTCAATACTACTTCAAACACACCACCGCTGGAAGGTGCCATAGATATATCGTCGATGCCAAATTCCCTTCTTAAAATATCGGCCAGACCGGCCGCTCTAGCCCTGTAGCCTCAAGAAGTGCAGTAAGTAATAGAAAGTTTCCGATCCCCAGCCATGTTCTATTCCCCTTTCCATATTTCTTATTACCGGCGTAGACAACCATATTGTCCAAGGTCCTACTAAAAAGTTATTTTATCATAAAAACATACCCGGGCTCAATATTGACATTGACAAGTCCCCGATTTGGAGCATTCATCTTTTTTCAAAGGCTTATCCGGAACAAAAAATTATGCGCCAGCACCCGGTATACGCCTACGAAATGCTTTCCCCCATCGCCCACCTGCTTCCGGCAATAGAATACTGCCACCATGAAAAATGGGACGGCACGGGATATCCCCGGGGACTGACAGGTGAGCAGATCCCATTGCCGGCACGGATTTTTTCCCTGGTAGACGTCTGGGACGCCCTGTGCCCGGACCGCCCCTACCGTAAGGCCTGGCCCCGCGAAAAAGCCAGGATTATTATAAGCTCCCTGGCAGGAACACATTTTGACAGTACGATACTAGAACTGTTCCTGAAAATGGAGTGGTAGATTACCCTTCACCGGACGGATAACAGTTAACAATGTGGTATATTATTAAAGTAGAACATCTCCAGGTAATAGATTAACCATACGAACGTAAAAAATAACGAGGAGTGGAAATATGTCACCCCTACCTAACGAGCAGGCCGAGGAGCGCAAAAAAATGGTGGAACTGCAGATTGCTGCACGGGGTGTTAAAAATCAATCTGTATTGGACAGCATGCTGGCCGTTCCCCGCCATCATTTTGTACCGGAAGAACTGCAGCTTTACGCCTATGAGGACCGGCCCCTTCCCATAGGCGAGGGGCAAACCATCAGCCAGCCCTATATAGTCGCTTTTATGGTAGCAGCGCTGGAACCTGCCTCCGGGGACAAAATACTGGAGATAGGTACCGGTTCCGGCTACGCTGCAGCAATCCTTTCCCGGATTGTGACTATGGTTTATACTATTGAGCGACATGAGATCCTTGCCGGAGAAGCCATATCACGCTTCAGGGATTTAGAATACGGCAACATCAGTGTTCGTGTAGGAGACGGGACCAGCGGCTGGGCCGGGGAAGCACCTTTTGACGGCATACTGGTATCAGCCGGAGCCCCCTCGGCGCCTGAAACTTTGTTAAAGCAGCTCAAAACCGGCGGCTCACTGGTCATCCCGGTGGGAGAGCTGGGACGCCAGGAATTGCAGCGTATAACACGCCAAAAAGACGGGGACTACACCCGGGAAGACATCGGACTGGTGCAATTCGTACCCCTTATCGGTAAAGAAGGCTGGGATGAAAGCGAATGAGTCTTACTTCGCAGCGCTTTACCCGCTATAAGTGGCCTTAATGACATCCTGCCTGGTGATAATACCCAGAAGTTTTTGATCTTCGTCCACCACCGGAGCCCTGTTAATACCCTTTTCCACCATCATGGTGGCCACCTTTTCCACTGGAGTTTCCGGCCCCACAGTGTGCACCTTGCCGGACATAAGGTCGCCCACCTTTTGCGCTATATGGCGCTTTAAATCTTCCATGAAGCGCTGGGGCCTTTCCAGGTAAATAATCCCCCCCAGTATATTGGTATACACCGGAGCTTTTATTTCCTCCTGCTGAATTACCAGGTCCCCCTCGCTGATAATACCCACAACCCTTCCTTCCCCGTCCACCACCGGCAAACCGCTTATTCTACGCTCCAGCAGCAGGCGGGCCACCTTTTCCACATCATCCCCGGGAGTTACGGTAACAACCTCCCTGGTCATTATATCTCCGGCCATCGCTTTTTCAGTCATCATTCTCATCCTTTCAACTGTTTTGACTCTACATGTCATTTATTGAACACAACTATATTATAACAATATTATCTCCAGTATAAATTTAAACACTGAAAAATTAAATACCCCCCGAAACCTCTTCCGGGGGGTATTTTCCACTCAGTGCTGCGGCCCTGCCTGGTCGGGATTCTGGAAAGCCGGTGCCTGGGGGTTTGTCACATCAAAATATTTACCGGGCCTGGATAGATTGAAATAAAGCCTGGCGTCTTTATCAACTCCCCAGTCCTGGTTGGAGCCGGTGTTCTCTATTTTGGCAAAGGCCTCCCGGAACATTGTGTTATGGGCTTCTTCACGGTTAAGCAAGAAGTCTATCATTTGACGTACGTGCTTATCGTTGATTTGCCTGTGCAAATTCTCATAAACTACCTTGGCCCTTTGCTCAGCTGCAATATTAGAAAGTAAGTCCGCGGGCAAGTCGCCGGTAACATTAACATAGGCTGCTGTCCAGGGTACACCGGAGGCGTTGGCCAGATAGGGGTTGAGACCGGTGACTACATGGCTCTCTATGTGCCCGGACTGTACGGCCTGGGCGTCCATGTCATGGCCATTCAGTAGATTTACCGCAGTGGCTACCATTTCCATATGACTTAATTCCTCGGCGGCTATATCCATTAACAGATCTTTAATTGCGGGATTTTTAATCCTGAAGCTCTGGGAAATATACTGCATAGCCGCCTTCAACTCACCATGAGGACCGCCCAGTTGCTCTGTGAGCATTGACGCATAGTTAGGATTGGGCCGCTCCACACGCACCATATCCAGCAGTTTCTTGTCATGTTTAAACATTTCTTCACCGTCCTTTAGTATTCTACACTATATTATTTCACCTGCCGGCGTAATATATGCGAATCCGGACGTCGCCCTGAAGGCGTCCGGATTGTACATCCTGCCTGTGGTTCTATTTTGGGCCATGGCAAAATATTGATTATAAGGTTGTCCTTTACGGGGTGATGAAATGGATAATTTTGAAAACAAAATAATACTTGTTTTCTTTACCGCCCTGGGTATCATGCTAGGCGCAGTCATGATAGGCAGCATTGCTGCGGTACTGGTACGGGAACCACCCATGGCAATAATGTTGAAGCTGGCCAGGGACATGAAAATATGGGCTATCGCTGCAGCCATAGGAGGTACATTCTCCACCTTTGAAATATTTGAAAGCGGGCTTTTTAACGGAGAGGTAAGGGCAGTGGTAAAGCAGATTTTATACATCATCAGCGCCCTGGCCGGAACACAGGCCGGCTACTACCTAATCCTGGCCCTCTGCGGGGGTAGTAACGATTGATTTTTAAATTTTTTAGATACCTGTCCTTTTTCATCCTTGGAGCACTATTGGGCGCCGGCGCCATCGGCATGCTTATAGGCAACCAGGTGGACTATCTTACCTTGACTAACAAAAACCTTCAGGATCAACTGGCGGAAAGAGAATACCAGCTGCAAAAGTTAAAAGAGTCCTCCAGGCAGAATATGGCGCAAGTTATTTCTTCCATAGAAGCATATCTGTCCGCCGATTCCATGGAAGGACTTACCGAATATGATCAGTTAAGCCTGCAGCTGGAAGCCAGTAAAAGGATCAAGGAATGGCTAAGCCCGCTGGTGGGACAGGATATCAACAGCCTGGACAATCTATTGATACCCCGTATTGTGGACGACCGTATTATAGAGGCCGGCGGCAGCAAATACCGCCTGAAAACACATCTCGTCATAATTAATCAAAAAGTGAAAATATACGTCAAAGCCCGCCTGATTAAAACCGGAACCCCGGGATAGCCCCCTACCTTGCCCTCTCCTTAAGCCCTATTTTTTCCAGACTAATGACATCCCGGGAGAACTGATTAACCAGTAAAAAGGATTTTATGCTGAACTAATTGAATCCTTGTTTAACATATAATTTGACCGGAGTTTCTTTACGGGCTTTAAGATAAGGATGGTTGCATGAGAGAGAAAAAAAGGATGGTCATACTTTTGGCGGCGGGAATAGCGCTAATTGCACTTGGGGCAGTGTTTACAGCTTTTGCCGGCAGGCTGCTGGTGCTGGACGAACCACCCCGCAAAGCCGACGTCATTGTGGTACTGGGCGGCGACAGCGGGGAGCGCGTGGAGCGGGCCGCCTCCCTGTACCGGGCAGGCTACGCCCCTTTCATGATAGTTTCCGGTGGGCAGCTATACCGCAATATTACCCAAGCCGGGGTGATGAAGGACCACGCCGTGAAATTGGGCGTGCCCGCTGATAAAATCATACTTGAAAACCGTGCCGAGAGCACTTACGACAATGCAACCTTTTGTAA
The DNA here is from genome assembly GCA_964643075.1 of uncultured Peptococcaceae bacterium. Taxonomy (GTDB): domain Bacteria; phylum Bacillota; class Desulfotomaculia; order Desulfotomaculales; family Desulfocucumaceae; genus Desulfocucumis. The sequence goes on from CAZXQO010000015.1 coordinate 18,821, forward strand.
AGAAATAATTGACGAACACGGCTTTAAGTCGGCCATAGTGGTCTCCTCGAACTACCACATGCAACGGGTAAGATTTATTTTTCGAAAGGTTTTCAAAAATTCCGGAACCACCCTGGTCTACTGTGCCGCTCAGGAACCCAAATTTAACCCGGACCGCTGGTGGGCCAACAATAAAAGCATCATGTATACCATTACCGAGTACATAAAATTCATAGGCTACGCCCTGGGCAGAAACATATAAATCCAATTTTAAATTAAGGTATCATGGCCTTGGTGAGCTACTTTTTCCTTTGACCACATCTATAGCCGGGTTCAACGGGTCGGAGCTGTTATAGCTCACAGTCGCTCCCATAGACTCAATTGTTTTCCGGGCAGGCACAAACAGTTTATTATTTAACTCGTCCAGGCTGAAACCATAGGCCCCGGCAATGATTCTGGCTTAATAAAGCCTTTGGCTTATTCGTAATAATTATTAGTGGCCCTGGCAAAAGCCTCGTACATTATAGGTAGTTTCACATGGTGGATTTTTAGGAGCGGCTCCCTTAAATACATGACAAACAATTTATTGGTAACCACCGGTATTTCTGAGGGTGGCTTTTTATGGTCTATAATATCCACGGCCATCTGAGCTGCCAGTTCCCCCTGTTCAAAAGGCGAAACGGCAACCGCCATCATTCCCCCGTCCTCCACGTTAAATCCCCAGCAGCCTATAGCCGGGAGCTTGGTGTTCTTCATGGTCCACTCCATAACCTCCTTGGGCGGCATAATACTGCTGTCATCTTTAGATTTTTTTATGGTGTGGTAATGGGTTACCAGCAGAAAATCCGCATCTCCCTGCCTGGTCAGCAATGCTTTTTTCCAGTCGTCGAAGGTGTCGCACTGAATACTGTCCACCAGTTTCAGTGGCTCCCAGGGAAAGGACACCAGTTCATTATGTATATATTGAGAGGTCTCGGATGAATCCGATATATGCAGTATTCTTTTCTTGTCAGAGGTCATTACCTGTAAAAACACCTCTTTTAATGCTCCGTAGGGAATTCGCTCCAGAACCCCCGTAACGTTTGATGCCTTGTCATACCCGTATTTATCGGGAGTGGCGTTCATTCCGGTAAATACAATATCTATAGAGGGATCGTTATTAAAATATTTGCCGACAAACTCCTGGGCGTTGTCGTCCACGGCTATGATAACATTGGGCTTCCAGCTTTTAATCATGTTCCTTGCGGTTAAACCGGCCTTCTCCTTGAACGCCTGATCCGGGTGACGTTTTGTATCCATGTAATGATACCTGACTGAATAGGGTTTTTTCTCCAGTACCCGCTCAATGGCTTTATTAATATCTGTTACCCAGGAAAAATCCGTGTCATAACTTTGCAGAACCAGAACCCTGGGCTTGTTTATGCTCGCAGCCACTAAAAAAACGCATAAACAGACAAAAAAAGTAACGGTCAGTAATTGATTAATATTATACTTTTTCATAATATTCCCAACAGCCTCCAGTATGGAATTGACGCATACACCGCACCCAGCCGGATAAAATTGCTTAGCATATTAAAAACAAGCATAGAATTCTGGTTGTATATCTTATGATGCCTGGTTTCCTCCATAAACTGAACATAATAGGTACACTGGTAAGGCATAATCCAGCCATCGCTCAGGGTTAATATGATAAAACCTATAATCCAGGGGTTGATACCGCTAATTTGTGCAATGGGAATAAAAATAGTGGCAAATATAACAACCGTGGCGTTGTTGGGAATGGCAAAGCGCACCAGGGTGATTAATATGAAAAGCAGAAATACAAAAAGCATGAAGTTTTCCCGCATGTACTGGCCCATCCACAGTAGCTTGGTGCCAATCCACTGATCCAGCCCGATATAGGACATTGTTGTGGCCAGGCCGATCAGACCGCCCAGATAAATAAGAAAGGGCCAGTTGATATCCTTCTGGAATTCCCTTTTAGAAAGGGTGCCCAGGGCGAGAAAGATATACAGCACCACCAGTCCGATCCAGGGTGTATCTATTTTGTGTATGGATGAAGTGGCTATGCCGATAAAAAACAATAAAACTCCGGCTATGGCCGCCCATTCTTTGCTGCTGGGCGGCCCGAGAATTCTCAGCTGCGCATCCAGCTGCTCCCTGGACAGTACCGGCAGCTCATCATTGCGGTACATCAGATAGGAAAACAACATGTACAACAAAAATATGACCAGCACAAAAACAGCCGAAGCAAAAGCCCAGTACGCCCAGCTGAACTGTTCCTTCACCTGCGGCGGCAGCAAACCGAAAACCACAAAATTTATAGCCTTGCTGCTGACAAAGGCTCCGGAAAAAAGGCTTAGGCCGCTAAAAGAGGCAACTGCAAGCTGGGTGGCAGCCTTACCGCCCGGTTTGTAGCCCAGAGCCTCCACCAAATCCGTCAGCAGTGGAGTGGTAATACTAACCCGCCCATTAGCTGAGGGAAAAACCGGTGTCAGCAAAAAGCCTGTTAAAAATATGGATAAGGTATAACCAAAACGCGAGTTTGGAAAATATTTCAGGGCGACCAGCACAAACCGGTAAGTCACCCCCGATGCCACCAGCACTACAGCCAGTCCGAATACACTCATGGCCATGAAGAAGCTTCCGGATGTAAAACCGGACAACACCACCCCCACAGGGGCAATGCCCAGGAATACCAACACCAGCAAGGCTAGTATGCAGGGAATAAACTCAGCGGACAGGCGAAAAACCCACATCACTATAACGGAAGAAAAAATTGCTGCAAATATCCGGGAAGACCAGTCCAAATCAGTACCGGTGCAAAAAATAAGAACTGAGGCGGGCACTATCATTGCCAGAAGCCAGCCCACCGGCTTAACTATGCCGGCGCTTAGCCTGCCGCGCTTTATGGTATCCGCAACGGCTTGCTCCGGCTGGTCTTCGGCGGTTTTGTAGTGATCCAGCAGGGAATTATAAAAGTTTCTGGCCACTTCGGGGTTTGTATCCGCCAGCCTTTTTATGGCTTCCCTGGGAATCACCAGAACTTCTGCGGGTATTTCCACCAGCCCGTCGGACATGTATCTCGGGATGTTTACTGCAGCCTCTTCACCCACGAAGCCACTGCTAATTTCCTTAACCTTACGCTTGCCCGAAACCAGTTTAACTGAGCCTGCACTTAACAGGTATAAATTCTCCGCTGGAGTTCCACCCTGAAAAAGAAGTTCCCCCTGCTGAAAAAATCTTATCGTTACCTTGGGAATGACCCGGGCCAAATCCTGAGCAGTACAGGCTGAAAAAACGGTGGTGTGTTGCAGTTTGTCTGCAATATCTTCATAATTATAGTTCAAAGCACCAGCATCCTCAGCTATTGCCGCTGAAAGATTCATCATATCACCATCTCTGTTCCGTGTGCCGGAAAAATTATTAAAAATAATACTGGCCAGAATATCCGCTGTCAGTCAAAACTTTATCTACTAGATCATCCATAGGTATTTACCATGGTTTTTTTAATTACAACCAAATTATTCCACCACCCAACTCGACAAATTAACAAAATATTATATTTTTTTTGCAAAATACCTTCTATTTTTAAACCAAATTGACCAAAATTTTCTTAAAATTAAGTCCATGTGAATAATATAAGTGAGCCTTGGGTTCGGAAGGGGTTATTCCCCTACCGAACCCTTAGAGTGAACTTATACAGCCTGTTGATCCCCGACCTTCGGGGACGGGGTCATACAGGCTGTTAGCGAGATAAAGGGACAGGTTCTGCCCCCGGAGGGACCTCCTCTCCCTTAACTTCACACTATTGTGATACCCGCCCCGTCACGATTCAGGCAAATTCTCCTGCATTCAATTCCCATCCACTTCCTCAAGCGCCTCCGTAATGTCCTTTCTTCTGACCGTCTAGGGTAGACACGGGCAGAATGCCCTTAGGCCAGGCCTATCAGGAGAAATTAAACTTCCAGTTCTTCCCCTGTTACGTCCTTATATGCAGCCTTGATCAACGACCCGACAATTGTCTGCTGCTTTTTGTCATCATGAAGTTTATTTATTTTTCTCTCATAATAAGTCCTGGCTTCCTTTCTTCTTTTCTCCTTTGACTCACCGCCACGTAATCTTGATTTATTTAATCCCTTAAATTTCTTCTCTGCATCCATATACTCATCTTGCTTCGCTTCCTTCCGGGTCGCTTTCTCATAAAAGGCCATGCCCTCGTACAGGTCGGCTTTATCATCTTCACTGAGCTCTTCTCTTACCTCAGGCTCTTTTATTGCTCCTTTGTATGCACTCTTTTCCTCTTTAAGCATTTTTGTTAATCCATCTTCATCTTTAACACCCGTGTTCCCCAAAAATCTGCCGCCAAACCTTGCGCTAACACCAAGTGTCAGCCCTCTCTGTTCAGGTTTATCTTTCTTTCTAATGCTTATCTTGTCTTCTTCATTGGCGTTAACGGCATATTGGAATTTATTTAAAGTTCCCTGAGCCAAACCAACAGCCTTGGCCGCCCCACCTTTGTTTACCGATATATCATCCGGCGATTTGCCCGGGTCCCAATTATTATTGAAATGCGCTTTCTCCCATTCCGTTTCATTCAGTTTGAGCCTGGAATCGTGGCCTTGATAAGCATTGCCTTCCTGGTGCGCGCCCCTGTCTTCAGCCTGGTGCAAGGCGTCGCTGAGAACAACCAGCGCTCTTTCTTTATTACCCGTATTCCACAAACCTATCGCCCTGTCCACAAACAGGCTCGTCATCCCTTCATTTATAGAGGATCCGTCTTCCTTCTTATAGAAACCACCCTCGCCGTGGTGTAACATATAACTTTGATCCCTGATGTGCAGTTGATTACTCAGGTACATCTGTTTGGCTTGATCTTTATCTGACTCTTTCTTGCTTTTTTTCAGTTTATTGTATCCTTTGATTATGGCTTTTCCTTCGCCCTGCCCCTTCCGCATTGTGCTAAACTCATCCTTTAGGCCATCCATATCGGGCGACCTCTCAATAAGAAATTTCCGTGCTTCTTCATCATAGCTATCACTAAAATTACCCTTGGTTAAGGCAGTCTGCGTTATATTCCTGTGTCCCTGCGGCCACCACCCCGCAATTCGCTTCGAGGCGCCCTGCTGCATGGTGTGGGTCAACTCGTGTGCCAGCAACTTCTGACCGGCAGGCGCTTCTGGATTGTACTCCCCGCTCCCGAAATATATATCCCGGCCACGAGTAAAAGCCCGCGCATTAATATCCCTGCTCAGTTTCCCTGCTTCACTGTCGGCATGGATACGCACATTACTGAAATCCGCCTTAAAGCGCGGCTCCATACCGGACCTGACTCCTTCAGGCAAAGGGCTGCCGCCGCCCTGACTGGAATTTAGACGGCTTTCCAGTCCCGGGCTTGCCCCAAGGCTGCCGTCGGACCGGCGCTGGATTAACTGTCCGACCGCAATCTCTTCCTTCCCCCCGGCCGATACTTCGCCCTGCAGCGGCGCCTGAACTCCGGCGGTTTCCTGCTTATAGCCGGGATCCGGCATTTCCGTAACCCGTTGCGCAATCCGGTCAGCTTCCCGCTCATAATAGTCGCCAGGATTAGTTATACTGAGCTTGGTTTGCACATTGCCCGCTGTTAGCCCGGACAGAATACCGGTCAGCGCACGGTTTCCCACCGTCCGCTGCAACTGCAACATATCGGCCGCAGTAAGCCTGGCAGGGTCCACTACCACCCGCTGTATGGTATATTGCTGTGGCTGCGCATTGTTAGCCTGACCCCGTTCGGCGGCCTTCCGCTGCTGTACAGGCCTTTTATTTTTTTCCAACTGACGATGAGAGGACATTTTACTCACCTCCATAATTTACGAATTTTAAGATAATTTCATTGTTTAATGTACAAATTCCTTTTTCCATGTAACATTCTCTTGCAAATTTATTAAATATTTGTTTGCAGCTATAGGGAGGTAATTAATGGTATGTGTGGTATATATTACTATAAATTAAGATCATTAAAGACATACTTTTATTAAAGAAAAACGATTAATCAGTATTAAAGGGGTGGCGATGAATGGCAGATGAAAACATGTGCAGCCCGGAAGATTGTGGACTGCTGAAACAGAGCAAGAGCAAGGAATATGGCCTTCTTTTGGAAAAAATTGAGGAGTTGGCAGTCCAGATTAAGCAAAGGAGGTTGGTAAATAATGCCATGCAGCAGGAATTTAATGCGATCAGGGAAGATATTGATTTGCAAAAACAAATGACGGACAAGATCATTAACGAAATTACGGAATTGCGGGAGCAAATCCGTCTGAACAAAACCTCCGGCAGTTTTACCGGGGCAAGGCTGGTTTAATAGCATATCGAGATAAACCACTTTTGCTTAAGTGGTTTTTTTTTGCTCTTTTTCATCAGAAATGAAGCTCTTCATAACCCCGCTGAAATAACCCGGCAAAAAACTAAATATTTAGTGGAATTATCAGCAAATTTCCTATTTTTAAATTGAAAGGTGTATATATATAAGGTAAAATAAATCAAAATATGTCAATCGAGGTTGAAAAATGAAGAAGATTTATTTATTACTGACATTTCTTGCACTCTCTATAGGTATGTCAGGATTTTTCATATGTAATAATTTGGAGATTTTTAATTATTCCCCCACTCGCAATAATGTCACCTTTGAAAATTTATCCATGGCGGCTTCAGATGCCAGCGGAAATTTATATATTATTGATCAGTCAATGAAAAGATTGATTAAAGTTGACGCTCAAGGCACTGTGCAGCATATCCTGCACGCCGGCAGCCAAAACGACGGCGGTTTACACCTGATTAACGATGTTGCTTCCGATGCCAACGGAAATATGTATGTATTAAACACATTCTTAGATCAACATGGCTACTACGTGAACTCGGAAGTAATCAACCGGTACACCGGAGATGGAAACCTTGACAAAACGGTTTACCGGGTTGACTATACAGGTACAAACAGGCCCGTTTGGAAAGGCCGGCTCAAGACGTTGAGGATAAGGGACGGGTTTCTTTATTTCTTTAACGTCAACCGGGAGCAGATTGTACTTAAAAGGCTGACTCTTAATGGTAAATCCCAGGAAGACCTATTTCGCTTCCAATTACCTGCTGAAACTTACATATCAGAAATTGCCGGCACATCCCCCGATGCCATATTCTACACCACTATTAATGGCATAATTTATCATATTGACCCCACGGGTAAACCCATTCCGGTATATTCCAGCGACAGTGCCGGGTCATTTCCCAAATCCCTGCCCCTGAATCTGGATATAGACGCCACCAAACGAATTTTTATCAACGATGCCGGTAAGCAGGAGATTGCAGTATTTAATACCGGAGAAGCCCGGGTTCCAGAAACGCTTCTATCGCGCGAAATACTTATAGACCAGGGATACAATGTTCCCTTTGACAGTTTGAAAAGCGTCAGGGTTAAACAGGACGGCTCCTTAATTGCAGCCGCCTCGAACCGGGTGTTCTGTTTAAAACCGGACGGCAGGATTAGCCTCATACTGAACAGCGCCTTATACTCCGGCAAGATACAAGTCATGCGCTGGCTGGTCTGGCTCCAGCCCCTGCTCATCTTAGGCCTGCTGTGCTATGCCCTGAGGATTATCTACATTAATTTAATGCACCGCAGAATTTCCCTGCTGGTAAAACAGGTTGCCGTTTTTGTTCCTTTAATCGTCATCGCCATGGTTCTTGTATCCGGGATCGCCTTCACAAATCTTTCCGATAAAACAGAAAAGGAAATGTATAGCAAGCTTAAACTGCTTACCCACTACGGCGCTCAGGTAATCAGCGGCGATCAGTTACAGAAAATTACCGGACCCGAAAGTTTTATGAACAGCGATTACAAGGCTATTCGCGAAAAAGTGCACCAGATGTTCAAAAATAATACCTGGACGACTTCGGAAAAATATTATGTAGTGGTTTACAAACTGGATCAAAAACGTTTATATATCTGTCTCACCGACGACGATAGTAAGGCTCCCTATTATCCTGTCAGTATGGACGATGCTTTTACTTCTGTGCTAGCTAATAAAATTGTCACCGGACGGGAGAGCGACTCGGACGGTGACTGGATGTACGCCATCGGCCCGCTGTACGATTCAGCCGGCAATATTAGTGGTGAAATTGAAGTGGGCATTGACATGGTCGGCTTTACTGAAATACAAAAGTCGTTGTTCTTTAGCATCGGCAAGAGCATCACCCTTATGACTGTTGCCATTGTTGTTGTCTTCCTGCTGATGTCCTATTTTCTTCTACAGGCGATCCGCGTTTTGCGTAAAGGCGTTCACGAACTGGCCGGTGGAAAGTGGGACACAATAGTCAATGTAAAAACACACGACGAAGTTGCCGATCTTTGCGACGGATTCAACACAATGGCCGAATACATCAAACAATACATTTCCAAAATCACCATCCTGAGCGAATCTTATTTCAGGTTTGTGCCCCAGCAGTTTTTAAAGTTTCTACACAAAGAGAGCATCACAGATGTACACCTGGGAGATCAGGTTAAACAGGAAATGGGCATTCTATTTTCCAATATTCGCTCCTTCCCTGATATTTCAGAGAATCTGACTCCGGAGGAAAATTTTGCATTAATCAATGAATATCTTAAAACTGTAGGGCCGGTAGTACGCAACGAGGGCGGCTTCATCGACAAATACCTGGGCGCCGGTATAATGGCGTTGTTCCCCGGCCAAACCGAGGATGCCCTGAAGGCGGCTATAGGTATGAGAAAGGAACTCGCAGGTCATAAAAATCTGCACTACCTGTCAGCTACCAGGCCTATGGAGATAGGCATAGGCATACACAAGGGTCCGGTCATGCTGGGCATTATTGGCGAGGAAAAGAGACTTGAGGGTACCGTTATTTCCAGTACAGTTAATCTCACTTACGCTCTGGAAAAAATTGCTCCCCGTTTCGGGTCTTATATTTTAATCACAGAAAACATATTAAGGGAAATTGCCCAGCCTGAACAGTATCAATACCGGAAGTTGGGATTTGTACAGCTTGAGAGCACAGGAGAGCCCATAAAAATTTATGATGTTTTCCAGGGTGATCCCGAGCATTTAAGAAAAGCCAAGCAAGAGACCAAAAAACTTTTTGAAGAAGGAATAATGCTGTATCAGGACGGCCGTTTTTACGATGCCAGATGCATGTTTGTGGAAGTTATACGGCAAAACTACCTGGACGAAGCCGCAAAAGTATATTTCTTTTTGTGTGACGAATTTTTCAAAAACGGGGCTCCGGAAAACTGGAACGGCGCCCTTAGCGCATAATTCTCTACTATCTGCTGCAAACCACTGGACTTGTTTATACAATCCTTTATTATAATTCACAGGAGGTCGCCAAATGAAAAATTCCCGTTATTATCCCTATGAACGAAACCGTTATTTTTACGGTAAACTTCTAACGGTTAGAGATTTTGAATCCGAACAAAAATACATGAATGATAAGCGCAGGCTTATCAATAGGCTGCTTTTTGGCAGTGGGGTTGTGTGCGGGCTGAAGGTGGTGGCTGTGGACAATAAAACCATCTCCATGGAAGCCGGCGTTGCCCTGGACTGCTCCGGACGGGAAATCGTTGTGGCGTCGCCTGTGACCCAGAAGCTTTCCATGGTTGAGGGATTTACCAATAACGAATACTCCAAGAATGTCTATCTTTGCATTGCCTACGACGAAAAGGGAAAAGAGCCGGTGCACTCTGTGGCAAGCTCTTCAGGGGGCACTGAGGAGGTAAGTGAATACAACCGCTTTAATGAGGGGTATAAGCTTATAATCAGGGAGGACAACCCCGACCCTTCAACTTTTGGTTACTCTTATCTGGCAGAGGAAAACCACCTGGTTTACCAGGACAGTCAGGTAAAAGTCTGGCAGAAAACTCCGCGCTACGTAAATCCCGGCGATACCTTTGAATTAAAGATTAAGGTAGAAAAAACTATTCAAACTCCAAGGCTGGAGCTGGAATATGAAATTGTTTCCGATCATTTTTATACCGTTGACGGCGGCACAACCCTTAAAATATCCTTTACCGAGCCTGACTACGGACAGGAAATATCATACGAGTCAGGCTATCTGCTAAAGGCCGGTGACATGAAAAACACCACTGGCAGCATAAGGTTAAAGGAGAACAGCTTTAGAATAAAGATAGGTGATAAGGAGCTTAACGCTGCTCAGGATTGCATCAACAACGTGCAAATAATAGACGGCCCGGTGAAAGACGAAATAATACAGAGCTACTTTAACCTTACCCTGGAACAATGTGTCGAATGCGCCCCCGAACAATACGTATATCTGGCCAAAATAAGCCTTTTACATATGGGTCCCACATTTATAATTGAAAAGGTGGAAAACAAGCCCTTTGGTGAATATGTATACAATACATCCCTTTTATACCGCCTGGGATTATTAGACCAGGGACAGCGGGAAGTTGAATTCTCCACCAGAGCTTCGGCCACTGAGCTGGAAGAGGACGAAAAGCCACAGGCATTTGTGAATTACAACCGGGATAATAACCGCTTTGATTTTCAACTGGGTATTCCCAGATCCAAAGTAATGATTGAAAGTATTAATACCGGTACGGTGGACGTAGAACTGGAACGCAACCCAAAGGTGGGCAAGAGCTACTTTTCCGAAGAAATTGAACACGGTCTCGGCCCCGGGCCGGTATTTATCATTACCGGCCTGGAGGAAGCCACTGAGGATGATACGAATGATATTAACCAATCCGGTGGCATGCTCCTTTTCGGGAACCAGGATGTCTTCCATAAAAGCCCCTATGAATCAAACCTGCCCTCAGCTTCAGTGGGAAGCATCCTCTATCCCATGGTCGGAAGATTCCGCACAGGTATTCAGCTGCATTACGGCACAAAGTTAACCAAAATACGCGTGCGCTGGTGGGCTTACAGGAAGCTGCCGGACTGATTGAATAGCCACCTTAAAGGCAATAGCCGCGAAGCTCATGAGAGGAGCATAGTTGCCCATAACAGGCCACAACAATTCACGCTATGTAAAGAAAGGGGGGGTAGCCGTCAAAGGCTACCCCTTTAATCATATACTAAACTTACCTGACCGTATCCGGGTCCCCACCGTCAGCTTGTCCCGCTGCCAGCTATCAAATCCAAACCGTTATGCACTATTTCCAGTTCCTCTACGGCAATTTCGCTGCTGTTTGAATTTAATTCCGGACCAGACCACCTAACAGGGTATGAATCCTTAATGGTCCACCTGCACACAATATTACCAGCATTGTCCTTTAAAATAACCGCGCCGCCCTTACGACTTATCCGGCCCTCCGTAACGTCCTTGAACCATTGCCAAAGCTCAATAGAACTGGTTACCCCCCGTTTAAAAACCAGGGGCGGGTATTTAATTCTGCCAGGGAAACGGTGCACATAGTTATTAACACCGCCCTCCTGGTATTCTTCTACCTCGGCTTCCGCTTCCAGCCCCCTGACCTCCGAAAAACCGGCTACCAGAAGACCGTCCAGTTCCACCTCAAAACGGTAACCCACGAAGGGATCAGGTCTGCGCTCATAGGTCATCTTTTAAAGCCACCTTTAAACACATCAAATACATTATCCGGATCGTCATTGAGTTTGCGGTTAATTCTGGATATTTCCTCACACCATTTAATTCTCTCGCGGTGCTCCATGGCCATAATTTCTTCATGAGACCAGTGGAAATAGTAGGCGATAAAGGCAACCTCTTCATATATCCTTTTTACCGAATAGCCCGTTATTCCCCGATCTCTCCCATAAAATTTACTTCCGTCTCAAATTCATGGTTGCATTTGGGACATACCGTGCTGATGCGCGGGTTTTCCATCTCGTTGATCTGCTGATAGAAATTTTGCAAATAGGTGAAGTCAGCAGTGAAAAGTTTTTCCACTACCTTGGTATCGATGGCCTTTAAATCACCTAGCTTGGTAATAACCCGGGTTAGAAGTATTACGGTCAAATACCCGGGGTTCTGCTGCACCCGGGGGTCGCGCATGGGCAGAATTTCATCCGCCGCGGTGGCCAGACGCATTATCCCGCGTTTATGCAGGTTGCCATGGTCATCCACGTAACCCCTGGGCAAATCAAATTCATATTCTGTCTGAAAGGACATTATTACCTACCCCACATTTCTGATTAAACATACATGCGGAACATTTCATGCTAGCCAGGATTCCGTTAATTCATTATGCAGTTCTGGTAAGCCCCTCATGGGCAAGTTCCAGACTTTCAATGGCCACCTCGGAACCTGTACCGTTGAAATCCGGGGCGGTATACTTGGTGGGCCAGGCCTCAATAACCTGCCATGTGGCCACATCCTCACCCGCCTCATCAATGGCGATGATGGTAGCTGTCTTGCGCTCAATGGTACCTTCTATACAATCGGCAATCCACTGATACAAGTCCATGGAATCGGTAACGCCCCATTTGAGGGTAATGTTTCCGTATTTAGTCAGTCCGGGCAGTTTCCTGGGGGTTGTATTTTCGTTGCCCTCACGGTATTCAATTATATCTATTGAAGCATCAAAACCGGATACCTCACTAAATCCTGCCTGTTCAATACCGTCAACTTCCATCCTGAAACGAAAATTCCTGTAAGGGTCTACACGTTCGCCTGGCATTTGCGATTCTCTCCCTTCATGTTATTATTGGTATTTATGGTTTAAACTAAATTAATTGATTACTGCTCGCTGGTCTTCTGAGTAATTCTGAAGATCACAAATTCAGCCGGCTTAACTGGCGCCACACCGATAATGCAAATCAGTCTGCCGTTGTCGATATCATCCTGGGTCATGGTAGTACGATCAACCTTGATGAAAAATGCCTCGCCGGGGCTGCTGCCCATTAGCGCTCCATCCCTCCACACCCTGGTGAGAAAAGCGTCGATGGTACGTTGTACCCGGGCCCAGAGCTTTTCATCGTTAGGCTCGAAGACAACCCAGTTGGTGCCGCGTTTGATTGACTCTTCCAGGAATATGAACAGCCTTCTTACGTTCAGGTATTTCCACAGGGAATTGGAGGTGCATGTCCTGGCACCCCAGACCCGGATGCCTTGACCGGTAAAATAGCGAATCAGATTGACGCCCTTGGGGTTTAATATATCCTGCTCACCCTTGTTGTACTGGCAGTCCAGCCCTACGCAGGAGCGAACAACTTCATTGGCCGGAGCCTTGTGTACGCCTCTGGTGGTGTCCGTCCTGGAATAAATACCGATGGCTGAACCTGACGGGGGAATGAAAATATTACGCTTGTCCAGGGGATCGAAAACTTGCAGCCAGGGGTGATACATGGCTGCATATGTTGTATCAAAAATATTCCGGTGTGTTTCTACATCAGCCACTTTTTTCTTCTCTTTGGGAATATCCAGCACGGCAAACCTGCTGGCCAGGTTTTCGCAGTGGGCTACCAGAGCAAGCTGAACAGCGGGTATGGTAACACCCGGCACCGCCATAATGCTTACTTCGTCGTTGTCTATAAAAGCCTGTATGCCTGTGCGTTTACCAGGGCCTCTGTCCTGGCCCATAAAATCTGCTGCCGTAATGCTGGCCACGGAGCCATCGCTGCCACCGGACAGTGCCACCAGATATCCGCTGGTAGCCTCCTTCTCCCCGGAGATAGCCTCGTAAGGGGGAACCGCTGCATCGCCTCCGGCTGTATCCCCCTGATTGTGCTTAACCGTGATCAGGCTGGAGCGGGCTACAACCTTTTCCACATAATTGGGCGCCGCCGGATTAAAGGACAGGTTCTCGAAGGTTTCCGACTGATTGTCATAAAGGATCTGCAGATTAAATTCACTGGTGGTCAGCACCTTTTCCGGCAGCAGTTCCGTATCCACTACCTCATCGCCGCCGTCCAAAGGGCTGGCCAGCACAATAACATTGTCCTGCATACTGACAACTTTGTTGTATTGCCTCTCTTCGCCGTTTACAAAGGAAACCACGTCACCGGGGTTAAAGCCTGCGCCGTTTTTGACCCGGTATTCCTTTTCACCCTTTACTTCCAGGATTGGCGTTTTTGCCTTGCTGCCCGGAGTTACCAGCACTCTTATCTTGTCGCCCCATGAGCCCGGGTTTTTAGCGGTTATGCCCAGGGCAACCGAATTTTCATTATCCCCGGCGTAATTTGCTGCCAATTTGGCATCGGAGGGAGCAACTCTCATCACATAGCAGCGACCGCCTCCATTAATGAAGAAATGCTCCACCGCATAGGCCAAGAAGCGAAATTCTCCAAATGCGTTTTCTGAAAGGTAACCACCGAATTTTCTCTGAAAATCAGCGAAACTTGTTACCAGATCCGGAAGCCCTTCTACGGCGCCTCTTTCGGCCAGCCCAAAAAAACCGGCCGTACTGGTACTCACCCCATCCAGCGGCCTGCCGCCGCTTTCGAATTCTTCCACGTATACCCCTGGCGATAAATATTCTGGCATAATTTTCCTGGTTTCCAACAAAGCCGGTAAAACACACTACATCAGAAACCAGCTTTCCCCCTTTCTATGTATGTATGGATATTCTGCACCGACTTTTTCTGTCCACAGCGTCAATTCAACACGTGCTTTACAACTCAACAACGCCAAGATAGGCCATCACCCCTTCATCCAAGGAAACCTCCTTTGCAAATGAATTATTATTGTAATTTATATTTAGATTTACACTGAAATTCTTCACGCAATTACGAAAATACAACACATACTCTCCCTTTTGATCAGTAACTGTTGTCACCACGGGCATTAAAAGCGCCCCGCCCTGATGGTTATGTTGAAGTGACCGTTCCAGTCTGTAACACTGGGCCTTAGCCTCCATACCGGCAACCCGGCAAATTTCGGCTGTCTCCCCGTCTTTTCCGGCTAGCTGATACGAATCGCCTACCGCCACTATGCCTGAAACATCCCCCAGACAGATTTCCCGGTTTCCCTTTTTAGCCCCATCCCGCACCAACCTGGCCCGGGCGCAATCCCTGGAGGTTACCACCGCTTCCACAGCGGCGCCCTGTATGGCTCCACCGGAAGATGCGCGTACGGCGCCACGAATCAGCGTGGTACCCACAGGAAAGGGATAAGCAGGACCGGGCTTTAGGGTTATATACACCACAGGCTCCGCAGGATTGATATGCTCCGCCGCTACAGCCACGCTTTCATCTATATAAACATCCGACTGAATGATTATGTTATAAATATCTTTGGACAGGTTTGTAAAAACATAATATCCGTCTGATTTCCTGATTGGTTTTTGAGGACAGTCCTGCAGCAGCACATTGATGTTGCCGCCTGATTTCTGTTTGGTGGTAAATCCGTCAATGAGGCAAACCACCAGGGAAACCCTCGTGCTGATATTTACGCTGCGCAAAAGCTCCATACCATTTCGCCTCTATCCGTGGATATCAATATCCGCCTGCAGTACCCGCCTGGTGTCTTTAACTCTTTTGGATTCGACGCTTAACGGTCCCACTCTGTAGGCCAGGGAGAGTTTATAAGGCACATTGGGAAAGTTCCAGATTTTATTCATTTCTTCCATGGAAATATTGTTTAGTGTAATTCTCATTTCCTCGTTGTTTTCCGCCAGCGTTCCATGCAATACGGAACCCCTGACAATGGCATTATCATACATAACCTGCATCAACCTGCCCAGTATGCGATGCTCGTCCAGTGCTCTGAAGTTCAACTCAGCCGTGGAGTGTGCGGTCAACAGGTAATTAAGACTAATCATCAGCGGGGGATACTGCAGCCTCCCCTGGCCCACCTGCCGCATTTCCACGTTACGGGATGCACCGGTTTCTTCAACACTGTAAAGATAAAGGGCCAGACGCAAATCCGCCTTTTCCGCAGGCGAGCAAATGCCGATCATTTCCGGTTTCAAAACTGGTTCCGGTGTAAGATTTTCCCTTAATATTTTTAGCAGGGTACTACCGGTATCCGCAATAACCGTGTACTCTCCGATAGTCATCATCTCCATGCAAGGTATTGCCACTCCCAGCCCCGCATTAAACAAAAAGACCCCTATTTTGGCATAAAAGAGTTGAAATTTACAATACCACCTCCACCAAAATAAGGGGTCTTACGGAATCTCGACCAATGATTAGTTAAACCAAGAAAATTATACCATAACGTAATTATAATATGAATAGAAATATGATATTTATCTGGCATTTTGACCGTTTTTATCAAATTTTGTCTATCTTTATCTAAAAAGTGCCGTATTACAATCTGAACAGATGTTTTAAAAACGCTAATCAACCATGGTTTCAAATCAGCCTGTCGTATTCGCCCAGTTCATTCTTTAACAATATTTTACCTGTTTTTTGCAACTCGTAGCTGGCGGCCCGGATGATATGTTTCATGCTGATTGGCTCTGCCTCCTCCGCAGCCAGAAAGGCTGCGGAAACAGCGATGTTTTTAATATTGCCGCCGGAAACTTCAAACTTTCTGGCAATGAATTCATAATCTATGCCTTCAGCAAGCGGTGCTTCACCGGGAAAAATGGAGCGCCATATTTTTTCCCTGGAAACGGCATCCGGAGAAGGAAATTCTATCACAAAATTAATGCGGCGCATAAAAGCATCGTCTATATTTTGAATTAAGTTAGTGGCCAGAATGGTGACTCCCTCGTATTCCTCCATCTTTTGCAGCAGGTAAGCTGTCTCTATGTTGGCATAGCGGTCATGGGAATCCTTGACTTCGGAACGCTTTCCAAATAAAGCATCGGTTTCGTCAAAAAACAGAATGGCGTTGCTTTGCTGGGCTTCCTGGAAAACCTGCTGCAAATTTTTTTCCGTTTCTCCGATATATTTACTTACCATCTGGGCCAGATTTATTTTATACAACTCCAGTTGCAGCTCCCCGGCCACCACCTGGGCGGACATGGTTTTCCCCGTCCCCGGAGGACCGGAAAAAAGCATGCTCAGCCCCTTGCCGTACGGAAGCTTACGCTCGAATCCCCACTCCCCGTACACAATATGCCTGAATTTCATTTGATTGCAGGCATTTTTTAGCTGTTCCTTCTGCGCGGCAGGCAAGATAACATCCGGCCAGGTATATTTTGGCTTGACCCGGGTGGCCTTGTGCTCCAGTTTGTGGTGCGCCTGGACGTAACAAGCCCTGTACAAATCGCTGCTCCCGATGAAGCCCGGCGCCGGCGTGTTCCAGCCGGTCATATTTTCCGCCGTTATTAGAGCGTTCTGAATCTGCCCCGGTGTGAAACGAAATTTTGCCGCCATGGCGCCCCAATCTACAGGGCCGGCAAATTCATATCCCCCGGCCAAATGTTCCCAAATCCGCTTGCGCTGGAAGTCGGGAGGTATGTTGAATTCTATACCGATAAAGATATGCTCCCGCATTATATACCCGTCTGGCTTCCAGTGACGTTCGGCCAGCAGAAAAAAAATTCCAGCAAAAATTTTTACTGCGTCAAACAGTTCTCTGAGCCTGTTTCTGGAGGCAGGGTCCTCATCCAGTAAAACCTGAAAGTTATCATAGCAAATAACAGCCCTCTGCAAAACCGCTTCACGGCCTACCCGTTCCATAAGCTCCCCAAATGGACGCGGCGCGCTTATCGCCAGCCCAAGGTCTACAATCAAGAGTGTCTGGTTAAAATGCTGGCAACAATGCATAACTTGCAGTTTTTTTCCCGAGCCGCCCGGGCCGTATAAATTAAAAACCGTGCTGCGATTTTTCCGGTCTCCCCCGGCGTAACCGGAGTTAACATAGTTGCTAATTTTTTCACTTATATCCTGATCCAGGATCAGAGCCGGCAATTCGCCATCAGGGTAAACTATCCTTGTGAATACGCCGATGACAGCATCCGTTTCACCTGAATCCAGAAGAAAGTCAATTACCCTCTCGTCCAGTTTCAGTTCCCTGGCCAGCAGAGACTGGCCAGGTGCAGGACGGTCATCCTTATTAAAAAAATATCTGTTCAGTATGCCCAGGGGGTTAAAATAATGCCTGGCCTCCAGCCTTTCAGCAGGGGTATCGCACAAGAGATTCATCACCAGATCCACGGTTGGTCTTTTGCAGGTAAGATCATCCTGCAAAAAGGCATATAACTTAGCGTATTTATGATCCATTTCCACTGCCAGGCAGACCACCACGCACTTTTCTTCAAAGGGAGTCAATTCAAATGCTTCGGCAAGGTAAGCCAGGGGCAATACAATTCCAGCAGCACTACTCAGAGAACGCCTGCTGCGCAGGGTGTCTTCCAGGCGCCTGAGCCGTTCCGACAATCCCGCAGCCGCCGGATCACCCCTGTTGCCGGCAGGTGAAGCTGCCAGCAGCCGCTCCGCCTCTTTTTCCGACATAACCAATCCCCGCAATTGTTCCAGAGGGCTCTCCTCCCTCTGCGGGCGTCGCCCCGTTAATAGTAGCTGAAGCCGCAGATCCAGCCACTTTAATTCGTCCTGAAGATGATCACGACCGCCAGTGTATGCTTCCCCGGCGGTAAAATTACTATAATTTGACATCGTTTTAGACATGTTCAGCCCACCAGAAATTGATTTATTAGTAAAAAGTCGAATATTAAATATTTTACTAACTTTTTTTGGTTTTTTGTTTTAAAATAGAAATATAATCCAACAATACAGCGCAGGGAGTGTAATCTTAATTGAAAAAATTTTTCCGGGAATTGTTTGACTTGGTGTATACCCGGACAACCAACTGGCTAAAGACCAACAAAATCAAGTTTGCTATATTGGCGGCCATTGTCTGTATGGCTGCGCTTTCCGCTTTTGCCTACAACCACCGGCCATCGTTCAGCGCAACCTATAAGCTTACCGGCAGTGACGAAAGCAGGATTTACGTTCTGGAAGTCACTGCACCTCCTGACAGTCAGATTACCATGAACAAAATATCAAAACAGAAGGCAGACAAACAGGGGCATGCAATGTTCAGAATTCTGCCCGGCGAACTTAAGCGCGGGATCAATAAACTGGATTTTGAAGTCAGGGTCCCCGTTGGCTTGCGTAAAACTTACAGCTTTAACATAGAAAAAGACGTACTGCCTGTCACCCTGAAAATTAACGTTGCCGATATTACGGTCAACAGCGAAAGCATGAAGCGCGTATCCGTGGTAACCGACCCACTGAATACTGTCTCCATTGAGGGGCTGGCCGGCGCCAGGCATTCCGCCACCGGGCGGGAAAGCTTCGACCTCAGGGATTACGAAATTCTTCAGACAGCTGTCAACAAGCCGGAAAAATTGCCGGATACACTTAACACGTCTATTACTATACGGGTTACCGATGTAGACGGCCAGGAGAAATCAGCAATCAGCCCGCTGGTAATATCCACGCTGACCAATCTTACAGTTTCACAGCCGAAAGACACGGATGCCGATATGGTTACCCTCAGTGGCAGTGCCGCCCCGGGAGCAAAAATATTTGTATCCGAAGGCAGTGCTGCAGCTGTAAATCTTCAGTTACTGAAAAAATCCCCGGAAGCCGGCATCGAAATATATACTGACAAGCCGGATGCGATTGCAGACACCACAGGCAGTTTCAAACTACAGGTAAAACTACCAACTGTGGGTGCAAATACCATCCTGGTCTGTGCCGGACGTCCCGGTGAAAAAATATCGAATCGCACCCTAACAGTCACAAAGCTGCCTCCCATGACGGAATTGTCTGCTGAAACAAGCACCGTCAGTAACCATAACCTAATCATCAAGGGAAAAACTACTAAGGGCGCCTCGGTCACGATAAACGGCCAGCCTGCGGCTGTTCAGGGCACTGAGTTCAGCTGGGAGTTTGAACTTCCCAGGGGAGTTTCCAGGGAATTCTCCTTCAGCGTAGAGGCGCAAAAACCGGGATACAGAAATAACACAAAAATTATAACCCTGAACAGGATGCCGGTTATCAGATGATTTTATTCCACCCTGGCGTCCAACTCCATCCTGCTGTGCAGGCTTAGCCGGTTATCCATGTCCACGTCTATAACCACGGCATTATTGGGGATGGAGAATTCCCTGCCGAGGCGTAATAGTGACAATTCCGACAGGTAGGTGTTAACCCCCAGATAGGTATGCATGTCCATGTATATCCAGGGCTGCAATATCACCAGCTTCGCTGTGGTATAGGCCGGCTTTTCCTCTTTGAGCAGCTTTTGCAGGGTGAGTCGCCGCTGCTCGGTAGCCACACACTGCTCCCTGACCATGACGCAGAAGCAATAAGGATCAAGCCCGTACAGGCGGGATATCAGTTCTTTCAAATCCGATCTTTCCTTCAGGTGCCTTATTTGAAAGAATTCAACTATGATGGGTTTCTCTCCGGTATATATCTCTACCATTTCTTCAATGGCCTGCTTGGTACCGCGTTTTTTATACAGTTCCGGTGACTTTTTAATAAGCTGCCTGAGCTGATCTTCAGTCCAACTATCGTCCACCGCAACGGCCAGCCAGGTGGCCAGCCAGCGCAGATAATCGCCTGAAACGGCATCGGCATCGAAATACCGCGCCACCCCATCTATCTTTTCCTCCATATCCTCAAAGAAAGTCTCAAACAGAGACAGGTAACGTTCCAGGAAGTCCCGGCTTTTATTATCCTCCTGGTATACCGCGGGAAGATACCTGAGATAAGACATCCTGGGGAAATAGACACGGATTTTTTTAAGGAGCGGCGTTTCTCTTTCGCTGCCAATAAATTCTATTTTCAGCCATAAATAGCGTCCCCTGGCTTTTTGCAGTAGCGCTTCGGAGGGGTTGACAACCGGCCCGGACCACAAATGCCCGGTGTTTGACATCTTTTCAGGCCAGGGAATTGACTCGTCCCGTATATATTCGTCCAAATCTACATTTTTACCGCCGATTAAAAAACTTTTTAGGTCCGCTGCCAGATAAGCAACCCTGAGCTGAGTGTTTTCGGGCAGATCCGCATCAAGTATCAGCTTATGCCAGTGAGTTTCCGTTACCGTACTGTCGATGGCTGCGGAATAAAAAATTCCCCGGGGCAGC
Source organism: uncultured Peptococcaceae bacterium (assembly GCA_964643075.1). Classification (GTDB taxonomy): domain Bacteria; phylum Bacillota; class Desulfotomaculia; order Desulfotomaculales; family Desulfocucumaceae; genus Desulfocucumis. Next base: position 39,753 of record CAZXQO010000015.1, read on the forward strand.
CCGGAAGCTCCCATTTCCATAATTTTGCGACTGTATTTCAGTATGGTAATGGTTGACAGCTCACCGTTCCAGATGAACATGTTGTGCCTGGCGTCCAGCAACAGCTTGTCCGCCCGGCCACGAAAGCCGGCTATTTGCCCCTCAATCTCTCCGAGGTGATTGAGCCTGGTGATGAACCGGTCATCCTCGGCCTCGTGGCTGATATTCCGGCAATCCCCAATATAGACGCTATTGCCGGCGTCTATGCCCAGCCCGGAAAGAGAGGTTCCGCCAGCAGCGGCAAACTTACCCTGGAGCTCTCCGCCGGCAGCAAACTGATAAATCTCCCCGGCCCTGCCTTCCAGTGCATAAACAGTACCGTTGGCGGCTACGGTGATGAAAAATCTATATTTTAATTCTGAAATACTAATTTTCTCCTGGAGGCTGAACTGCTCGTTGAGGTAAAGTGATTCCGTCCGCCCGGAAAGGTTAATCTTTAACACACCAAATATATTCCCCTGCTGAATGTGGTACTCACCACCGTCCCGGGATAAGCAGTCCAAAAGCGCCAGCACGTATACGTTCCGCCCATCGGAGGCAACGGCCAGCGGCAGCAGGCTGTTACCGTCATATTCATCAATACTCCACAGCGTTTGCCCATTGGTGCGGGAAAACGCCGAGACTTTCCCGCCCCCTGCCGGGTCGGCCAGGCAGATAACGTCTCCGGACAGCGCCAGAGCCGCCTGATTGCTGAATAAACCGTGACCGGACCGGAAAAAAAGTTCGGACCGCTGGTTTTTATAGTCATATACCCATAAATTGGCGCTTTCATCCAGAAAATACAGCATCCCGGGACCCACCGCAAAATCGGTAATTCCCGCGGTCATTCCCGCTTCATCGAGGTTAATGATCCGTGAAACCGCATACCTTTCAGTGCTATTTATGGCCAGGCCCGGGTCGGCAACACGTAAATTTACCGCCCATCCTCTATCCCAATCCAGTTTTTTATTAAATGACAGAAATCTCAGCTCACCGGGCATATTATCTCACCTCGCTCGTGGGTATTGTTACAGGTTATCCCTGCTGACAATTTCTATTTCATGCTCTCCCGGGTATACCAGTCCGTAAGGCGGAATTTCTATGTTGCCGTTCGGCTCTTTCCGGGCTCCCGTGCCCTCGGCGTTTAGCCATAGTTCCTTGATGTATTCCACCCCTTCAATACGGTTTATAACTCCGTATATATCACCCTTGTAAACAGGCCGCCCGAAGGGCCACCCCTTTGACACGCCATAGTCGCCCAGAGGATTCAGTAAACTGTCCAGGGCCGTCTTTATTTTCCCTGGGTTGATCCCGGTATTGGAAGTAACCACAACCTCGGCATGCACTGTTATTTTTATGTATTCCGGAGGTATAACCTGAATTTCAGTTGTAATTAATCTGTATTTGTCAAGATGACGCCGTACTGTTTCCAAAAAACCCTGGCTGGGAACAGGTTTCGATTCCTCGCTGTAAGGAACCACCACCACCGTCAACTGCGCCGGAGCCTTGTTTTCAGGGTAGCCCTGCAGCCCCCTGACATAGAGGGGCAGCGCCTTCACCCGGGCAACCCTCAGGCCCGGCGCTGACCTGGCAATGTTTTCATAGTCTTCACAGGTTACCGCCCGGTACTGTTTTTTTAAGTCCTTTAATAAACTCTGCCTGGCTTCTTCCAGCGTATCCCTTTCGGCCCCCCCTGCGGCAAAAAACCTGTTGCGCAACGTCAGTTCCCGGAGTTCGTCCTCCACACCAACGACTTTGTTTATTTCGTTATCCTTTACGTTTCCCCTGGAGCCGCCTCCGGTTTGGCAGGAAATGACGCGAATGTTGCCGTCTCCGGCCACAGCCGGTATCAAACCGCTTTCATTGTTGCCGAAAATTATTTCACCGGTTTCAGCTTTGAACATGAAGTGCCGGTCACCAGGGGCGGAAGCATCGAAATCGTCCACCTGAATCCAATCCTGCCAGACGTATTCCAGGGAGCCGGGAATCTGTATTCCTACATGGAGCATTAGACTGCTGCCTATTATCTGCGGCCCTTCCAGACGGAAAATCTGGTTAGGTAACCCGCTGCTCTGACCCAAAAATCTGTTATCCCTAAATGCCGGCTCATATGAGATCAGACGAATATTGTCCTTCCCCTGCGGCGGTATCATACCGTCGCGCCCGTCACCGAATTTCAGGGTTGTCTTCCTTTCTACGGAATCCCTGAACACAGCGCAATATGCGTCCCCAGGTCCCCAACCTGACAGCTCGCCTTTATCAGGCCAGTAGCGCCAATTGCCTTCCTGGTCCTGCACCTGCACTTCGTTTAGGCCATAATAGGACAGATAGTCATCCGCCACAAAAAACTGCCCCGGCTCTCCGGTACCGGAGAAGGCGACCACCCGGCTCCGGGTCCTGCGCTGGGCCGCCGCAACAGTATTGAGCATAATTTTGTCCACCCGGGGCGGTATTTCGTATCCCGCCTGCTCGACGGTGCAACATATCCAGTAGCGCCCACGTTCATTGGCCGGGTGTATTTTTAAGGACAGCATAGGAGCACTCATTGTAAAATAAACCCTTCCGCTGCGGGTTAGGTGTAATGTATCATCCCTGACCTCAAGCGGGAGCCAGCCCGGGGACTGCCCGTCAGCCTCTCCGGAAATGCCGTAATAATTCCACGAAACACGGGCGGACGGAACGATATCCGGTTCCATCCCGAAGCAGCTTGCTGCAGGTACAGGGTAATCCTCGAATAAATGCAGGGTCAGGCAAATCTCCCGGTCTGGGGGCAGCGGCCTGTCAAACCCTATGTAAAACCTGCTGCCCGCTTTGGCCTCCCGCCCGAAGGCATAGTAGGTTACACCCCGGTGCCCGTTGGATGAGGTGCAGTCCGTGGTGTCGGTATCCGTAAAAACCAGTATCTTTTCAATCTCGCCCGGTAGCAGCAGCACCGGCTCCAGGGTTTCAAAGGGCTGGTCTCCAGCCGCCAGCCTTGTCCCGGCAGGCAGGCGAATAGGCCCGGGAACCCCTTCAAAGCTGACATCAGCCACGGACGAAACTGCCTCCCGTAGCTTTATGCCCAGCAGCTTGAGAAATTTTAGCTCGTTTTTGGCAGTTACCCGGTTGAGGTAATACTGCTGCATCTCCGCCAGCCAGGCAAACATATCAATGAAGGTTATGCCCGGATCGTGATAATTTTCGTCAGTCCAATCCGGCGCAAGGCTGTGAATCATATTTACAGCTTCTTCTACAATTTGCTCAAATGTCCGGTCATCTAAATTCGGTAAAGGTAACATTTTTTCCCTTCCCATCCATCTTTAATACCCTATGGCACCTTTACATCCAGCCTGTGCTTACCATTCGTTACCATGCCGTGCGGCAGTTCCGGTAAGTTGTTGGCATCCAGTTCAGTCCTCTGTCCGGAATCAATTTTATAAACCGTCATAGATACCTTTTCTACGAAATTAACTGCATTTATGGAATTAAAAAGTGCGTAAAAGGTTGAAATATGTGGACAGTATCCTATTTCCCAGCCCTTACCGTCATAATTTCCGGCCAGCGGGTCTAAAAAATTATTAATCTTTTCCTGTGCTTCTTTCTCCGCCAGAGCTAACACATCCATGTCATTGACAACCATTACGACGTAAACTGATATTTCCAGGTATACAGGGAGAATTACCTGTATTTTTTCCGGAAAGGCAACGGCATTAGCAGCCCTTTCCAGGATGTATTTTTCTACTTGCTGTTTTATTTTTGGGAAAACGACCTCCCCGGCCCGGCTATCCTTCGGCAGTACAACAACGGTTACACACCCGGCTTCCCTTTCCCCCTGCCGGTTATAGTTTGGCAAGCATTTGACCCGGGCGATATTTTGTGATGCCTGCCTGGTCAGCCACTCGAAATCCCCGACCGTTACGGCCCGGTTCCTATGCTTCAGTATCTGCGGGCCGCGGCGCACGGCCCCGGCAAAATCTTCGGTGTCGCATCCACCGCCGGACGGCTCGCTATTAAAGACCCCGTTTATATAGGCGATGGAACTCTGTATAGTGACAATATCTCTGGGGGCTACATTTCCCCTTGTCCCGCCGCCGATTTTGTAATTTATCTTTATATTCTGCATACCCTTTAGAGGTGGAAGTTTGCCGTTTTTGCCATCCCCAAAGCAAATTCCCCCAGTCAAACGGTTAATTGTATAGTGTCTGTCTTCTGGCCCGGAGCCAAGGAGGTAATCCACCTCCGTCCATTTAACCCAGAATTTGTCCAGATTACCTTTCAAATCCCTTATTTCTTCAACCCTGGCCGGTGTATTCTCCATAAGCCGTTTCCGATCATCCTCCGATATTAAGCGGGCCTCGTTCACCCAGACCTCCTCAGATAGCACCGGAGCCCTGGACAGCCTGTATTCCTTGCCGATATCACCGGGCCTGGTTTCAAAGAACTCATTGTTTATGCTTTCCTGCTGTATAACCCGGGTGGAATTCAGGTAAACACCATTTATATAAGGAAGCGTCAGGTCTTTGTCAGCTCCGCCATATTTTCCGTCCCGGCTGATAATCCTGATCCAGTAAAGCTCCCGTCCAAAAAGGGAAGCATGGGCAAAGTCAGGTGACCCGGCGAAAACAATCCCGCCGCTGGCGGTAAAGGAATGAGTTCCGTCAACTGTTTTCAAGGCTGACCACTCTAAAGCCCCGCCCCGGATGCGCAAATACTCCCAGTCGGTCAGGGGAGGCTTGTCAGCTGTCAGTTTTCGCGACTTTACCGAAAAAAACATGCTGATTGGACCTTTTACCGGAGGTTTATCGAAACCCAGGTAAAAAGCGGGCTGCCTGCAGTCAAAGCTGTAAAATGGCCTTTTTGTTGTTGAGCCCGCATTTGATGACGGATCAATGTACTCCAGGTTATTGTAGGTTAATGTGTGCTCTGCAGCTATCCTGCCCTCGGCGTAAGCGTATGTCAGCAGCAGGTTCTCCACCAGGGGAGCGCGGTAGAATGAATTAACGGCATAATTGTTCTCAATATTAATAACTCTGACCCTTACCCAGTAGCCCGAAAAATCATTTACCGAGGTTTCCTGCATATCCTCCGGGCAGATGAATTCTATCTCCTTTTCCATGCCGGCGGGGTGGTAAAAAATCTCTTCATAGTCCTGCCGGCTGAAAAGCTTGGCCCAGCCACTGCCGTTCCAGTACTCCCAGGATGCGGTTAAAATTGACACTCTGGGTGGGTCGGGCTCATCAAAAGAGGATTTCTTCATAATCATTTTCCAGTTTGGCTCCCCGGGAGGCTGTTGCTGCATCAGGTTTTCCTCGTGCCGTAGGTAGAATTTGATGCTGATTTTAGCGCCCCTTTTGGATAAAACCTCCCGGCTGGAAAAGTAAAATGTGTCAAACAGGGCAAAATATTTCCCCAGGGGGTAGCACCCCTCCGCCGCCAGCTGAATGTCATTATTAAAAAGCATATCAGGAGTAATTCCCCCACGGTTTTCACAGTCGTAAAATTTTGCACCAAGCCCTATACCGTCAATTTCAATATCGTCAAGGTTATCCACCCGGCCTTCCAGCGCTCTGCAGCGGATCCATCTGTCTTTTATGCCGTTGATTTCATGCAGCGCAATGGGCAGCCGGCGACTTTTTTCTAAGACTAACCGGTTGCCCTTTACACTGACCCCGTCGAAGGACTCCCACCCCTCCTCCGTCCGGTAAGTCCATTCCACATGGTCTGAATTGGCCAGCTTTTCACAGAAATACGGCTCTTTATACTGCATAACTGAATTTTTCAGCTCCACCTCCAGCAGGGCGGTTTCCCTGATATCGAACAAATAGGTGTGGCCCAGATAAAGGCTATGCTCCTGAAGGTTCTCGCTGCCGGCAAAATCAAACAGGGCAATGGGCTGTTTCTCCTGGGGCTCAGGCGCCCAAAATGGCTCCGGAATCTTTAATATTTTATCCTGCTCAACACTGACACTGTAGGCATCCACAATGGCAGCGGGGGTTATGAGCATATTCCCTTCGGTCTCAAAAATAATCTGCTCCCCGCCATCGGAAGCATTAGCGGCAACCCTGGTTCCCGCCGGGATGAGCACAGGTTCGGTGGCGCCATTGCTAAGATTAAAGGTTACAAATACGGTGGCCGGCCGGCTGGGTTGGGGTGTAATGTTAAGCATATTTAAAAAAGCAATAAAATTCTTCATAGGCACTTTATTGAAGCGCTTGATATTTTCCTGGAACATCCGGGCAAAAATAATAAACAGAACTGTCCCGGGATCAGGATCTTCCGGAGAAAACCTCCATTCCGGCGTGTAGAAAGGATTCATATTTACAAGCTGTGCCTTCAGCGCCTGCATGTCCCTTGCATCAAGCAACGGCGGTTGCATACTTCCACCTTCATTCCTGACTGTAATTAATAAACGCTTTACTTGGTCCCTTCATAAATATAGAAGGGATATACCAGGTTAAACATATTATTGGTTGTGCTCACTGTATAGCGGATATTGATATTTAGTTTCCCGGAGTCCTCCCGGTCAAAAAGCGCCTTGATCTCCACATCCTTGACCCTGGGCTCCCAGACCGTAATCGCCTCCCGGATGCTTTGTTCCAGCATATTCAGGGTTGTGGTATCGGTAAGTCCAAATATAAAATCATGCACCCCACAACCGAATAAAGGTCGCATCACCCGCTCCCCCCGGGAGGTGGATAATATAATGCGAATGGCTTCGGAAATGTCCTCCTCGTACTCGGACGTCATTATCCTGCCGGTAACGGCATCAACCCGGACGGGGAATTTCCAGCCCCTTCCCAAATAGTTTTTACCCAAAAGATCACCGCCTTTTTAGGCTGTTTAGCTGATTTAGTTGATTTTTACCATTGATCCCTTCAGGGTCAATATACCGCTGGCTTCAATATTAAGCATGCCGCTGGACTTTATGGCGATATTGGTGCCATTAATCTTGACATCCAAGCCGCTGTCGATAGTCACGGAGTTCCCGGTCCCATCAACAGTAACGGAACAAGATTTTGATTTGACAATACTTTTAGCATCACCGGTAAGAGTTATTTCATTGCTGTTGGCATCTATAGTAATTTTGTTTTTGGCATCTTTATCTTTTATTTCTATTTTTTTATTCTTGTCATCCAGCAGTACGGTGTGTCCATCCTTTGATTTTACTTCCAGCTTTTCCTCGCCGCTTTTATCATAGAAGGTTATCTCATGCCCACTCCGGGACTTTATTTTACGTATATCGTTCTTTCCGTCGGCGTTTTCCTCCGGGGGCTTGTCCGTTTTGTTCCACAACATGCCGATAACGTAAGGTTTATCTACGTCCCCTCCATCAAAGGCAACCAGCACCTCATCATCTACCTCCGGCGGGAAAAAGGCTCCCCTGGAATTACCCCCCATTAAAGTGGCTATTCTCGCCCAGGTGGTTGCCAGGTCATTACCATTAAAAGGCTCCCTTCCGGGCAATTTCACTTTGACCCGGCCCAGCTTATCGGGATCCGTGGTATCGGTTACAATGCCAACCATCACACCATATATTTTCTGGGCATATGTATTTTGATTAACCGGGGTGTTTAATCTGACTAAAGAATCCACCAGGCTCATATGGCGTTCCCTCCCACGGTAAATGTAGTCCGGTAGCCGTAGTCATTAATTGTATGAGTAACCGAAGTAAGATAGTAAATCCTGCTAAGCTGGGTACCAAGACCGTTTATTTTGACATATTTGCCGGCCAGCAGCGAGGCGTCGCCGGGGATTTGCCCGGTTCCGGTAACCAAGTCCATGGAGCGCCTGTTTAGAATAGCATCTGCCCTTTTCTTGGCCTCCGCCTGAGAAATTGCATTTTCATAGACATACTCCTTGATCTGACTGCCGCATACGGTCTGTAAAAGCTGCGGTCCGTCCTTTGTAGCGCTGCTGTCCACTTTGGTAACTGTACCGGAGGTGCCCACAAAGGTTTGTTTGTTAAGCTCATCCACAGCCCTTACCTCCACCTGGCAGACCTGATCCGCCACATCCAGGGTCGGTGAAAAGCTGAACATATTTTGACCCCAGGTCAAATCACAGATAGAGCTTACGCTTGAGTTGAGCTTCCTGAAATAGGCATTGCCCAGGCTTAAAAAAAATTCAAAACCATTCCATTCCGCCAGTATGTTTAAAAACTGGTAGTCGGTAACACGGCTTTGTTCAATTATTTTATATGAAGTCCCGGTGCTTTCCGTGGTACAGGTCATACCATGGGCCTGAACAATCTGGCTCACTACATCGCTGTGAGTCATGTCTGCCCAGGAACGGGACTTAACCCCCTTGGTCAATAAAATTGTCTTATCCATTCCCCCCACCACAATTTTCGGAGCGCCGTCCTGGGGTAGATCAAAGTTCAATGATGTGATTAAGCCTTTAAAAACAGTTGTCAGAGCGTCCCTGTAACCAAACTTAATTTCAACACTTTTACCGATGGAAAAATATTGGTCCAGCCAGTTATAACCTTCATAGCTAAAGGCATTTATTACTTCAAAAGTAAAGCTGTCCGCCTTTTCGACACTGGTTTCCACCGTCACGTAAGAAATACCCACGCCCCCTGCTACAATATCAGTACCATCTATCAAGACTTCAAAATCCGGCGCTTTTATCTCTCCAGCCATATTACCACTCCATTACTCCAGAGGCGGAATGACCAGCCGCCTGCCTGATTCCAGCATCCTGGGATTATCAATATTGTTGGCCCCTGCTATATCCCGCCAGTGACCGGGATCTTCGTACTCCTCATTGGCAATCAGCCAAAGTTGCTCACCCTGCTTCAGCACCCTTTGCTTGGTACGGTCTGCGGAATAGCGGGGTGTTCCCTGCATCTGCTGGGTGACATTTACCGTTTTCCTGATGGTTATATCAATGGTGGCCCTGACTGGTATACCGGAATTTAAGAACATGGTAAAACGCTGGGTGGCCTGCGTCAGCACCCCCGGGAAGCTAAAAGTGCCCCAGACGAATTCGCATAGGGGAGGAACATGCAAATCGCTGTCTATGTCCAGTAGCTTTTCAATTTTGGAAGTATGATCGCGCACATCCTGCTGCAGTTCATAGGTATCAAAAAATAGCTGCATGGACAGGGAGGCGTCGTCGCCGCTTACAAATTGGGCTACGGGAAGGTCCAGTCCGGGCAGGTCATCCCAGGAAAACTCGTTGCTTCTTTCCACGGTATACTCGTTGGGATTAAACAATACTTCAATTTCCTCGGTGCTGTTGCTGTAATAAACGTAAATCTTTGCCTTCTGGGGACTATTGGCCGGGGAGTCGGTCATATATATCAATCCCTTCACTCATGCGCTTAAAGCCCTCTTCGTTGCCGCTCATTTTTAATCTTTCTTTCCAGTTCCATATATACTTTATCGGCAATTCGTCTAATTTCATTATTGGACAGCCCGTCCCGGGATGTTCCCCGAACTCCTACATTTACTTCCTTCTGTACAGGCTTCTTCACAGCCGGGGGCTTTGGCATGGAAATCTCCGCCGCCGGCCTGGGATTGTGCAGTTCCAGACGCGGTGAAATAGAATGTCGCCAGGCCCCTACTGCATCCGGCATCTGCCGGTGCTCTTTTGGCTGCATTTCTGTTTCCCGGCTTACTGTTACAATATTTTTCAACACCTTTGTAATGTTGCGCATCGCCGCTTCCCGCAGCCTGGTCGGAGAATATAGGCTACCTGCTCCCTTTTCTTTTTGCAGCGGGCCCAACTGCAGCCGGTTCCGCTGTATCAAGCGTGTGGGCGCCCCCCTCCGGGCTGCCTCTTTTGTCAGGGGTATGCCCTGGGATTTACCTGTTTGCCCCTGAGGCCATAATCGCTGTTCCATAGGGGCTGGCCGGAGCAGTTGCATATCTTTCGTCTGGCGATAAATTCCCCGCTGCCCGGGGAAACAAAGTTTTGTCACATCCCGCGATATTCCGGCAAAAACCCTTTCGGAGATTACAGCCTGAGTGTGGTGTTTGACAGAGACGCCGCAGTCCTCCCCTGCCGGATGTCCGGGGTAATGCAAAAACATTTGCCTGGAAATTACAGGTTGACCTGGAGCCATCACCGGGTATACGCCCTCCGCCCCACCTGGCATCCCAGCCGGCGGGGCAGCTTTGATCTGCTCCTTCCAGCGGGAAACCCCGGCTTCCTTTAGTGCTGCTCCGAACCTGTACATCCGGCTCCAAAGGGTTTCCATTTTCGCAAATACCTGCAATCCCAGCCGGGCTGCCTGCTCCCGTAGCTGACGCACATACTGTTCCGCATAGGTTTCATTATTACTGTACAGCAATTCACTGCCAGCCCCGGTTACCCGGCGGGCTTGTCCGGTTTTCCTCCCCGCCTGAAGCACTTTGAAACGCTGAACAATCCTGCTGTCGGCACAGACAGCCCCAGCCCGGTCACCAGCGAATGAACGCCGTCCCTGCTCAGGCAGCCAGGGATAACTAAAACTGAAGTCAGGCTGTCCCCTGCGCGCTGCTTCCCTCCGGTATGGTTCCACATCTAACTGCTGCAGCATACCCTCTGCGATACCGTTGGTGTATGGCTGTGCCATTGCGTGCAACAGTGGCTTTATCCACCGGCTGCCCGGTCCGTGCCACCTGGCGAGTGGCTTTTCTCCATTTGTGGCCGCCGACGCCGGCAGGACCTTCAAGGACAAGAAGGATATATCTGCCGGGGTGGTTTGATTTTGGGTCCATTTCTGCAACGCAACCGGCCGCAACTCTCCTGACTTACCCACCGGGTAAGGTTTATAGGCTGCTGTATTGTACACTGCTCCTAACGACTGCTCCGCGCGTGCTCGCGGCTGTTTATAAACAGCCTGCCTGGACGGCAACTGCCGAATTTCATCTTTCCCCGGATGTACACTTACCGGGCGATATAAGCGCATATAAGTTCTTGTTGGGAATCTGCCCCGCATGGCGGCACGAGCCGCTACAGCGCTCCGTCCGGATACTGCTTGGCCATATGTTGCCAACACTGTAATCACGAGTCTTTGTATCCTGTCCGATAATGTTTCTGTTTTCATCCGGAGCAGCCAGCCCTGCCCGGCGGCCTGTTCCCTAAGTCGCTGCCGCCCTGTCTGTCTTGAATATGTTACGTCTAACGCATATGGGACCCTTTCTGCAGCCCCTGCCGAATGGCTGGTAATTACCAGCTGACTTGAGGCCATCACCGGGTACAAGCCCGCCGCCCCACCCGGCATTCCAGCCGGCGGTGAAGCTTTGATCTGCTCCCGTAGCTGACGCACATACTGTTCCGCATATGTTTTGTTATTACTGTATAGAAGTTTCCCATCAGCCCCGGTTACCCGGCAGGTTTGACCAGTTTTCCGCCCCGTCTGAAGCATTTTCAAATGCTGAACAACCCTACCGGCAATGAATACCGCCCCCGCCCGGTCACCGGCGAATGAACGCCGTCGCTGCTCAGGCGGCCAGGGATAACTAAAACTGAAGTCAGGCTGTCCCTGGGGCGCTGCCCACTTACGGCTGTAACTGTAATGGTATTTTTCATATGGGACCTCCTGCGTCCCGGCCCGGAATATTTGCCCCTTTTCCCGCAGGATGGTCCTGCTGCCCGGCTGCGCTAATTTGCTGAACCAGCGGTATCCCAGTATGCCTGTATGTTGATTGGTTAATCTATTTAGCGTTAAGGCAACTAATTTTTCTGCCAGGCTATAGTACCACCCGCCAGCTGTCAGGTTTGCTATAGGGTGCTGCTGCGGGTAAGGCACTGTGGCGTACAGCAACTGCAACTGTTTGACTGTTTTTTCCCCGGGCACCCGGCCTGCCTGACGCCGGTTTTGTTCTGCATTCCCCCGGGAGTTAACCTGTATATTTATAAACCCGGGCGCTGCTTCCCTCCGGTATGGTTCCACATCTAACTGCTGCAGCATACCCTCTGCGATACCGTTGGTGTATGGCTGTGCCATTGCGTGCAACAGTGGCTTTATCCACCGGCTGCCCGGTCCGTGCCACCTGGCGAGTGGCTTTTCTCCATTTGTGGCCGCCGACGCCGGCAGGACCTTCAAGGACAAGAAGGATATATCTGCCGGGGTGGTTTGATTTTGGGTCCATTTCTGCAACGCAACCGGCCGCAACTCTCCTGACTTACCCACCGGGTAAGGTTTATAGGCTGCTGTATTGTACACTGCTCCTAACGACTGCTCCGCGCGTGCTCGCGGCTGTTTATAAACAGCCTGCCTGGACGGCAACTGCCGAATTTCATCTTTCCCCGGATGTACACTTACCGGGCGATATAAGCGCATATAAGTTCTTGTTGGGAATCTGCCCCGCATGGCGGCACGAGCCGCTACAGCGCTCCGTCCGGATACTGCTTGGCCATATGTTGCCAACACTGTAATCACGAGTCTTTGTATCCTGTCCGATAGTGTCTCTGTTTTCATCCGGTTATAAATCTGTTCATGAGCCACTACCCCTTGAAGCCTCGGGTACCGGGGTTGTCCTTGCGCACTAGGTTGATCATATGTCATAGACCGGAAAAGCACGTCTGATCGCCCAATGGGCACAATGGCTTCTGAAGCAGCGCTGCAGCCCGGCTGCATGAAGCGTAAATGCCGGTTAACCGTAAGCAACCGTGTCTGAATCCGGTTGACTATTCTATCGCTAAGGCTTTTATTAAGCCCTTCGTATATGATCCCAGTCTCTGCGAGGTGATGCTGCCTATTGTAAAATAGAGTCTTATAAGGCAGCGGCATACCCACTGACCTATCCAGTGTCGCAGCAGTTTGACCTGTCGCTTCCGGAGTTTCTGTTTGTATGAACGGTAGCGTTAGTGACCACTGCCATGTTTCCCGTCCGTAGGCTTCCCCCCCGCGCAATAGCGGCATCCTTACCGCTATTGCTTCGGGCTCACGCCTCGATACCACCCGGCCCGGTAATAGCGGAACTGCGTAGTGTCTGTCCTGTTTATCCCGCCCGGTTCTCGCCGGCGGTATTCCAGACAGGGAAAACGCCTGTATATATGTCATTATACGCTGCCACCGCATCTGTTCTTTTGCCGCGGCCCATCGCAATTCTCCATCTGTAGACGGAGGCAAAGCCATATCTCTGCCGGTATATTCGTATATAGCCCCGATTTGACGGCGGGGCAGATTATAAATAGTCTGCCCGGTATGTGCCTGCCTTCTTGTATCCTTTGCCGTATATATCTCTGCAGGATGAACAGGCTGATACATTTCTCCAGCCAGTCCGGCCCCCATAAAAGTACGCTGGGCTGCGAAACTCCATGTTTTTCCCATGGTGCCCGGTATTTCCCAAATTGCCGATTCGCAACTCAGTGTCCTTACCCAGCGGTTGGCCAGAGTCATCAATATCCGCAGTCCCGTCCCGGACAACTGTCCTGGCAATGGACGCCATCCTGCCCGTGCCGGATATACTAAGGTGGCTGTAGGCTTTACCGTTCCCGTCGGCCCTTCTCTCTGAAGAATACCATCCCGCTCTCGCAAAATTAGGCCTGTTAGCGGATAGGGATACCCTCTACTGGTGAGAACAGCTGGCAAAGTGCCGGTGTTCATGATCCCTGGGAACGTCTTTTTCCCTGAAGGACTGTGACGGTATGGGAATTGCCCATGCCGCGCTGCCCCGCCGTCGCTATACCTGTGCAGTGTCTGCCCGGGCAGGATGTCCGGCCGGAATATGTTGGCCGTTGTTTGCGGGAAAGCCACAAAAGCGGGGGACGATTCCCGTCCATATGTAATTATGGTCCCCGGCAACGGTTTATCCGCCGCAGTCCCGGCTGTTTCCCGCCGTAATACCGTCCTTTCGGTCAACTGCAACTCCGGCCTATGGCTATCTGTCCTGGGTCCCATAACCGTTGCTGTCGGCGCCCCGCTGAAAGCTAGCCCCGTCAGTTGTGCCTCTAATCGCTGCCACTGTACAGCCTTTTGCTCACCAGCCCGCCACAGAACCCCGAGAGCCGCTGCCGGAGTCGCCTCTATGCAAGTAGTTTCAGGCGTGCCAGATTGGGTGATCCCCACCCCAACCGCATGTAAGAAACGGGTAGTCCGTCCCGCCGCCCTGGTCACCTCTTGCCAGCCTGTCCTGGATGTAGGCATGGTAAGGCTGTTAAAATTTTTAACAAATATCCTCTCTGCGGTTTGTTGTAAAATCCGTTTATTATAGAAGTAGTCAGAATGCTTTTCATAGCTGTATTTTGCCGCGGGAGCCGCAGTATTTTCATTTTTTTCAGCCGCAAAAAACAGTTGTACATTCAACATCAATTGTTGCAGCACAGTACTGTCCGCAGACGGCTGCATGTTTTCTCTAAAAACCAGGGAAAACCTTTTCCAGAAATCCCTCCTGGACGGTTTATACCTGCTGACTATTCTATCCACAAAACCCTGGTTGCGGGTTCTGTTTGCTGTTATGCCTGTTTTTATCACCCTGGGCGAAATCATCTTTTTCCTCCCGGTCCCACCGCTTGCCAGGCTTATCCTCAAGGCTTCCTTAGCTGCCCTGTCCGGTCGCCGGCGTTTCGCTCTGCCCTGTGCCCGGCTGCTTTAGAGGCTCCCCATTTTGAAACTCACCTTCAAATATTACTTTTCCCTGGTCGTCCAGTAATTTGCCCTGCCCGTTAAACTGCCCGCCGGCAAAAGCGCCGGTATATTTTACAGCGCCGATAGGATAGTATAATGTGCCCTCGCCGGAATACTGGCTGTTGGCAAAGGCTCCTTCATAAACCAGCAGGCCGTTCTCATTAAACAACTGCCCTGCACCGCTGTAGCTACCGTCAAGGAATGCACCCTTGAATTTTACAGCACCGTTGGCGTAGAATTCCGTTCCTTCCCCGGTGCGGTTACCGGCGTCAAAGGCCCCTTCATAGACAAGCATATTTTTTTCGTTGAAAATTTTCCCGGCACCAGTGTATTCACCATTTTTAAACTCACCCTGGTAATAAAGTATCCCATTTTCATCATACAATTTACCCTGGCCGCTATATTCTCCGTTCTGAAATTCTCCCTGGTAAAAGGGCCTGCCGGCTGCATCAAACAATTTCCCAGGGCCATTATATTCACCGTTTTTAAATTCTCCCTGGTAGTATACTTTTCCATTTTTAGCATAGGAGGCCCCCTGACCATTTAACTGGCCATTAAGAAATTCACCCTGAAACAGCAGTACTCCCTCCTCATTGTACAGGCTGCCCTGACCTTTGTACTGCCCATTTTCAAACTGACCCTCATATTTGACCTTTCCCCCGGCGGCAAAGTATTCTGTACCCTGCCCCGCAAATGCCCCGGTAGAAAACCCTCCCTGATAAACCAGGGCTCCCTGCTCATCGTATAACTTCCCCGGGCCGCTGTATTGACCGTTTTCAAATTGCCCTTTGTATTTTACTTTCCCGCTGGCATACAATTCAGTACCCTGACCGCCGTACACCCCATTGCTAAAATCACCATGGTAGAGTAATGTACCTTTTATGTCGTATAATTTCCCTGGGCCATTGTAAATGTCGTTTAAAAAGCCTCCCTGATAGAGAATGCCTCCATTTTCGTTGAAAAAAGAACCATTGCCGCTTTTTAGGCCGTTTTCAAACTGGCCCTCATAAATTATGCCGCCGTCTGGACGAAAAAGTTTCCCCCTGCCGGAATATATGCCCTCCAACAAATCCCCTTCGTACTGCAAAATCCCTTTTTCATCATACAGTCTTGCCTTGCCGGTATAGATAATTGCCTGTTCGGGTGTCCTTTGAAGTCTGGCCATCTGGCCAGCGTTAAAATATTTGGGCGCAAATTTGTATATTCCCAACCCTATAAGCAAGAAAATCAGCAAAATTATAATTATAAGCTTTTTAGATATATAGTAGTTTCCCATACCGACATAATCCTTCAGGGAGATGGTTTTTCCATAAAGGATCTTTTTAGCTTCGGTAATAAATTTTTTAGCTATGGTTTTGGGAAGTACCTTTAGCTTTTTAATTGGCACCAAAACCATTTTTATGAAAGGTGCCAGTGTTGATTTTAATAGTTTTTCTATCACGGTGATTACCCCTTTAAATTAACGGCACTAATATTGCATCATATAAGGACAGTATAAAACGGAAAATTTAAAATCAGACTGGCTAATCCTTCAGTCCATATAAATCCCAAGTAATATCTTGCTAATAAATTCATAATTTTGAAAATTATTTTCGACAGATGCTTCCAATATACCTCCTTATCCTGCAGCAAATCCAAATATAATCATTAATTTTCTTCTCCACAGTAATAAATATTTAGTTTTCCGACAAAGAGGATTACGCAAAATTTTGACAAAATATTATTTATTGATGTTAACGGAGGTGCACAATGGATCTAACCGTGGAAGAACTCACCGGCAATTTGATGGCGCATCCTGTTTTTACCTCCTGCGAACCCCATAATTTGGCCCGATTATTGCCAAATATTTCAGAAAAGGTGCTGGACAGCGGTGAGGTGCTGTATAAAACCGGTACTCCGGCCACCCATTTATACCTGGTTTTACGCGGAGGTATAAATATATCGACGGACAAGCAGCAAGCCGCTGCTATAACTGGAGACCTGCTGGGGGAAGAAACGGTTGTGGGTGAGGAGTTTTACCTGACAGATGCGGTGGCCTTAGGGCCCACCACTGTAACGGCTATACCCCGGGAGTCGCTGCAAAGTCTCCTGGACAGTGAGCCGCACCTGATCAGAGATTTCTATTCTTCTCTTTTCAACCGCTTCACGGGCATCAAAACGGAGCTGGCTGTTAATAAAGAAACTGATGAAAATATTCAAAAATCTTTTTCTTTTACGGATACTCTGGGTTGGATACTAACCATCCTTGCACCGGCACTGATTTTGTATTTAAGTTCCAACATCGGGCTGGATTGGAATTCCAGGCTGTTCTTTTGTGTGTTAAGCATTGCCATTATCATGTGGACCTTCAGCCTGACCCCTTCTTTTTTAATACCCGGCATTTTGTCTGTACTTTGCATGCTATTTCTGGGCATAGCACCTTCTGAAGTAGTGCTTTCAGGCTTTACATCGGGGAGCTTTTTTATGGCCATGAGCGTCTTTGGACTTACTGCGGTGCTTATTGCGTCAGGGGCTACCTACCGCCTGGTGCTTATTACCCTTAAATTCATTCCTCACAACCGGTTTGCCTATACCATGGTTATGTTTTTTACCGGATTTGCCATGACTCCCATTATACCCACTTATAGCGGGCGGGTAAGTATAATGAGCTCACCGCTGTTGGATATAGTAGAAGCGCTCAAATACAGGCCTTCGGGTAAGGCCGCCACCCAGCTAATCGCAGCCGCTTTTTCCGGCACCACCCATTTCGCCAGCGTCTTCCTGACCGGCACGTCTATCAATTTCCTGATTTATGGACTGCTGCCCCTCCAGACCAGAATGCAATTCACCTGGGGCTACTGGGCACTGGCGGCTTCCGTTTTTGCCGGCGTATCCATTTTGTTTTACTTACTAATTATGTTTTTCATGTTTCGCAGCAAAGAGATACCGGAGATATCCAGAGACAGATTAGAAACCCAGCTTAAAATACTGGGCCCGTTGAGTTCCAAGGAATGGATTGCCCTGGCGGGGATTTTGCTTTTTATCATTGCGGTGGTAACTTCATCGATTCATAAAATAGATACACCCTGGATAGGGCTGGCGGTATTATATATTTTTCTTGCCCTGGGCGTACTTACAGATGAAGAGTTCAGGAAAGGAATTAATTGGTCGTTCCTGGTTTACTTGGGCGTCATGATCGGGCTGGTAAATACAATGACCTATCTGGAGCTGGACCAGTGGCTAATCGGACATTTCACGTGGATGAATCATTATCTGCAGGAAAGTTTTTATCTATTTGTACTGATTCTTACACTGGTCATTACCTTGATGGGATTTGTGGTGGATGAATATACTACTATTACCTTTTTCGGTGCTGTTTTGATACCCATGGCCCTGCTCAACGGCATAAACCCCTGGATTATGGGCTTTATAATCCTTACCGCTACAGGCTGGTGGCTGCTTCCCTACCAGGACGAGGATTTCTTGCTTTTCGGCGAAATTATCAATACGAAGAAGAATATCTTCAGCCTGCCTGATTTTATTAAATTTAACGGGGTAACCATAGTTATCAGGATTGCCGCCATCTACGCCTCCATCCCCTTCTGGAAGTGGCTGGGGCTTCTTTAGCGGGTTAAGGTATCATGGTCTTGGTTTGCCCCGGGCTAACAATCTGAATTACTCCTCCATAGGCGCACATTAACTTTGAGGAATTATTTAGCGCCGGCATATTCGCCACCAGGACAGTCGGGCAACCGGGCACCCACGGAGCCGGTATAACCGGGGTGCAGGGCATAGGCGTTAAAACGCCCAAGGCTGCGGCTGTGGCAGAAGCCACAGCCGGATTGGCAATGGAATTACACATACCAAAGGGCATTATATTTAAAAATGGTACGTTATCCATAATGTTGGCATAAGGCATAGTGGTTACAGTCTTATTTGTTGGTAGTACCATCAGTGATGATGGTGCTACACCAAAACTGCATTGCAAGCTGGCACCACCGCAGACAAAAACACCCATAAAAATACCTCCTGGCATATAATTTTGGGAACTACTATGCGCCTGAGCGCAGCAGTTTATTTTTCAACTCCAGGTATTCCGTAGTAAAGTACACCCCATTTTGCGCTTCCCTGTGGTCAAAACCATAAGCCCTCCTGCTCACCGCCAGTACCGGCGGAGCCTGTATCCTTTTCGCCACGGCAATGCCGGCATACTGCCTCCACCACCGCTCCAGGTCAGCTATAAACTCGGCCGGGCCGGTGAAAAGCCTGCCAACCAGCCCAGGCTCGCAGCCTATTTTTTCTTCCAGCACCCCTTCGTTATACCATGCCAGTATATCCCCTGGCGTGGCCCTATTCCAGTGCTCCATAAAGGCACGGAACAGGTAGTCGTGATAAGGGTAAATTATGGGATCACCCTTCCCCTCATCCACCGCCTGGTCGGAGGAAAGCTCCGCGCTGGGGACGATTTCAATTATACCCCTGGGGATGACCTCCCTCCGGTACACCTTTTCATTTATATATTCCGCCAGGGAGTATACCTGATGTTTCCACAAATCCGCCAGGCAGGCGAAGAATCCTGCCAGGTCACCGTATAGCGTGGTATATCCGACAGTCATTTCGCTCTTGTTGGCGTTACAGGTAAAACCACCCCCGAAGGCTGCAGCAATACCTGCCAGGACCCGGGAAGAGCGGTCACGGGCCTGGATATTCTCCAGTACCGAAGAAGTTACCTTCAAGGTGAAACTGGTTCCGGTAGCGGGATTCAGCACCGGGGTCCCGCTGATCTTGCTTACCGTATAATCCACGGCTTCCTGAATAGGCATGACGGCATATAAACAGCCCAGATTACCAGCCATTTCCAGGGCAAGGTTCCTGGTGGTTAGAGAATTAAATTTACTGGGCATATTCACCAGCAACACATTCTCCGGCCCCAATATTTTTGCGTATATTGCAGCGGCGAGGGCCGAGTCAATGCCGCCGGAGAGGCCTATCACCACTTTATTTATACCAACGGACTGCAGGAATTTTTCCGTACCGTAGGCCACGGCCTGATAAACACTGTCTATATCCCTGTCATCCGGCGGAGCCACTGCGGTTGTACTCCCCCGCCCCGGGGTCAGGTCCAGTTCCACTATTTCCGTGACCGGGATGAATGGCCTGCAGCAATGGATCACGTCCCCCATGCAGCCATATACAGTACTGCATCCGTCAAAGGTATACACGGTCTTGCCGTTGTTCTGAATACCAACATTGTTGACGTATATCAGTGGGACACCGTATTTCCCGGCCTGACCGCCAAAAACCCGGTTGCGCTTGTTGTTTTTGCCCAGGGTAAAAGGAGAGCTGGAAATATTCACAAACAAGTCCACCGGCCCGTTAGCGTAAATCATTTCTATGGGCTTAATGAAATAATCATCACTCCAGCCGTCTTCACACAGTATACAGCCCAGAGACAATATTTTACCGGCAATATCCAAACGCACCGGCCGCAGCAGTTCCCCGGGGCTTTTACCCTCCTCTGCAGCCAGTTTACGCAGGCTGTAAAAATGCCGGGTGTCGTCAAACTCCCTGTAATTGGGGTGCAATGTTTTGATGCGGAAGGGATAGGGGAAATTTTCCCCACCGTGCAGCCGTCCGTTACGGGCCACAAAAAAAGCGTTGTATTTGC
Source organism: uncultured Peptococcaceae bacterium (assembly GCA_964643075.1). GTDB lineage: Bacteria > Bacillota > Desulfotomaculia > Desulfotomaculales > Desulfocucumaceae > Desulfocucumis. The sequence goes on from CAZXQO010000015.1 coordinate 59,960, forward strand.
GCACCCTGCCATCGTTGCCCTTTTTGTCCCAGTCCACGGCGACATTGCCGAACAGTACTCCTATGTCCTTAGAAGCGTCAACAACTTTACGGCCGTAGTATTCACAATCCCGTAAGAATCCCTGCTGTTCCCAGGTATCGCCCAAAAGATAGCCGGGGATGGACATTTCCGGAAATATTATCAGATCAGCATCCTGTTGCCGGGCCTTGTCAATCATAGCCAACATAGCTTCCGTATTCAAATCAGGCCTCCCTGGGACAACTTCCATTTGCCCCAGGGCAACCCTAATCATATCAGCCATCTCAAATCACTCCTTACATAGATTATATTGCATTTTTGTTTATTAGAAAATTGTTAACCAACTTTTGCTTCCCTGCATAATCGCCAGCCTGGCCGCCAGCAGGGGAGAATATTACAGCTATCGCTGATTATACGCCTGGTAAGTTAAATTAAACCTAAAAGGGCGCCTCACCGTAAAGTGGGGTGCCCTTTTTACTATGTTTGTAAATTTTGTCAAGATAAAAAAGAGCCTGGTTTAATATTGACAAAAAATTAAGCGTATGATATTTTGGGACTGGAAATATTCGTTGGACGCAATTAATTTTACGGGGTGTTTTTTTGAACAGCAACAGCGATATATACGAATTTCTACTGGATAATGTTCAGAAGATAATTGTTCCTGAAGAGCTCATTACCTTGGAATTATCGATATCCCGGTTTGAGCTTTTAGCTTTACAGCTTTCCGAAAAGTTTCAAATCATTACCATGAGCAATCTGGCCCAGGGTATGGCTGTGCCCATGAGCACTGCCACCGGAATCGTGGACCGCCTGGTTAAAAGAGGGCTGCTGAAAAGGGGCAGGAGTGAAGAGGACCGCAGGGTCGTTACAGTATCCCTTACTGACAACGGTAAGGCTTTGGTAGAGGATTTTAAAAAACATTTTCGTGATTTTCTTGACAGGATACGAAGTTTACTTACTGAAGAAGAATTTGAAACGGGTCTGAAGTTGGTGCGCAAAGTAATACTGGGATTCCAAAAAGGTGTGCAGAATTCGGAACAAGAACCGGTACAGCGGAGAAGAAGCATCAAAATAGAATGACATGGGTTACACAGTGGTAAAGCCTGGAGCAAGTACCGTTATTCAAGGTTACGGCGGCAAACGACAGTTCAAAGTGGACATGATGGTGAATCTCCTTCATTGATTGGCAAATGTTAATACCCAAATCTTCCTGGCTGCCTGGTAAAGGACTTCTATCCTCCAACGTTTGATATATTAAACAAAGCCCCTTAGGGGCATCAAAGCGATTGGCTAAAGAAAAAAGATAAGCCGAAACAATCCTAATATTAGGATTTAAGAAGAGGGGAGGAAGTATATATGAAGGTGATGTTGATTCAACCACCCAGTAGCTTTAAGGTCATGGATAAGACCAGTATCTATGAGCCATTGGCGCTGGAGTACCTGGGGGCCATGCTTAAAGAAGAAAAACATGATGTGATTTTGCATGATGCCCGCCTGGAGCCCGATTATGAATCGGTATTCCGCTCTTATGAACCGGATATTGTCGGCCTGACCGGCTTCACGCCTCATCTGAATATTATCAAGCAGATAGCCGCCGGGCTAAAGCTCATCGATCCGAAAGTGTTTATCATCGTGGGAGGACATCATGCAACAGTTAAGCCCGAAGATTTTAACTGTAAGGATATCGATTTGGTAGTCCGGGGAGAGGGAGTTGTAACGCTGAGGGAGGTTGTGAAATGTCTTAAAGGAAGTCTATCCTTTGAAGACATTCCAGGTCTGGGTATTCCAGGTCTTGAGATGTTTCTGACAACGCACAGGTCCCACCCGAGTCTGGATGCCCTCCCACTCCCGGACCGTTACCTGACGTCCAAATACAGGAACTCATACTTTCATGAGTGGATGAAACCCCTTGCCTCCATCCGCACTTCATTAGGATGTGTAAGCCGTTGCAGCTTCTGTGCCCTTTGGGCGATAACCGATGGACAGTATCTGCAACGCCAGCCGGAAAAGATTGTAGAAGAATTAATAGCCATAGAGGAGAAATATGTTTTCTTTTGTGACGATGAATCGATGTGCGATTGGCACAGGATGGATAGATTAGCGGATCAAATTAAAGAAGCGGGCATTAAGAAAAAATATTTTCTATATGCCAGGGTGGACACTATTGTCAAACACCCGGATTTGTTCGCCAAATGGAAAGAAATTGGATTAGTCCAAGTATTTATTGGTTTTGAGAGCTTCACCAACGATCGTTTAGGAGATTTAAAGAAAGGTATAACTGTGGAGCAGCAGATAGAAGCGGCAAAAATCTGTAACAATTTGAAAATAAATATTTACGGTTCCTTTATAGTCGACCCGTCTTTTACCAGAAAAGACTTCAATGCTCTCGCTTCTTATATCCGGCGGCTCAAGCCGACTTTCGCCATAATGCCAATTTTAACTCCTTTCCCGGGCACAGAATTGTATAATAAAAGAAGGGACGAATTAACTACAGACAAACCGGAATTGTACGACCTTGTCCACGCCGTTTTGCCTACAACTTTACCACTCAAAGAGTTCTACTCCGAATACATCAAATTGTGGTCAAAAGCTACCACGTTATCCCGTTTTATTAAGGTTATAGGTTTATATGAGAAGGGCCACAGGCTATCAGTAATTAGGGACTTTATATATTTGTACAAAGAATTTAAGCAGCTTATCCTATGCACGATTAACTAGATTTCATATAAAATAATTCATCACAATTCATTACTATTTATTTACAGCTACTGCATTCTCATGATATTAAATGATAATCAAAAATTTTTCTAAAATTATTTCGCAATACGAAATAATTGTTAGCCGTAGTTATTGCTAATGCAATAACTACGCTGGAACTGAGGGGGAGTGTTTAGATGAGGGTTATTCTCTACACAGGAAAAGGTGGTGTCGGCAAGACCAGTTTGGCCGCTGCAACGTCCGTTGCCTCTGCCGCGTCGGGGAAAAAGACCATAGTAGTCAGCACGGACGCCGCACACAGCCTTGGTGATTCTTTTGACCTGGAACTAAACTATGAGCCGGTAAAAATACGGGAGAACCTGTGGGCTCAGGAAATTAGCGCCTTGTTCAGCGCTGAAAAAAGCTGGGGCAAGGTGCAGGAATATCTTTCGGCACTGCTCATATCCCAGAATATAAAAGACATAACCGCCGAGGAACTGGTTATTTTCCCCGGCCTGGAGGAGCTTTTCAGCTTGCTCGAAATTCTCAGCCACTGCAGGGAAGGAAAATATGATGTTGTGATTGTCGACTGCGCTCCCACGGGTGAGACCCTCAGACTGCTCAGTTTTCCCGATGTCCTCAGGTGGTGGCTGGAAAAGATATTTCCGATGGAAAAACTCCTCATTAAAATAGCCCGGCCTATATCCAAGCCGTTGTTTGGAGTACCCCTGCCGGGCGATGACACCATGGACAGCATCGCGGAGCTGTTTCAGCAACTCAGGGAAATGCATGAGGTATTAACTGATAAGGAAGTAACTTCCGTCAGGATCGTGGTAAATCCGGAGAAAATGGTCATCAGGGAAGCCGAAAGGAGCTTCATGTATTTGAACCTGTACGGATTCAATACTGACGCCGTGATTGTCAACCGGTTGCTGCCTTCCGTGAACCTGGGACAGTATTTTGAGAAATGGGGGGAAGTACACCATACCTACCTCCAGTACATAAAAGACCAGTTCAGCCCGGTACCTGTTTTTACCGTGCCGTTGTTCATGGATGAAGTGGTAGGTTTTGAAGCCCTTGAAAAAATGGGCGATGCGTGTTTCGGGAAAAATCTTCCCGAACAGTTCTTTTTCCGCGGGCAAACACAGAAGATTAGCCAAGGCAGTGACGGTTATGTATTGGAAATGATGTTGTCCTTTGCGGAGAAAGGAGATATCTCGCTTTCCCAGAAGGGGGATGAACTTACCGTCAGGGTGGGCGATTACAAGCGAAATATCTTTCTGCCCCGTAAACTCTTGGGCAGGGATGCAATTGGAGCAAAGCTGGAGGACGGTGTGTTGAAAATAAAATTTGGGGGTGTAAAAAATGGCGGACAGAGACTGCAGTGAATGCTTTGTAGAAGACCTGCAGAAAATTCACCGGTTAGTGGAAAAAAGAGAGCTTGAAAAACTGCCGGAGGAAGTACGGGAGCCGCTACTGGAAGCTAAAAGACAAATACGCTGGTGTTGCGGGGCATTATCGGACACGCGCTTAGGGAGAAAAGAGCCTGCTATAAAAAGCATCCGCCCGAATCACGCCACATAGAGTTGGAATGAAATATAAATTGGCTTTTGGGAGTTGGAATTGTGAGGCTATTGTTAGTTGGAGGATATGCTAATGTGATTATTTCATTGCTACATGTTATAGGACTGTTTTGGGCAGAAGAGATGTTTGCCTTCACAGGTGTGTCAAAAGACATGCATGATTTGGCTATGCTGCAACCTTCTTTGCCGTATTTGCTTACACTTTTGGTTGCAATATTCTTTATGCTATTTGGACTGTATGCTTTTTCGGCAGTTGGGAAATGTAAGCTTCCATTTGCAAAACCCGTAATATATGGGATAGCAGGTATTTATCTGCTGCGAGGTTTCGGATTCATAATACTTGATGGTTTTAGTAAAACATTCAGTGTTGGTGAACCAGTGTTTTCGGTGATTGCCATTTTGATTGGGTTTCTGTACCTAGTTGGTGGAAAAAGGGCTTTTACCAGAAATAAAAACCCCGCTTAACAATGCTTCCCCCTTAGGGCGTGAGTAGGATAAACCAGGGATGAATGGATGCCGGGCCGATATTAAGAAGTACAGGTAAGTTGCTCTACCAAGTCACGTTAGTATTAATGTTGAAGGGAGGTTAATATTGATGGATTTTATTTTGATGGTTGTCGCTTCCATTTTTATTGTGCTATTACTGTTGCACATGTCTTTTTACTGGTACTCCAGGAGTACAGAAATGATTGGGCTTCCAGAAAACCAGAAAGTAAACTGCTATTTGCCTGAATTCGATTTTGCCGAAAAACACAAAATTGTTATTCACGCCTCGCCGGAGAAGGTATTTGCGGCTATTCACAATTTTGATATTCGCAAATCAAAAGTTATCAATACCCTTGTGTTCTTACGAAGCATTCCTCACCGTCTAAATTCCAACAGAGAACCGGATCATCAACTGCCAACAAAATTATCAATTGACCAACTAACAGAGACTGGGCTTTGGATTCTGCTCAAGGAAGTTGAAAACCAGGAGGTTGTAACAGGATTTGGGGGTAAGTTTTGGCAGCAGCAGCCAACCAATATTCATTTCTCAAGCGCTGCCGATTTTGTCAATTTTAATCAAACGGGTTGTTGCAAAGTTGCCTTGAATTTATACATAGAAAGAAATGACGACGGGACTGCAACGTTATCAACAGAGACCAGGATCTTATGCCTGGGGAAACAGGCAAAATCCTCGTTCCGTTTATATTGGGCAGTTATAAGGCCTTACAGCGGGTGATAAGGCTTGAAATATTAAAAATGATTAAAGAGCAGGCGGAAAACCACTAAATATCATAGCGGTTTGAAAACAGTTGGATTATGGAGTATAGGCACACATCTCCTTGTCTTCCAACTGAACAGACAGTCAGAGTAATATGAAAGTAAAACTAAGAGCTTGCGTGCTCAGAACGAAAAAAGGAAGGTATGGTTATGCCTAAGATAATGAGAAATCTGCAACTTGCCAGCTGGATCACTTTTTCAGGTGGTCTTCTGGTAATATGGATGGGTATCAGACATTTTCCCATGGCCTATGAGATGGCTGGTTCCCAGGATTTTGCCGGTCTGGCGCAGAATGCTTCCGACTTTTTGATTCTGCTTTGTTTGTGTGTGGGAATTCTGTTGATCTTTGCCGGGATATTATCCTTGTACTTCTCACGCAAATTGCGATTGGGGGACAAAGCAGCACAAGTTTTCTTCCTGTGTGAGGGAATTTTATTTCTGGCCAGAACATTACTGGAACTGATGCATCCGGTGGCAGTTCCCGAACCGAATCATTCCGTTCTTGTGCTCGTATTTCTGACGAGTTTGATTTTTTTAATTCCAGTTGTTATGACGGGAATCGGCAGGCACGGGGAACAGGAAGATTCGATTGCTTCAAATGAATAATGGGAGGCCGCCGGATTATGTCAAATATTAAGAAATCCTTATTAATACTCATGCTTATAATTTGTATTCAATTAATAGTATATGCTGTTTTTCTGCAGCCTTTAACCTTAACCTGGGGAGCATCCGAAAATGAAATAAAAATGCCGCTGGTTGGTGATAATTTAGCGCCATACATAAGTTCAACACGTGCAATAACAATAAACGCTCCTGTTTCCGAGGTCTGGAAATGGCTGACTCAGCTGGGCGCGGACCGGGGAGGTTTTTTCAGCTATGCATTTATCGAAAAGGCACTTGGGTATGAAAGCCGCAAAGCAGATAACAGCATGCCGGAGTTTCAAGATATAAAAGTTGGCCGTATTGTCCCGGGATCACTTGATGAATCAAAAAGCATAATTAAATATAATTTTCCAGTGGTATATGTTAAACCAGGAAATTCTTTTGTTTTAGAAGGCTGGGGGGCTTTTGTTTTAAAGAAGCTCAATACAAAACAAACCCGCTTGATCGTACGGAACCATGGCCGGGAATTGCCAAGTCTGAAGAGTAAGATCTGTGATTTTTTTAAAAAGCCATTGCACTACATTATGGAAAGAAGAATGCTTATGGGGATTAAGGCCAGGGCTGAAGCCGGCAGTGGTGCTCAGCCATCCTCAACTTCAGACATTTTATGGTTTTTTGGTGTATTCCTGTCAGGCATTGGCATATTCCTAATGGTCTTCATGGGCCGGGGCATACAATGCGTTTTGCTGCCTGTAATATATGGCATTATTTGGCTTTGGCCTCTTTTAATTTTCGATCCACAACCCATATACGGTATGATTCTATTGTTTGTGGTGGCTGTGACCATGGCATGGTTCGTTATTAAGAATAGACTTGCGCGCCAATAGCTAACCTACCGGGAAGGCGGAACCGTTGATGAAAAGAGGGAAATAAAAATGAGACTGAATTATTATTTGCCTAAATATGATTTCGCTGAAAAGCATAAAATCAATATTAAAGGTCTTTGAAACTATTTGGAATTTAGACATGAGAAAATCAAAAATTATTAAAATACTTTTTTTGTTACGAGACATTTACGGCCATATAGATCCGTTTAAAAAACCGGGGAAACAATTAGGATTATCAATTAAAGAATTAATAAAGAAATGGTATTATTCATTTGTGACGTATGAATATACTGGTAAATTTTTTCTATTAAAAGCAGGTATTATCAGCCATCCCGGCAGGACCGAAATCGAGCGGCAAAAAAATATGCCATACTTATTCCTTGCCATGCAAGACAAAACTTCCTTTTTGGTGAAATCCTCATAATGCAATTTAATACCAGATTAAGGAGAGAATTGTAAATGGCTGCCGACATCATTGACTATCAGATATACGGAGATGACATGCAATGTGTGGAAATCGAACTGGATCCCGGTGAAGGGATACGCGCAGAAGCCGGGGCCATGATGTACATGGAAGATGGCATTGCCATGCAAACATCTACAGGCGGAGGTATTTTTCAAGGTTTTAAACGGATGCTGACCGGAGAGAGCTTTTTTATTACAACCTTTCTAAATAACAGCCGCGGCAAGTCCCATGTTACTTTCGGCGCTCCCTACCCCGGAAAGATTATTCCCCTGGATCTGGGTAAACTGGGGAGAGAATTTTTATGCCAGAAAGACTCATTTCTTTGCGCTGCCAGAGGAATAGAAATTGATATTGCCTTTACCAGGAAAATAGGGGCAGGGCTATTCGGAGGCGAGGGATTTATTTTACAACGCCTCCCAGGCGAAGGATTGGCCTTTGTTCACGCCGGGGGAACGATCATTAAAAAAAACTGGACGCCAATGAAAGTGTGCGGGTAGATACGGGCTGCCTGATTGCCTTTGCTCCAACAGTTGATTACGATATCCAGTTCGTCGGGGGTTTTAAGAATGCCCTATTTGGGGGAGAAGGAGTTTTTCTGGCCCGGCTAACCGGGCCGGGGTTAGTGTACCTGCAAAGCCTTCCCTTTTCACGCCTGGCCGACCGTATTGTGGCAGCCTCACGCTTTCAGCAAAGGGATGAGCAGAGAGGCATCGCCGGCATAGGCGGGGGCATTCTGGGCGGCATCTTGGGAGGAGATAGAGACTGACAGGCTTTTAAGCATCCTATTCATAGATCAACCATGGTATTTCTTTGCTGATATGCATAGAGAGTATAAATATTGAAAGCTTTGACAGGAATTATGGTAAAATAAAGGCATTCAGGCAAAGAATTGTGGTGATGGGTTTGTACCGTTTCAAAAGGATAGAACATGACGTGCTGGAATATATTCCGTTGCTGATTGAAGAGTTGAGAACTGATGGGGATATAGTAGACATTTACCTTTTCGGTTCATATGCGGAGGGTAAACAGACTCCCGCCAGCGACATTGACCTGGCGATTCTTCTCGACAGGGATTTTCCACCGGGCCGGTATTTTGAAAAAAAGCTGAAATTGCTTGCAATAATAACATCATTGCTAAAAACAGATGAAGTAGATCTGGTAATACTGAACCAGGCCCCGCCCGCTCTTTCCTACCGTATATTGTGCAAGGGACGTCTTCTTTTTGAGAAGGAAGATGGAAAAAGCCAACGCGTGGGCTTTCAGGTACGGACTTACGACCGGTATTTTGATTTCAAACCCATTGAAAAGGTACTACATGAAGGGTTAGCAAGACGAATCAGGGAGGATCGGTTCGGTGGTTGATAAGCAAACGGTTGAGAGGCGCCTATTTAAGCTGGAGCAATCCCTGCGCAAGCTGAAGGAATTGTCAAAAGTTAGCTGGGATGAGTATGTAAAGGATGAAGGCATCCAGGACCGCGCAGAAAGGAATTTGCAAATAGCCGCCCAGATCTGTATTGATATTGGAAGCCATGTTATCGCTGACCGGGAGTACCGCCCTCCATACGGATATGGAGACATTTTTACGGTTTTAATGGAAGAGGGCTTACTGCCCGGGATTCTGGCCGACACCATGAAGCAGATGGCAGGTTTCCGAAATATTCTCGTTCATGATTATCTGGAAATCGACCCAAAAATCGTTTATGACAGCCTAAAAAAGATTGATGACTTTAAAAAATTCGCCAAGTATGTCTTAACATGGTTATAATTTTAACTCCACCCCTCCCCCATGCCCATACGGAAAAAGATTGAACTCAACCCGGCCCGGGCTTATGCGGCTTAGCCGGGCCTATTTAAAAACCCTGTCAAGTTCCGCGGATAGCCCCTCACTTCATGTTCAAACTCGAAACGAGCAAAAAGAGATACACCGTTTTTTCCGCAAACCGGGGCATTCACTTCTTCCAATTTGCAGCGCAGAGGTTCCGGGAAAATTCTGTTTAGACCGGGTTACTTTGGCAAGCTTAATCTTAAATAAGCTTAATATTGCCGTCTCAATTTCAGACTTTTATGATCGCCCGTAAAGCCAATCCCTTGCAAAGCCTTTTTGTAGGGGCTTTCCAGGGCGGGCCGGCCATTAATGAATTCCACGACCACGCTTTTTAATGGATTGAACTCACGCGTCAAGAGGGTTTTGCAAAAATCAAAATACGCCGGTAAAGCCGGATCATCGGGCCCGGCTTTGATCAATAGCTCTTTGCCGTTGCGTTTGGCCGCCACTTTCAACCGGGTGCCGTGAAACACGATAAAATTGGCCGGCAGGCGGGCGGGAAGGTCTTCGTCCAGACCGGGCAGCTTGAGCCCGCAGGGCGATGCCGGGTCGGCGGCGTTCAGCCAATAAATACTTTCCTCGTTCAATCCCCGGCCCAATAAACGGTTTGCTTCCCGGGAAGCAAACTGTAAACCGGTGATTTGTTCAAAAAAATGCCCGGTATATATCTCCCCGGAAAACTCCATGAGACGCAGCGTGCGAAAAATACTCCGCCACTGCATCCCGGGCAATTCCTGCTGGACCAGCTCGCGGAAAAGCACGCCATAGCGGTAGAAAAGTTGGCGGATCCTTTCTTTGACCAGTTCCTCCCGCTCGATGAGGTCCCGCTCTTCGCTTTCCGGCAAGGCATACCAATTGCCCTGCAAGGGGCGCGAAGCGGACCAGCGGCTGTATCCCGCGCGCCGTCCAAAACCACGCTTATCTTCCGCCTGGATAGGTGTAAATTTGGTCAGGATGCCCCTGCGCAACACGGCAAAACTATCGCTGGTGACACTGCCCTGCCAAACATGCCCCCATAGCTTTCGGGTCAGAACATCGCCGGGCAAACCCGTATGACGGCTGAGCGCAAAGAAATCGTATTTGCCCCGGGGATCCGGAAAAAGAGCCCGCGCCTGCCCTTCGTTTTCTTCTCCCCGACTCTCTTCGCCGAAAGGAAAAAGCTCCAAATCTTCGCGAAAGCAAAAGCCTACCCGCTTGTTCCCGCGTCCAAACCAGATCAGATCACTGGTTTGCATGAGGCTGTCCGTCCAGGCTGTATAATAGGGCTCCATGCGGGCGGGCAGGATGGCTTCCTCCCAAAGATGGGCCTGGCTGATATAACCGAACAATTGCTCCAGGCGCTCCTGTAAATCCTCCATGGCGGTTCCTTTTTCCACAACCCCCTGGTAGGTTGCCAAAAATAAGGGCAACGCTGTCACCGGCAAAGGCTTGAATTCCGGCCGGCGGGCACGCCTGGCCATCGCAAACAAGCGCTCCAAATTTTCCCTGTCGCATATTTCTTCCTCGCCGGCTTCCTGGGTAAGCACATCCGCCACGATACATTCCTCTTCCAGCAGGGTGGCCAACACAGCCGCGCAAACTTTAGCCGGCAGGCCAAGGCGCCGGCCGACAAAATCCCGGGGCACCGGACCGTAGTAGGACAACCACTGGCTCACCCAGAGGGCGGTATCGCTCCTGAATTCCTCCGGCTCCGCGGCCGCCTCCTGTTCAAAAAGGGCAGCAGCCTTTTTCAAGCCCGCTGAAAGCTGACCGGCTGCCTGAGGTATTAAAGGGCGCAGGTCGAGGCCGGAAAAGCCGACACCCAGGGCGGCGGCGATCCTCGGCAGGATTTCCAGGGCGCACAAGCCCGGCTGTTCCGCCCCCGGCAGGTGAAGCCAGGCTGTCTTCCCCCCCAGGGTGCACTTAATCTTCTCCAGGGTTAAATTGTGCCCGGCTAACCGCTGATCCCGTTCCATGGCGGCGAAGAGGGAATCCGCTTCATCAGCGGGAATAAAAAGGCGTTCTTTGATCCAGAGCAATAGTTCCTCTTCGTCAGCGGGCGCATATCCCGGGGCGGTCCGTTTGAGTTTGCCATCCAGTTCCAGGGTTAAAGCCTCCGGGATTTCGGGCCGTAAATGAGGTGAATATACCAGCTCTTTCAACAGCTCCCGGCTCAAACCCGACTGCTTTTCGGAAAAAGGAGTGTCATCTTCATACATGTATTTGTTGGTCTGGCGCCAGATCACATCAGACGCAAAAGGTGACGGCTGGTAGGTAACCGTTTCGCTTATACTGATCCGGCCGTCGTTTATTTCGTCCAGCAGTTGTTTGACCGTTTCCAAATCGAACTCATCTTTAAAACAGGTGCGCCAGGTCTCAAGCATGATCGGAAAATCGGCATATGGGGTGACCGCCGCCATCAATTTTTTAGCCCTGAGGCGGTTCAGCCACAGGGGCATGCGCTTTTTGAAACCGGCCCTGGGCAACAGCAAGGCACGCCCCGCGTTTTCACGAAATTTTGCTCCGAAAAAGCCCGAGCTTTCCAATTTGCTTCGTAATAGATTCTCCAGATTTTGGGGTGAGACCAGAGAAAAAAGATCATTCAGCGCAAAACTGTGGGGCAGCATTAACATGATGCTGTTGTTGCCGACATAAATCTCCAGGGGGTAGCCGAACTTTCGCTCCCAGGCGGCGGCCAGAGCCATGGCCAAAGGCCGGTTTACCTTGCCGCCCCAAAGGGTATGCACAATGACCTGTTTGCTGTCCGCCGTGTTCAGGGGGTCGGTAAAGTGTTCGATTAGTATGTGATGACGGTGAGGCAGGGGTTGGCCCGTCGCTTCTTTTTGCCTTTTTAGAAATTCAATAAGCCGTTCGACCGCATTCGCGGACCAGGCGTGTTTGGCTGCCAGTTGATGCGCAAACGATTCCGTTTCCAGTTTTTGATCCGCATCTTCCAAAAAGAGACCTATTTTTTCGGAATAAAAGAAATCCCTGTTTTGCTCTTCCGCCCGCCAGAAGGGTATGATGTTGATTGTCCGGTCACCGGGAATCACTTCCACATCATTGTGCGTAACACGCATAATCCGCCATACCTGTGTGCCCAGCATGAATGTTTCGCCCACGCTCCGCTCCCAGACAAACTCCTCATCCAGTTCACCAATCTTGGCCCTGGTGTCCATCAGGCGGAGATCATAGTAACCCCTGTCAGGGATGGTGCCTCCTCCCAGGTAGAGCAGGCGGGTCACCCCGTCACGAGCCTTGACCGTATGGTCCAGCTTATCCAAAATTATGCGGGGTTTAAGTTCGCGCAGGCGGGTATCCGCGTAGCGGCCCGCCAGCATTTCCAGCAGCAGGTCGTAACTCTTCCGGGACAGGTTGCGATAGGGATAACTGGTCTTGAGAAAGGCGTAAAGTTCATCTACGTCCCAGGTCTCAACGGCGGTCATGGACAAAAGCAGTTGCGCCAGCACATCCAGGGGCGCTTCAATAGGTGTGACCGGCTCAATCTCGGCTGCGGACAGGTTGATTGCGGCCACAGCGGCTTCTACAAAATCGCGCCCGTAAATGGGAAACAAAATTCCCCGGCTCACCCGGCCCACCCCGTGGCCGGCCCGGCCAATCCTCTGGACGGCAGCAGTCAGCGAGGGCGGAGTTTGAACCAAAAGCACAGTATCCAGCTCACCGATATCGATTCCCAATTCGAGGGAATTGGTGGCCACGATCCCTTTTAATTCGCCGTTTTTGAGCTTATATTCCACCGCCAGGCGGAGTTCCCGGGCCAGTGAGCCATGGTGGGAATAAACCAGGGGTTCTCCCGCGGCATCATTAATATAGCGGGTCAGTTTTTCAACTGTCCGTCGGTTGTTGCAAAACACCAGGGTGGCGGTGTTTTCGCGAATCACCTTCATCAGGGCGGCAGCCAACGCCTGCCAGAGGGCGTCCTGCTCCAGCCCATTCACCACGTCATGGTCCTGTTCAATAGCTTCAACTGTTAAGTCATAGCGTTTCTTGACAGCCGACTTCAAGATAACTACCGGCCGCTTCTCATAACGGTAATCATCGCCGGCCTGCCGCGCTTTCAGGCCGCCAATAAATTCGGCGACCGGTTCCAGGGGCCGGACCGTGGCGGTTAAGGCAATCCTTTGGAATTCTCCCGCCAGGGGAACAAGCCGGTCCACCGCCGTAATCAGATGAGTGCCCCGCTTGCTGTCCAGGACGGCATGGATTTCGTCCAGGATAACCGTTTCCACACCGCTTAAAATCAGGCGGTTATTCTTGGAACTGAGCAGCAGGTTGAGACTCTCGGGTGTGGTGATCAGGATCTCAGGCGGTCTGCGCAGCATCTGTTGGCGTTCGTTTTGCGGGGTGTCGCCGCTGCGCGTGAGTACCCGGACAGGGGGAAACATTTCACCCGCCTCTGCAAAATACGCATGCAACTCCTGGAGAGGCTTCAACAGGTTGCGCTGCACATCGTTGTTGAGAGCCTTTAGGGGCGAAACATATAGGACCCGTACCCGACCACCCGGCCAATCCCCGGTAATCAGCTTTTGCAGTGCCCAGAGAAAGGCGGTCAGGGTTTTGCCGCTACCTGTGGGCGCAGTGATCAGGACATGCTCGCCTTTAGCAACGCGGGGCCAGGCCTGAACCTGAATATCGGTAGGCTCGCCCACCCTCTCAGCAAACCATTTGCGGAGAAGCGGATGAAATAAATCGAAAACCGGGTAATCCATTGCCTCACCTTTCTTCCCTTCGGGATAAAGGTTATTCCTGACAATCTCCTTATTCTTATAGCCCCCAAGACGTTGTTAATTCAAACCACTTTACCGCAGAACAAAGAATATGTAAAAAAGGCGTAGTATTCAGGGACATTCAGTATAAAATCCGGTGAATCCGCACGGCACAGACGCTGATATTCCGCCCAATCCTCCGGTGCGACGTCAGCATGGGCTTCCCCCCAGCGCATTGAAAAAAGTTCAATCAAGGCATTACGTATTTCAGCACTTAATGGGGCGTGAATGTCACTCACGAAGGTCCGGACCGTCGGTTCTATCAAACCCGCCCGGTGAAACCATCCCAAAGCACGCATGAAATGCAAATCAGGATCCATACCCGCTGCAAACGGAGCAATCCCCGAGGCGGTTGCGTTCAACCGGGCCTCCAGCATTGGATATCCGGGAAGCAGCATCTGAGAAGACCAGATCAGAATAAACACGATGCCGCCCGGCTTCACCACCCTGGCAAGCTCCTTTAACAAGAGTACGGGATCAAGGCGCACAACACCGACGCAATCCATGCTGCAGGCCCAGCCAAAGGTGTTTTCAGCAAAAGAAAGTCTGCTTGTGTCACCCTCCCTGAATGAAACTCTGTCCCCCAGGGCGGACTGGGATGCTAATGAGCGTGCCTTGGCCAGGAACTCCTTCGTCGTATCAAGTCCTGTGATATGTCCGCCCGGTCCTGCCGCCTCCGCCAGTAAAAGAGTATATAACCCGATTCCGCACCCTGCATCCAGGCCATGGCTTCCTGCGGGTAGCCTCAATGATTCTATTGCAGTTCGAATGACAGGCTCCCTCAACGGATTTGACAGATACAGCCTATTTAAATATTGATCTATATCAGCCATCCTGTTTTGTTTCATTTCTAGCATCTCCCGTCTCAAGCGAACTCAATCCATCCATAGCAACAGCTGGAAATCCCGAAAATTATTCAAGTAGAGCAGACTTAATAGCCGCAGGCATGGCCTATCAGTTTACTCCCTGTTTCCTTCGGGAGTGCCTCACCAACCAGACCATAAGATATAATGTCAGAAAACCCCTCATTTAACTGTACGTGCAACTTTCCCGCGTACGGTTATCCGATACCATTTGCATCAAGCATTTACAGTTACATCCTCTTTTCTACTCTTTCCCATCCCATCCCTCTTTTCAAAAATTACAAAGCATGATAAAGTATACTGAGTGCAACATGTTACCGATTGCAAAAATATACTATGTGCGGGTGATATTATAATGGAGCCGGTTAGAGGAAGCAGAATTGAACGAAAAAAAGAAGAAGTTAAGAAAAAAATTATCACTGTTGCGATGGATTTATTTAATAAGCAGGGTTTTGATCAAACCACGGTTGATCAAATAGCCGAAGAAGCGGATGTCGCCAAAAGAACCATCTATAACCATTTTCCTGTTAAAGAAGCCATCATTAGCGAGTACATGCAAAGAACTTTAAAAGAGGAAACTCCTGCGGGGATCCACTTATTGAAGAAATTGCCGGATACCCGTTCCCGCTTAATCACAGTACTGCGTATGTCACTGGAATGGATAGAGGTCGAATTTAACAAAGACCTATATAAAATATATTTTTCTTACAGGATGCAAACCATAGAGCAGTCCATAAGGGATCAGAGCTTGAGAAGCGGTTTTAATATTGTCCTGGAACATATTATTGGTCTGGGTCAGGAAGCAAGCGAAATCAGGAAGGATATACCAACTGAAGTACTGGCCCTGCAATTAGAATCAATTCATCTGATTTTGATAGCTGCCTGGCTGGCTATTCCTGAAAGTTTTTCGGTAGAGGAAAGGATTACCTGGAACGTTGATCTTTTTATTAACGGGGCAAGGGATAGGGGTAATAAAAGATAACAATAAACTAAATCTGTTGCCGGGGGAGGATGCTCATGGAAAAGAGTTGCAAATCGTTCTTTTTCAGTTGGCCTGAGGCTTTTCAGGCCGGAGTGGAGGCAGTCGGGGGGAAAGGGTGGAACCTGGGCAGGCTGGAGAGGTATGGGTTCAAAATACCTCCGGGGGGAGTCCTTACGAGCAGGGCCTACCAGGATTTTATTGAAGTAAACAACCTGCGGGAAGCAACAGAGGACATTTCGCAAAGTGTATCTATTAGTAATATAGGAGAAAAGGAGATTGAGGAAAAGCTTTTCCTGATTAGAGAAAAAATCAAGGCCGCCCGTATTTCTTCGCATATTCAGGAGGAACTGATCTCCAAGCTGAAAAACACCGGACTGCTTGATAAACCGCTGGCCGTCCGTTCCTCGGCTACAGCCGAGGATGCTTCAGGGGCTTCTTTCGCCGGTATCCACGAATCATACTTAAACGTTAGCGGCCAGGATAACCTCCTGTCTGCCATTAAAGAGTGTTACGCTTCTTTATGGACACCCAGGGCAGTGGCTTACAGGCGAAAAATGGGCGTAAAGGATAATGAAGTGCTCCAGGCTGTGGTGCTTATGGAATTGGTGGAGGCCGCAGCCGCCGGTGTGGCCTTCACCTGCGACCCCAGGACCGGCCGGGAAGATATGGTGCTCATCAGCGCCAATTTCGGTTTGGGTGAAAGCCTGGTCAGCGGCGCCGTGGACCCGGATGAATATCTTTTTGATTATAATTTTAAGTTAGCGGATAAAAAGATAGGCCGCAAGGAGGGAATGACAGTTCCCGGAAAAAACGGCGGCACAGAGTTCATTAAAGAAGGTAAGCCGTCCGGCCAGGTGCTGCCCGATGACAATATACAAGAGTTGGGCATGCTGGTATTGCGGGTATTCGAGGCCCTGGGCAACGCCGAGCAGCACCAGGATATAGAGTGGGCCTTCGACGGCGAAGATTTTTTCCTGGTTCAGTCCAGGCCGGTAACCGCACTGCCGGTTTATTCATTTCCGGAGCTCAAAGGGCAGCAGGAGTTTTGGTCCAACGCCAATTTCAGGGACGCCGTGCCGATGGTTCAGTCGACACTGAACTGGAGTACGATGAAAGGCGGTCTAAATCTCACGCTAAAAATACCGTTAATGCTGTATGACTACCGCCTGCCTGCCGGGCTTCAACTTATAAAGCTGTTTCAGGGAAGGGCCTATCTGAACCTGTCGAAATACCAATGGGCCTTCTACGATGCTTTGGGCCTGATGCCGGGTAAGATTAACGAAATGTTGGGGGGGCACCAGCCGGAAATAGTTATCAAGGAGAAAAAGCCATACGCCGGAGTTAAGGGGCTAAAACGCCTGATGAGGATTTTGAGAGCCATCCTGGTGTCATCCAAAATTGCAAAAAGGGCTGAAGATTCCTTCAACAGGTTTGAAGGATTTGTGAATGCTTTATTGGCAAAAGACTTTACCGCTTTCAGCGAAAAAGAATTTATAGATCTTTCGTATGAAATCCGGGAAACCAATGCTGTATTTTACTCTACCTTTATGGTCCTGGCAGGCCGGGAAAGTCAAACCAGGGCGATGCTGGTCAATAAACTGGAAAAAAACTTTAAGAGCGAAGGCGCTGCCCTGGCTAACGCTCTCATGGCTGGAGGCGGAGAAATAACCAGCGCGCAGCACGGCTACCGCCTGGTTGAACTGGCGGAAATCGTCCGCAATGACACAAAAGCCCTTGAATTTTTTTCTTCCGAGCCCTTCAAGCCTCTGTTGTGGGAAAAGGAACTGCCGGAAGAATCACCTTTTAAAAAGTCCTTTCGCGACTACCTTAAGAAATACGGGCACCGGGGAGTCTACGAGCTGGACATTATAAATCCACGCTGGCGGGAAGATCCTTCCTACCTTTTGAATGTGATTAGAAGCGCTATTGCAACCTCCGACCTGCCTAAATTAAAAGAATCGCAAAGGGAAAAGGCGGATAGGGCATGGCAGGAGATAAACCGGAAGGTGTCCCTTTTCCGGCGCAAATATATAAGATATTTGCTGAAACAGGCTCTCCGGGGCGCGGAATTCAGGGAAATGGCCAAGTCCGTTATTGTTAAGATGATGGAACCGGGCCGCGTCCTTTCCCAGGAAATAGGCAGGAGGCTTGCGGAAAGGGGAATCATTGAAGAACAATCTGATATTTATCACTGCGCCTGGGTAGAAATAGCCTCTATTTTAAATGGGTATTGGGACGGCAGGGGCTTAAAAACACTGGTGGCCGACCGGAAGGAAAGAAGAAAAGAAATGGAGGCTCTTTTGCCACCGGATTTGATAATCGGAGATATGCCCAAATTTGCTGAGCCTCAAACTTATATGCCCGGCAGGCCGCTTGCAGGCATGGGTGTCTCTGCCGGAAAGGCTTCCGGTCCGGCCCGGCTGATTATGCACCCCGATGAAGGAGAAAAACTGCTGGCCGGGGATGTACTGGTGGCCCCATCGACAGATCCGGGCTGGACGCCCCTGTTTTTGAGGGCTTCCGCCATCGTTATGGAAACAGGCGGGTTCTCTTCCCACGGGGCCATTGTGGCCAGGGAGTACGGCATTCCGGCGGTGGTTAACATACCGGGTGTGATGAAGATGATAAAAAATAGTCAATTAATTACTGTTGATGGTGATCAGGGAAAGATATATCTATAAGTATTACACAATATATTATTCACAAGTCAAAGAATATGATTCAGTGATAATAGAAAGGTGTGATAATAAATGGATTGTAATCACAGTAAAACAGCCTTGATCACTGGAGCAACGAGTGGAATTGGGGCAGCCTATGCCAGAATGTTCGCAAGCAAAGGCTATAATCTGGTTGTTACGGGGAGAAGAGTAGAAAAGATAAATAGCCTGGCAGATGAACTTGTAAAAACTTATAATGTAAAAGTTGAAGTAATAATTATTGAATTATCAAATCATGAAGAATTGGATATGTTGATTCAGAAAATAAGGAACAGAAACATTGACGTATTAATTAATAATGCAGGGTTTGCGACATGGGAATTGTTTCATAAAGATGATTTCAGAACCCATGAAAGCATGATAAATGTCCATATTTTAACTACTATAAAACTTATTTATACGGTTCTCCCAAATATGCTGGCAAGAGGTTCGGGAGCGATTATAAATGTATCATCACTTGCGTCAATAAGCTTGCTGCCTAGAAGTTCAATGTATTGCGGAACGAAGGCATTTTTAAAACATTTTTCAGAAACAATACACACGGAACTTATGGGTTCAGGGGTTAAGATTCAGGTTCTTTGCCCGGGTTTTACCAGAACCGATGTGCTCAGAAATTGGGGAATTGATACATCAAAAGCAAAAAATAAAGGTGTATTAATAACATGGATGAATCCTGATGAAGTAGTGGAAATATCGTTAAAATACTTAAATAAAAATAAAGTTGTTTGTATACCTGGTTTTTGGAACAAAGTTCTTATCTCGCTTATAAAAATATTTCCCCGTCCGCTATATTACAAAATGGTCCGTTTATCGCTCCCCGACAAAATGGACAGTAAATTATTTTATTAGACTCATTGTGTTAATTTTAGTCTTTATGAGAAGGATGGTTCACCGGCTAAAGTTATCACAGTTAAGCCAGAAGCCAGGTGTTGATCTAACCGGTAGAAACGAGTTGATTGATAATTAAATTCTTATGACAAGTAACGAGTTAATTTATACGGGAGGTAAAGGATATGCAATGTGACCTCTTGATAAAAAATGAGACTATATTGGACGGCACGGGCAAACCCGCCTTCAAAGGTGACGTTGCCGTAAAAGATGGCAAAATATCTTCGGTTGACGTACAGGGGAATAATCCGGGGGATAGTTGGGAGGCATCGCAGGTTATTAATGCTGAAAATCTGACAGTCTGCCCCGGCTTTATTGACATTCATTCTCACAGTGACTTTCTTTTGCCCCTTGATAATCACCTGGAAACACTGGCCTGCCTGCTTGAGCAGGACATTACAACTATTTTTGGCGGGAACTGCGGGTTCTCACCCGCCCCCCTTGCTGAGGGTTATTCAAAGCATATGCATATTCTGCAGTGTGCCTTTGACTTTTTATGCGGGAGACCGGATCAATAAGTTAGTATGTTAGGTACCCGGTACACTACCTTACCCCGGTGCAACGTCAGCATGGGCTTCCCTCCAGCGCATTGAAAATAGTTCAATCAAGGCGTTTCGCATTTCAGAACTTAATGGGGTGTGAATATTACTCACGAAAGTCCGAACCGTCGGTTCTATCAAACCCGCCCGGGGAAACCACCCCAAAGCACGCATAATGTGCAACTCTGGTTTCATACCTGTTGTAAACGGGGCAATCCCCGAAGCGGTTGCGTTTAACCGGGCTTCGAGCATTGGATAACCAGGCAGCAGCATTTGAGAAGACCAGATCAGAAAATAAATACAATGCCGCCCGGCTTCACCACCCTGGCAAGTTCCTTTAACAAGAGTACGGGGTCAAGGCGCACAACACCGACGCTATCCATGCTGCAGGCCCAGTCAAAGGAGTTTTCATCGAAAGGAAGTCTGCTTACGTCACCCTCCCTGAATGAAACTCTGTCCTCCAGGGCGAACTGGGATGCTAATGAGCGTGCCTTGGCCAGGAACTCCTTAATTGTATCAAGTCCTGTGATATGTCCGCCAGATCCTGCCGCCTCCGCCAGCAAAAGAGTATATAGCCCGATTCCGCACCCTGCATCCAGACCATGGCTTCCTGCGGGCAGCCTCAATGATTCTATTGCAGTCCGGATGACAGGCTCCCTCAACGGATTTGACAGATACAGACTTTTTAAATATTGTTCTATATCGGTCATCCTATTTTGTTTCATTTCAAACATCTCCCCATCTCAGGCAAACTCAAACCACAGCAATATATGGGATTTAGAAAATAATTGCCCGGCCGGTAATTAAACCGAGAACACTCAATTCTGATCATCCTTTTACCGCTGACACATATTGCCCGGGGGTGATACCCATTACCTTTTTAAAGCATCTGGTGAAATGACTTTGATCCACAAATCCCGTCTCAAGGGCGGCCTGTATAATAGGTAGCCCCTGTGTTAAAAGTTTTCTGGCATGTCTAATGCGCACATTGGTTTGATAGGTATGTGGCGGGATACCGATTTCTTTACTGAAAACACGAATCAGATGAAAAGGACTTAGACCCGCTACCCCGGCAAGAAACTCAATGGATATATTTGTATTGCAATTTTCCTCCAAATAGTCCCGGACAAGCCTGACGGCGGTGCGTTCATGTCCTGACTTGCCCCAAGCGGCAGCAACAGGGCAGCGATCTTCGTAAAGGGAAATCAACTTAAAAATAAACAATATAAAACAGGATTGTTTTTCCAGCCGGGAGGGTGAATTGCTCAGTACATGGCAGAGATTAATAAAATCCTCAAACAGCCCTGGATCATCAATGCCCGGCTGCTTAAACCAGGGCGCATTTTGCGGCCATTTATTATCTTCAAATGCACTCATCAGCAAACTGTCAGCCGGACAGATCATGCGATAGCTATATCCGTTTTTATCCCCCGCACTGCAGGCGTGAACTTCCCCGGGATTGATCAGCATCATGCCGCCTGCGGGTATGAAATGTTTTGTGCCTCTGTAAAAATAAGCCCTGACACCTTGCTCAACAGCGCCAATGCAATAAACTTTGTGCATGTGCCTGGAGAAAGAGTGTTTGACATCAACGGCACGCAGCATCTCCAAATTGTTTAATTCCGGAACACGCCGGAACGTTATGTTCCCATTAACCTTATTTTTCATAATCAATTGTCTATCCGCCCTGAAAATAAGTTTAGGGAAATGTCATCCTGAGTGTTTGCGAAGGATCTTGATTCTTTACTTCGTTCAGAATGACATAAAGTGTCCTGAATTTTCACACTCTGATAGCGCTGCTTTAGCAGCATGGGGGTCCGGATTTCACAATAGAGCAGGCACAAATTTGGCCAGTAAATACAAATCGTTTTCCGGGGCAACCACCCTGTGCACAAGTCCAGCGGGAATTACAGCAGAAACACCCGGCTGATATTTTACTTCCTTATCCACAAGAATACATTTTCCACTACCTTCGATAACCTCATGCAGTTCCCATTTGCCCTCATGGATGTGTTCTCCAATTTCAAAGCCTTTCCCTATTTTCACTATATGACAGCTAAATCTACCCTCCGTGTCTTCCCCTTTAACCAGGTGTTTTAGATACACACCCCTAAAAGAAGGATGTTCATTCCATGGCAGGTCCCTTGCATTAATCCCCCTGTCAATAAACACAACTTTTCCTTCGTTAATTCTTTTCAACAACCCGCTCTCTAACATCATACTGCAAACCTCCTATAAATCCCAGAACATTTACCATGTCCTGGTCTATTTATTCTGTTATGTGTATGATGATAGCAAATACAGGGCAATTATTATTGTATATTCCTGCTGTATTTTGTGCACGACAATGAATTTCCGGTAAAGTAGTGAAATTATATCCGGAGGGATCCCTTGGCAGTTCCCGGTGGCTCAGGGTTTTGTGCTATCGCCTTTGGGAGGAATTCTATTGGCTCCGATCACAGCCAGCAAAACCAGGGAAGGAAAAATCACGAAAAACCAGACCCAAATCTGCCGGATTTGTTGTTTCTCATGAAAAAGCACATTATCTCCACTCACCTGTCGTCACCCCCGCCAGCCCGCTCCATCCTTTTGCGCACCCAGGTCCACCAGCCGCCAGTACAATTCCTCCACTCCGGGGTGGGAGATCACATAATAGCTGTTATTGTATTCCAAGACCACCATTTGGGGAGAATTCAGGTGCCGGAATACTATAGCCTTTTTACCGTTTTCCAGTCTGAACCAGCCGGTACCCAGCCCCGGCGCCCCGTAGCCGTTCTCCCTCCCTACCGGTCGCCATGAACTCGATTTACCCTCCAGGGCAACATTTATACCATGTATATCCATGGTTTTAGACCCGGCGAAAGTTTTAACAATAAGCTTTCCGTCCTCCAGCCGCCAGCCGCTACCCACCACTGATATGTCCATAAGAAATACAAGTAGCAAGGGCATAAAGGCTGCGAGCAAAAGCGCTATCCACCCGTAACCCAGTCTGTCGCTCATCCTTTTTCTAAATGCGAACAAAATCAGCAAACACACTGGAAAGCCAATGAATATAAGGTACATCACCGGGTCGAACGGTATGAAGTTAGCTTTTAAAACAGCCGGATAGTCAACCTGATAAGACATTTCCCTCTTCACCACTCTTACATATGCCTATAAATCTATGCCTCCACACCCAATGTTTTTGGCTAACGTATCAAAAATAAATATCATATAATCTCCCGGCGGGAAAAGAGCAGCAGGGCCAGAAAAAAGAACGCCGCCGCCAGTGCAGTGGAAGTCAAAACAAAAGGTACGGGGAAAACCCCTTCCTGGAAAAGCCCGACACCGGCCATTTGCATCAGGACGTTTAACATGTTGCTTTTAATAAGGTTGGAAGAGAGTACGGAACAAACAGTTACAGCCAGCCCGCCGGCGGCTGCGGTCAGCGCGCCCGATGTAAAAGACGAAAAGAATGCGGTAACCGCGAAAATAAGTACGGAACCGAAAAATGACGGTACAGCATATGCCATCTGTATGCCCCAGTCAAAATGTTTGCCGGTCAGCCAGGCGGTAATAAGCATAATCAGAGTAGAAATAAATATAATTACAGCCAGGGAAATAATGCCTGCGGCAAACTTGCTCCCCAAAATCCTGGTCCTGCTGATTGGCCTGGCCAGCAGAAAAAGAGCGGTTTTTCGTTTATACTCGCTGGCGACTACGCCCATGCCCAGGATAATGGCCATTATGACAGCGAACTGGGGAAGGTTCTTAGCCGCCCACTGTGAATAAAGGTAAAAATCGTAATCGTTACGCATTCTTTCAATCAATTCTGTTAGAATTCCCTTGCTAAGCGCTGAAGGCGATGTATTAATAGTATCCGCAGGAACAAGCTCTGTTGAAGTTACCGCTGGGTACAACAAAGGCAAACTTGCAGCCAGTACACAAAAAATCATAAGAACCCAGATCATTTTCTTCCTGATTTCCAGTAATTCCTTTTTAAACATTATCTTTCTCCCCTTCCATGAAATAGTGGAAAAAGATTTGCTCCAGGTTCTGATCAATGATTTCCATGGATAAAAGCGAATGCTTGTGTAATTCCTCCAAAACTTCTTCCAACTTCCCGTCAGTCGTTAGCAGAAAACTATCCTTTTCTTGCCGGACATTAACCACACCGGCAAGCGTGAAGAGGTTATCCGGCGGTTTTCCCTGAAAAACTACACGTATTTTTTTCTCCCCGGTTTTAATCTCATCCAGAGTCTTAACAACCAGGAGTTTTCCATCCTTAATTATCCCTACACGGTCGGCAATCCTTTCCACTTCGCTCAAACGGTGCGAAGAGAGAAATATCGTTTGCTTTTCCTCTTTATTCTCAAGCAGCAGCCTTAAGAACTCCTGCTGCCTGACGGGATCAAGCCTGCTGGTAGGTTCGTCTAAAATTAGCAGTGCCGGGTGAGAAGCCAAGGCCAGAATAAATTCCAGTTCCTGCTTCATCCCGGCGGAAAAAGCAGCAATCCTCTTGCTCAGGGGAATGCCGAAACTGTCCAGGGATGTTTTTACGAGATCATCATCCCAGTAAAGATAATACGGTTTTATGACATCTATTAATTGAGCGGGGGTTAAATAAGTATAAAGAATGTTATCTTCGGTGACATACCCAATTTTTTGTTTGACCGTTATATCAACAACGGGATTTTCGCCAAAAATCCTTACCTTCCCGGAAGACGGCCTGATTAAGCCCAAAAGTAGCTTGATGGTGGTGGTTTTTCCCGCTCCGTTGGGTCCTAAAAATCCAAAAATCTCCCCCTCTTCGATCTGAAGATCTAAAGGGCCAAGGTTCCATCCGGAACGGTATTTTCTAATAACCATTTCTAAATGAATTGGTTTGCCCATTTTACCCCCCGTATTTACATGACTTTTTTAGTATATTCAATATTAATCCTTATGTATTTTTCCCATGACCATTCTGACGGCCTGCTCAAATTCTTCTGGCTGCTGGGAACCGAACAGTATTCTTTTGCCGTTTACAAGCTCCACCTGCACCCCGCGGTTTCCGCTGACGTTATAGGCTTTACCCTTGTGACTGTAACGGATGCCCCAGCCCAGGTAATCCCCTATGGGATCATAGGTCACCGCCCGGTAGCTTTTCAGATCATGGAAGGCTATCCAGCCTATATACCCATTCCATCCTTTTGCGCACCCAGGTCCACCAGCCGCCGGTACAATTCCTCCACTCCGGGGTGGGAGATCACATAATAGCTGTTATTGTATTCCAAGACCACCATTTGAGGAGAATTCAGGTGCCGGAACACCACAGCCTTTTTGCCGTTTTTCAGTCTGTACCAGCCGGTACCCAACCCCGGTGTCCCGTAGCCGTTCTCCCTCCCTACCGGCCGCCATGGACTCGATTTGTCCGCAAGGGCAACTTTGATACCATGCATATCCATGGTTTTAGACCCGGCGTAAGTTTTAACAATGAGCTTTCCGTCCTCCAGACGCCAGCCGCTACCCATCACCGATATGCCCATGAGAAATACAAGTAGCAGGGGCATAAAGGCTGCGAACATAAGCGCTATCCACCCGTATCCCAGCCTGTCGCTCATCCTTTTTCTGAATGCGAACAAAATCAGCAAACACACTGGAAAGCCAATGAATATAAGGTACATCAACGGGTCGAACGGTATGAAGTTAGCTTTCAAAACAGCCGAATAGTCAACCTGATAAGACATCTCCCGCTTCACCACTCTCATATATACCAGCCCCAAAACAATCCTGGGAATGGCACGTTGTATGATTTTCTTTAGAAAAGTACTGAAAGTACTTTTCGTCAAAATAGGCTTTGTCTGCCCTTATACCTTTTACACGGTTCCAGTTTAATTAACCCGTTGGCATCAGTGAAATAATCAATTACTTCTTTCGCAAATTGGGTGAATCCAAATGAAATCCTGAAACATATGTTTTTCCATTACTTTCACTAAAGACAACTGTAACTATAACATCATTGGGTTCCTGGGCAAATTTTGCTTTATAAATAGCCACCGTATATTGTCCCTTTTTTTCCGCTGTTTGAATTTCCTTTGATATATAATTTCCTATCTTCGCTTTGATCGCTTTATTGGTTTCTTTAAAAGCAGCTTCTGTAATGGCGTTTTTCATTTTCTGGTCAAAATGCTCGGAATACTTTGCATAACCATCTTCATTCATTGCCAATAAAATATTCTCCGTAATCGGGTCAGCATATTTTTGCACTTGTTTTACATCCACTTGTTTGTCTTTTGTACAACCGGACAATAACACGAACAACAGCAATATCACACATAACGGATAAAAGATTTTAGTCTTCATAACCATTACTACCTACTCCCCCTTTTCATTCATCAAAATAATGTCTTGAAATCATGATACCTTTTTGGTGCTCGGGAAATCATCCCTTACAACAGCTTCTTTCATAAGATAGAATTCATTAAAGCTTTCTAGCATAATTGTAGATTTCTAATATACAAGGTATCATAATAATGATCGGGGCGCACGCAAAAGCTATAAATAGAAGAGTGTTATTAACGAAGTGAATAAATAAAGTTATTGTTCCAACAATGATCATAATGGCAGACCAGAATATTAATTTTTTCCCTCCAAATTTATTAATCTTATACCAGTTTTCTTCTGATTCAAAAGCCTTTTTTATTCTTACACCGTACCCGTGATTCATTTCCACAGAACCCAGCACCAAAGGAATGCTCATAAGTATTATAAGAGCACCTAATATGATATTTACAATGCCTATTGTCATTATTGATCCAGTATTCATTTTATCACCCCATTAGTTTAAATTCCCTTTTTGCTTTATAGTCTTATTTTTGAATAATAATCCAATAATTAAAACGGAAATATTTTATAACATTAAACCTCCTTTCCATTATCCTTTTTCTCCAGTTCCCGGAGAAAAATTTTCTTTAACTCTTCTTTGCTTATTTTCAGGAGACAGGCTTCGGCCAGTAGTTCCCGGATTTTGATGCTTACATTTTCTTTATGCGCCTCGGATGACATCCTGGCAGTAAATGTAATAAAGGTTCCGGTTCCTCTTTTGGTCACCACAATACCTTCTTTTTCCAATTCCTGATACGCCCTGACGACAGTATTGGGGTTAATCAGGAGTTCTAAAGCAAGCTGCCTGACCGAGGGCAACTGTTCTCCCTCTTTGAGAATACCGGTGAGCACAGCTTTTTTTATTTGCTCTGAAATTTGTATATACAAAGGTATGCCTGAGTATGGATTGACAAATAGTTTCAAAAATATGACCTCGCATGTATTACTGTATCGATATTACGATACAGTTGTATTTATGTCAAGAGCTTTTTCCAGTTTTTCCAGATGCATACACCACCTCCTGCCCATAACAAAACCTCCTGCCCATTGTACATTAAAGCAGGAGGTTCCTTCCAGGCATTAAGAATAAGTTTATAAGTTAGGTGCCTGGCACCTGTTCAACCTATATTTTCGGCGAAAGCTTGAAACCTTGTCCGCAAAGGTTCTAAAGCGGTTGTTGAATAATCCTGCTCAATTACCAGTACAGGAATACCTACATCCTCAAAATAGTCCCTCACTTCAGGTATTTCGTAGCCGTGAATATCACAGTTCCGGATGATATTAAAGTATACTCCGTTGACATTCCATTCTTTCGCCATTACTTTCAGGTATTTAAATCTATTGTCAAGGTCTTCACCGCGCGTTGCTTTTGTATCTCTGAAAGTCCTTGGACATACTATCTTGTCCAGATAGCGGACAGCCAGTCCCTCAAAAGGATCATCGGTTTCATCCACGTCAATCCAGAAGCTTCTGGTGCCTATGGCAGTATCGTCAATTACAATATTCAGCCCGCAGTCTTCTATTAGCCTGGTCAGGGCAATATTGTCAATTAACGACCCCCAGATCAGTATCCTGCCTTTCTTTTTCGAGGGTCCCGTGGACCTGTTGCTGACTTCTTCAATAACCTCTTCCAACAGGCTGTTGCCTTCCTCGGCAGGAATGCACATTATGGCAACCATGACCTGCAGCATTTCGGAACCGGATACCAATGGAGGATCCTGCCTGTTCAGCTTATATAAACTGCGCACTAAAGCTCTTTGCTTGTTATATAGCTTGACAGCTTCCTTGAGCGCTTCCTGGCTAAAACTGCGGCCGGCTGTTTTTTCCATCTCGTCTTTTAAGTAGACAAGCTGTCCTTTAAAGAATTCAATTGCTGCGGCATGGTTGGTATGAGGGACATCCAGATAAAACGAGCAGGGGCTTTTAAAATACGACCTCCATATATAGCTCACTCTTTCTGCCCCGTCACAGGAATGCGACCCAATAAAGGCATCCAGGAAATCATATCTGCCTTTCACGGCAACATCCATTATACTCCGGTACATAGCACACATAACCGTGGGCAGATAAGTATCCGCTTCGGTAATTGGCTCATTCATGTCTCCAAAAATCCTAACCGGAACATAGCCCAGCGCAGTCATTATTTCCACGGGAGGATAGCAACACAAATAACCTGCTATTTTCTTGCCTTCCGCTTTTAATTCCCTGGCTCTTTTTAGCGGGTCAAGATAAATTTGCGCCGCCCTGGCCAGTCCTTTTAACTCATTCACGCATATCCCTCCAGTTCTTACCATTTAAAGCCTTCTTTTTTTCTTAACTCCCTGTAATAATCCATTGTCTCAATAAAAGCCTCAATTTTTACATGGGCTTCTTCTTCGTTAAACACCCTTAAGTCAACAATATCGCCTTCAACCACAACCGACGGTACCTTGTATTTTTCCATAAGAAGATTGCGCAGGTGCATCAGTGTATATGTAACTGGACGGCATGACAACACAGGATGACAGAACATGCCGTCAATCCTGTAATCCTCTGCCCACTGCAGATAGGGAGCGGTAAACATGGTAGGGTCTACGCAATTAATTTGAGCGGCAGGGGTATATTCGTTAAATTTATGGTATGAATATCTGGCAATAAGCTCCAGCGGGTCGTTGACCCCTTCTCTTTCGGATTCCGGAAGCGGACCCGGCGCATGGTAATTCCAACTTTCAATAACAAAGGCAATCCCGTATTTTTCTGCAAATTCATCAAAAATGCCCAATGTGTGCCAGGGGGGCAGTTCAGCAAAAGCCATCCTGTATTTCTCATTGGGTATAGCCCCTATCTTATTGTCGACTTTATATTTTACTTCATCGTAAACTCTTTGATAAAAGTCAAGCGCTTCTTTTTCGTCAGGCAGAAATAGATGAGGTATCATAATAGACCAAAAATCTGTATTAACCGCCGGCGAAGGAACCGATTTTCTCAATAAATCCACTTTATGGGCAAGTTCATGCGTTTTGAATGTAGTATCCAGGCGTTCGCTGAGATTGTCCCAGTCCATCTTTCTGCCTGTCAGTTTTTCCAGGAATTCAACAAAACTCCTTAATTCCCGCACCATAAATTTGATGTTGTCTTCCTTGTTGTCTTTGATGAAATACTCTGCTACACCTGTCTGGGGAAATTCAAGTGTCCATACGGGAACATCCATATACCTTCCCAGACCTTGAAACCACTTATACCTGGCGTCACATACAGCTCCGCAGCCAAGCAGAAATAGCGGTTTGGGCATGCCCCCGCCCGGCGCGTCGTCAGGTATAACAAAATTATTTTCCTTTAGCCTTCGGGTAAAGCCGATACAATTCCTGGCGTAGCCGCAGGTTGTGTTGGGTACGCCGTCATTCTCGGCATAATCCATAAATGGCTCTGCCTGCCTTACCGCAGCACAAAAAGCGCCGTAGTTCTCCGGGTAGCAAAGCTCAATGCCAATAGCTTTGGCGATTGTGCCCCCAAGCCACCAGTCAACCATAGACCATGCCACAGGCTTGCCTTCTTCCGCAGCCTGGCGTGCGCCGGCAAGTATTTTTTTGCCGAAATAACCTGCCTCCCTGGCAGTCTGTAGTGTTTTGGCCGACGACTTTCTTTTCTTTTTTTGTTCCAAGTTTACCACTCTCCTTTCTTTGACGGACCTTTTGAAGCAGCCATTGCCTTAAAAACTGTCGCAATTATTCGTTAATTACGGACATTCGATTCACTCGCTATGCCTCCATCACTGCTCTAATATAAGTGAGCCTTGGGTTCGGAAGGGGTTATTCCCCTACCGAGCCCTTAGAGCGAACTTGGTTCGAGCTTGACAGCCTGTTGATCCCCGACCTTCGAGGATGGAGTCTTACAGGCTGTTAGCAAGATAAATAACTACAACAGCAAAAGGAATAAAAAACAGCCATGCGCAGGTTCAGAAAAAAGCCGCAACCAAATAACGAATAGTCGCAGTGCGAGATTGCCAGGTACGGTGTTGAAGTGAGCGGCTATTCTTTTTAGAAACTGCCAGTCCGTCTCTTTATATTGTACTATAAATTTGCCAAGTTTGGCAGCTCCTGCCACTCGATCTATGAAGTCCGGGTAGTTATTTTGTGTAAACGGCTTTACTTCCTGAAGAATTGGTTAGCCTACCGTTTGTCATTTGGCAAAAAAGTTAGTTTTCACAACAATTACGAACGGTCCCTTGACTCGGTATTTTTACTGAGGGCTCCATGATATCCCTGACCAGAATGTGAACACCACGCCAAAAAGGGCTTTACATGCGTCTTAGAGACCATCGTAGAATTGTAGCCGGATATCATTTTCTATTCGTTTGCCTTTTCCAATCTTTGTGCGATTAGATAGATCCGGGAAAATTTCAATTCGACCGTTCCGGCTGTATCCGCTTGCTCCTTGATACTCTCCCTGACAAGATGACGAAATGTTTCGATATATGCATTTGTTAACGGAATCGAATAATAATTTTGGTTTAAGTAACCGTTTTCAGCTCCCGACTGGTAAATCTTATAAACCTGGTCAACTGAATATCTGGCTGATTCAGATTTTAATTCACAGCGTATAACACGAAATCCGCAATCCTCAAACAGCTGGCGGTATTCCTCCGCACTATCCAGAAAAAACCAGGGGCTTTTGAATGAACTGAATATTTTCATTGTAGCCGGTTCGGTGCGGACTTTTTCTATAGCGGCCACGAAGTTAGGACAATACATCGTAGTGGCGGGAGCCTGGATACCCATCCGCCCGCCGGGCTTTAGGGTCTCAAGACACTGCTCCAATATCTTCTTGGGGTTAAGAAACCACTGAAATGAAGAGTTGCAATAAATAACATCAAACTTATTTGTAAACCCCAGGTTTTCGGCATCTTTTACCAAATAGTTTACATTGGGTAGATCACTATTGGAACGAATTGCTTCTTTAACCATACCTTCAGAAATGTCGATGCCTACCACCTTACCATCGGTAATGCTGGCTATTTTTCGGGTTACGTTACCAGGTCCGCAACACAAATCAAGTACATCCTCATTTTCCTGAATGGAAATAAGCTTTAGCAACTCCTCTGACGCTGATTTTTGAACCAATGCGTTCTGTTCGTAAGTAGCAGCCTTTAAGTTGAAATTATTATACATATAACCCCTCCTGTTTCTTCTAAATTAACATGATTGATTTTTAGTTAACTTTCAGCTCAAAAAAAGTCCTGACAAACCCGGTCCTTTTGGCCATTTCCGTCAGGGATAGTCCTTGTTTCGTTACGATTTTTTCTTTGAAAAATATTTTCTTATGTTTTATGCAAACTATGTTTCCTTATACGAAACATATTATCATGGCGATAAACTTTCGTCAAGCAGCTCTCATCAAAATAAGCAGTATTTCAATTTGAGTCAGGGAGTGAGTCAGGGAACCGTCAGAGTGTGTGAAAAATGGTTAAACAATTTACATAAATCCACCATATATGATATAATTTAACTATAAATACAAGAAAAAAGGT
>CAZXQO010000016.1:0-89926 GCA_964643075.1 uncultured Peptococcaceae bacterium
TTACCGCCTTATTTTACATCTATTTGGATTTTACACAGAATCCGGGATACACCCGGCCTTCTTGTCCTGTGGGAATGTTTGTAGGTAAGATACCAGTTGTATTTATTTGTATAGACACCATGTTTACCCCACCGGCTGTATATGAGCGCGAAAATCTTAATTTGCTATCTTTTGTTAGATTAAACTGTCCTATTTTATACCATTGCTGATTGAGGCGGGCAGAGCTAGCTTGCTGAGTTATCGGTCCATCATCAACTCTAAACCTTAAGCTGTTATTAACGTAAGTACTTCCAAATACAAAAACATAATAACTACCACTCGGAAAATCTGAAGGCAAACTTATTTCGATATAATTAGAATCATCTTGGTAGCTGTAGTTATATATCCCTGCAGAATATGCTGACTGATAATTAGTAATTCCGCCAGTTGCACACAATACATTAGAAGTTTTATTCCCTAACCATTTCCAGGCTCCAGGCGAATATGTACTTCCTCCATCATTAATAGCCCCCTTGCTAGCAACGCCATCTCTAAAGTCTGTTTGATAGCTGGTAAATGTATCTCCAAAGGCGTTTTGTGTAAACATCAGCATCGTCAATACTAAAATCATTAAGAATAAAGATTTTTTCATTATAGTATTCCCCCTCTTTTTTGCTTTATTGTTTTACCAGAAATGTTTTAAACCTCCACCTCAATTATCATATTTACGCGCGCAAAATCGCTCCTGTTTTTAGGCTTTTTTCACCTCCTATGTATTTGTTTGTTGCCAGATATTACAACTACATTATTTGACATAATTAATGTTTTTCCTTTATAAATAAACCAACATAAACAGACAAAGACCAACATTATACAACAAAATATAACATAATTAATAAACAATAATTTACGCTTCTTTGTAACAGGAACGGCACTTATCCTCTAGTATTGTACTACTAATCGGTTTGTAACTGTCTCGTTATGTGTTCGCTGTCGATTTCTCCATTTCAATCTTTCAAATGTATGTGGTTAAAGATATGGCGGCAGGGGAAAAGTTTACGCCGGAAAACCTGGACTATCCACCCCGGGTTGGGCCCTGCGCCCAAATATTATGACATGCTACTCGGCAAGAAAGTCAAGCAAGCAGTAAAGCGTGGGACGCCGGTGAACTGGGATATGCTTTAAAGAAGTGGTTACGGAATCAGATCCTTTTCACTTCCCAGGAAGCATGGACTTTAGCTCGGGCGTATAATTTGGTATGATTAGGTTGATGGGAACACGCCGGGAGGGGTGAGGGCTTGGCGGAGATTAGGGGATCTTGAGATCCACTTCCTGGAACTGGAGAAAATAAAGACCCTGAAGCGCAGGCCCAAAGACTCCACCGAAGCATGGATGCTCTACCTGTGCAACCTTCAAGGGGAGGAAATGGAGGCGATTGCCATGGATAATCCCGGTATCAAGAAGGCGTTGACCGTTGAGCAGGCATTCATGCGCAACAAGCAAGAACGCCGTATGTACGAGCTGCGGGAGAAAGCTATGAAGGACGAGATTTCCATGATAGCCGGCGCCATGGCCGAGGGTGAGGCCAGGGGTAAAGTTGCAATGGCCCAGGAGGCGTCTGCAGGTATCTGGAGGCCAGGTTCGGGGATGCCTCACGGGGCCTGCAGGGGCAGGTCAAGCGGATCGACAAGTTAGAAGCCCTGGATAAAATAATCAACGGGATTTATACCGCAGGCTCGCTGGATGAGGCGGGGGTTGTGGTCGAAGGCGCTGCGAGGTGAGTCGCGGACGGACATAGGGGACCAATCACCGAAAAAGTGGTGGCTGGTCTTTTTTGCATTTTTCAACGAGGATATCAGGATAGAAGATGATCATATTAGCAAGATGTGAGTATAGCTGTAATTAAGAAGGCCATGGCTACGGTGGAACAGGGCGGCAATCTGGTACCGGCTAATAATTTCTAATCGTAAATAAAGTTTATCGTATTATAGCCGAAAAGATTTATAAAGAAGTTTGTTATGGAAAGGTAGTGATAATCGTGTCCACCGATTTGCTGCGGATCAGCGGTCTGGCATCCGGCATTGATACGGATTCGATGGTTAAACAATTAATGCAGTCCTATCAGATCCCCATTGATAAACTCAATCAAGACAAGCAAAAACTGGAATGGGAGCAAGAGGATTATCGGACCATAAATACCTCCCTGCGTACTTTCCGTGATACGGTCTTCAATATGAAACTCCAGTCAAATTACCTGGCTAAAAGTGCTGCGTCTTCCGATGAAAGTGTGCTTACGGCCACGGCCGGCAGCAATGCTGTCGCGGGGACGTATTCAGTAAATGTTACCCAAGTGGCTTCAGGGGTCTCCAAGGCCAGCACCGGTGCGCTGGCTGATGAGGCTGGTAATACTTTAAGCGGGCAGTTCGGCTTATCAGGGACTGTCACTTTTACCCTTACCGGCAGTAATGGAAGCCATGATTTTAGTTTTGATACATCCACCAAAACCATAAATGATGTGGTCAGTGATATAAATGATGCAAATTTGGGAATTACCGCAAGTTATGATTCTGCTCAAAACAGGTTTTTCTTATCCACAACAGACACCGGCGCCAGTGCGGTAATCAATGTTACCAACGATACCAATAACTTCCTTTCCGATGCCGGGGGGACCGGCGCCAATACCCTGAAACTTAAGTTAGTATCCGGTGTGAATAGCGGGCAGGATGCCAAGTTTGATTTCGGCGATGCCACGGGTCTTACCAGTTCGGTCAATAACGTTACGATTAATGGCGTAACCATGAACTTAAAGAATATAGGTACCAGCACGGTATCTGTCACGAATGATACTGATAAGGTTTTTGATTCAATCGTAAGTTTTATAGACAGCTACAATAAAATTGAAGATACCATCAATAGTAAGGTGAATGAAACACGCTATTCGGATTACGCTCCCCTGACCGATGACCAGAGGAGTCAATTGTCAGATACGCAGATTGAGAAATGGGAAGATAAAGCCCGCAGCGGTTTACTGCGTAATGATGATATGCTGTCCGGATTATTAAGCGATATGCGTATTACAATGTCTTCACCAGTTTCTGGATTGACGGGGAAATATAGAAGTCTGTCTGATATAGGTATTACCACCACTGCAGATTATAATAGCGGAAAACTGGTTATTGATGAGGATAAATTGCGGCAGGCGCTGGCTGATGATCCTGATGGGGTAATGAATCTATTTACCAATTCATCCGATAATAATGACCAGAAAGGTGTCGCAACGCGTCTATACGACGATGTAAATAATGGTATGAACAAGATTATTAGCCAGGCGGGAAGTGACAGTGATAGCTATACTCTTGTGGATACCAGCTTTATTGGCAAGGAAATAACAGAAATTAACAGCAATATTTCAACTGCCCAGGATCGTATGAATTCGGCGGAAGATCGTTACTATAGCCAGTTTACAGCCATGGAGGAGGCTATTTCGCAGTTGAATTCCCAGAGTTCCTGGCTGACGCAGATGCTAGGGGGAAGCAGCAATTAACAGGACTATTTTAGTAGAATATTAATATGGGAGTGTTTATTGAAATGGCGATGGCCAACCCCTATCAGCAATACAAAGTGAATTCAATTAATTCCGCTTCACCCGGTGAACTAACCCTGATGCTTTATAACGGGGCGATAAAATTTATTAAATTAGCCATAGTGGCTGTTGAGGAAAAAACTTATGAGAAGGTTAATGAAAATTTAATCAGGGCGCAGGATATTATTAATCATCTTTCGGCAACCCTTGATATGAACTATGAAATAGCGAAAAACTTTTCCATGCTATATGATTTTATGTACAGCCATTTAGTTAAGGCTAACATGAAAAAGGATAGACAAGCTATGCAGGAAGTAGTGGAATTAATCGAAGGTCTTAGGGATGCCTGGGCGGAAATGTTAAAGCAAAATAATAATCAGGGTTAAGGCATATGAATATAATCGGCTTGTTAAATAAGAAAAAAGAAATGTTGAAAAAAATGGAATCGGCCACCCTTGATATGAGAGAAAAATTAGAATCGGGTAACATTGAAGAATTTATCAGTTTAATTGGTTCCAGGCAGTCCATTATAGAGGAAATTGATGGTGTGGACACACTGATGGAATCTATAGCAGACTTTGCGGCAGAGGATAATGGCATTATAGATGACCTTAAGCATAAAAATATTACAATTTTACACAACATAGTTGAAATTAATAGTGCGCTTGTTCCAATGGTAATAGAACAGGTTATTAGTATAAAGCTGAGGTTAAAGAACATATCTAGTTCCAGGGCCGCATTCAATTTATACGGAAGGAAACCTTGTCAAACAACAGGTTTTTTTGTAGAAAAGAAAAAATGAATAGGGGGAACAGGGGTGAAAGTTCAAGCCATAACAGGGGGAGTGCCTATAATAGGAGTTGACGAAAATCCTCAAAACCAAAGGGATATATTAGGTAGTTTACCCCAAGGGTCTACGAATGATGTCACTGGACAGGAAGATCAATACATTGATAAAAGCAATGTGCATCTGGCGGAAAATGCTGTCCAACAGTTAAATAAAACGATGGAAATGTTTCATACCGAGTTAAAATTCACCCTGCATGAAAAGAGTGGAGAGTATTATGTGAAGGTTATAGATCCTGTGGATAATAGGGTCATAAGAGAAATTCCGCCGGAGAAAGTACTGGATATGGTTGCTTATTTCAAGAAAGTGCTGGGTATAATCGTTGATAAATTTATCTAGTTGCAATTATGCTATTAAACATAAAATAACTCCCCGTAGTCTGCACTCATGGGGAGTTTTATTGTGTCTGTGCAAAACCATATTATACAGCCAGGTCGATTTGCTGCACCGTTCCGGCGGTTCCGTCTTCCCGGATGAAAATGCCTGTTGTTTTTGCCTGTCCCTGCAGTTCGTTAGTACTGTCTTTGAAGCTAAAAGGAGTTTCCACGTTGCCCAGGTAGATGGCGCCGATACCCTTCTCGCCGAGGGCAATAAGTTGGTTCCTTCCTTCCCCGTCCTTTGTCCAAATCCGTAGGCGATCAAATACCTCGTCATTTTCATCTATCCAGTTGTTGTGGTCCTGATCGTATTGGGCCAATTCTGTAAAACCGTTGCCGGTGTTGGGGCCGAAAAGCTCGCCGCCGTTGTTTATAGTGCCGTCTTCGTTCAGGTCAAGGGCAAGAAATCCGCTGCCTCGGGTGACGAAGGATACTTGATCGGCAGTGCCGTTGGCATCAAGATCGAAGGAAAACTTGGTATCTGTCAGGTCAGGCGCCGTTCCCTCAAAGTTAATGACCAGGGGATCTACTTTGGCCGCGTCTCCGGCCCTTATACTTATGTCCTTCTGCGACATAAACTCTCTGCTCATATTTAACTCTACCGTGAAATTTATTTCCCTGCCATCTGCAGTTTTGATAACCCCGTCCGAAGTGAAGGACATGCTCTCCTGTTCATATTTTAATTCGTGGTAGTCATATTCCAGACCCCACCCCTGTTTTGCCTGGGTTTGGGAGGGGTTGGCGCCGTTTTTTTTCAATATGTTTATATTTAAGTCGGGATTTTTTATTTTTATTTTTTTAGGCATGTTGAATTTTATTTTTTTACCGGTAAGCTTTTCAATCATTTTTTGCAGCAGAATGAGTGTGCATTTATCCTTTTCACTAATATCCCCCAGTTCTTCCGGTTGATCGGCCTTTATTTTTTTAGATGCACAACTTGACCCGGTCAGCATTTCCCTGGCTTTCGCCGAAATTTCGATTATATCTTGCTTGAAAGATATGTCCTGCTTCAGAGCTGAAAGCTGTTCCTGTGGTATTTTTCCTTCCTCAAAATCCGGCCGTTCATTTCCTATCCAGGTTTTTAATGATTCCTCCTTTATTTGTATGTCTATTGAACTGCAATTTCCCGACATTATAATAGTTGAACCCTGTATTTTCATTACTATTCCTCCTTTATTTTATACAGGATAATTTTGCTATTATTTATGTATTCGGCGGATTTACCTGAAATTTTAGCATTATAAACCAACCGGGCAAAAAATCAAGTAATTTTTTGCTGGTTATTTATGTCGATAAATTATTTTACTGGAAGTAATGGGAGGGAAAAATTATTTTTTGTTGAATATTTAGTAATCATAGTGATAAGGTGTTGCACGTTGTCGGTGTATTAGTTTTTCTGTATATTTTAGTCTCAACGGTCAAATGTATATTATTTTCCAGACTTTATAAATCTGGTTCCAGGTGGTGAAAAACTGAATGGATTTATTTTCCGACCCGGTACTTATGGCCTTGGGTAAACAGCTTGATTCAGCCTCTTTGTCCCAGCGTGTAATTGCCAACAATGTGGCTAATGTCAATACCCCGGGTTTTAAGAAATCCTTTGTGTCTTTCCAGGAACAGCTTAAAGCAGCTTTGGGTAAACAGGAAATCGTAATGCTTACCACCAACCCAAGGCATATGGGAGGAGCGCCGTCTATGGAAAATGTTGCTCCCAGTGTTGTACAGGAAAAGGACTCCACCATGCGTTACGATGAGAACAATGTTGATATTGATCAGGAAATGGTCAATCTTGCTGCAAATTCCCTGTTGTATGATACATCATCTCTTATTTTGACAAACAAATTTAATGGTCTCGTAAATGTTATACAGGGAGGTAGGTAATATTGCCCTTTTTTGAATCCTTTGGCATCAGCGCGTCAGGTATGACGGCTAACCGGCTGTGGCTTGATTTAATCTCAAACAATATTGCCAATATCAATACTGCAGGCGTCCCGGGGGATCCGTCCAAGCCGGTATATCGGCGCAATGTTCCGGTTTTTTCAGAATTGTTGACCATGGAGGCAGGTTCCGTGACCGGGCAGGAAATGTACAAGGAGTCAGGAGTGCATGTTCCCAAAATAATTCAAGACCCGGCTGAGCCAAGAATGGTGCATGATCCTTCTCATCCTTACGCGAATCAGGACGGTTATGTGGCCTACCCGAATGTTAATATAGCCAACGAGATGGTAAATATGATTGCAGCCACAAGGGCCTATGATGCCAATGTAACCGTGTTCAACGCGGGCAAAAGTATGGCTGCCCGGGCACTCGATATTATACGTTAAGAGTTATTAGGAGTGTTTTGAATAAAAATAATTGCTATTTTTAATAAATCGGTTTAATTTTTCAAATCTTTAAAATAATTTTAACCAATTCAAGTTGTTTAATCTTAACTGGTGGGGGGTAACTGTTATATGCAAATCGCTCCTGTACCACTTATCCTGCCCCATGTGCAATCCGCTACCGGCCAGGAAACCGTCAAGGTGGCGCCGGGAGGCTCGTTCGGTGAAATGCTTAATAAAGCCCTGCAGGATGTTAATCAGTCGCAAATAAACTCCGATGAAACGGTAAAAGGATTCCTGACTGGTGAAGTCCAGGATGTACATCAGGTCACCATAGCCATGGAAAAGGCCAAAATTATGCTTTTACTGGCAACTGAAGTAAGAAACAAAGTAGTTGAGGCATATCAGGAAATTTCACGGATGCAGGTATAAGTGTATCCTCATTTTCATGAGGGAAGTGGTTTTTAAGTGAATTTTGGCGCTCTATTGGTAAGGTTCCGTGAGAGGTGGCAGGAGCTTAGCAGGATTCAGAAGGGCATTGCCATTACGACATCCGTTGTTGTACTGCTGGCCTTGGCGTTTCTCGGACAGAAGCTCTTTAGCACCCCTTACGCTCCTCTATTTACAGGCCTTGATCCCAGCGAAGCAGGTAAAATAACCGTGGAGCTAAAGAAAGAAAAAACACCTTACCAAGTTACTGATCAGGGAAAGACGATTGAAGTCCCGCAAGATAAAGTATATGAAACAAGGATATCTCTTGCCAGTGCCGGTGCTCTGTATAACAGCGGCGTTGGTTTTGAATTATTTGATCAGAATAAGCTTGGAGTAACGGAATTTGAGCAGCAGGTCGGCTATCAGAGGGCTTTGCAGGAAGAACTCAGGCGTACTATCGTCCAGTTGGATGAGGTTGACCAGGCCAGGGTTCACCTTGTGTTGCCGAGAAAAAGCCTTTTTCTGGACGATCAGGTGGAACCCTCCGCTTCCATTGCGCTAAAACTTAAACCCGATGCTAAGTTGGCGCCGGAAAACGTAAAGGGTGTAGTGGACCTGGTCACAGGCAGCGTAGAGGGGCTTAAGCCTGAAAAAGTAAACATTATTGATATGGATGGTAATTCGCTAACTGATGGCTTAAGACTTAACGACAAGTCACTGAACTCTGCCCTTCAGACCATGGATCGCTATGAAATAAGAAGGACCTTCGAAAAGGAGCTGGAAAACAGAATTCAGCAGATGCTCAGGCAAATACTGGGACCCGGCAAGGCTGTAGCCATGGTGACAGCGGATCTGGATTTCGACCAGAAGCAGATGACCAATACTACATATGACGATGGTAAAACCTTAAGCCAGCATAATCTTGAAGAAACCGGTTCCGGTTCCACTGCTGGCGGGGCTCCGGGTACGGATTCCAATCTGCCCGGCAGCAGTGTGGCAGCGCAAAGCTCTACAGGGAGCGGCTCCAATTACTCTAAAACGGAAAATACTACCAACTACCAGGTTCCTTCCAAACAGGAAACTGTTGTGGAGGCTCCCGGAAGCGTTAAAAGACTATCCGTATCGGTGGTAGTTAACGGCGATTTCCCACAGTCGCAGCTTCAACAGATTCACGATGTTGTTAGCACAGCCATTGGTTTTGACGCAGCCCGGGGTGATCAGATAAACGTATCCAGCATGGCTTTTGATAATTCCTTACAGAAGGAAGACGCTGAGGCTGCGGCGGCAGAGCAGGCCAAGGCCGAAGCCGCCAGAAAGAATATGTTAATTGCTGCTTTGGCTGCCGGTGCGCTATTGTTGCTTGGCTTGCTGATTACTTACATTATCATTATTCGGCGCCGCAGGGCGGCAAGGCTGGCTGAGGAACTGGCCAGGCAGGAGGAAGAGATTGAAGTCATTACCGAAGACGAACCTCTTGAAGTTGTGCAACGTGCGCGAAGCCGTGAGGACGATATAAAAGATTTAGCCCAGGAAAATCCGGATGAAGTTGCTGAAATAATAAAACTTTGGCTCAGGGAGTAGTGTGATATGTTGGTACCATCCAATATTACAGGCATACAAAAGGCTGCCATATTGCTGATATCCTTGGGAGCCAGCGTATCAGCCAGCGTATTGCAAAAGGGTTTCCCCGATGAGGAAGTGGAGAAACTCACTCAGGAAATTTCTTTATTTGAAAATATCCCCAAGGATATTCAGAGATTTGTTTTGGACGAATTTTACCAGCTTACCCAGGCCAGGGAATACCTGGCCAGGGGAGGTTTTGACTATGCCAAGGACATCCTGGAAAAGGCTATGGGCGAAGAAAAGGCCAAAGAAATATTAGGTAAAGTTTCCAGTACAATTCAAAAAGTCCCCTTTAATAATCTCAGGCGCACGGAAGCCAAACATCTGTTTAATTTTATTAAGGAGGAGCATCCGCAAACCATAGCCCTGATTCTTACCTACCTTCTGCCGGAGCAGGCGTCGTCTATACTTGCCTCGCTGGCGACGGAAATACAATCGGATGTGGCTAAAAGGGTGGCCATTATTGATCGTATAGCCCCGGAGGTTATTAAAGAAGTCGAGAGTGTTCTTGAAAAAAAGCTTTCATTGATTGTAACCCAGCAGGACCAGCAAACCGGAGGTATCAAGGCGCTGGTAAATATACTGAGCCGTGTGGACAGATCCACGGAGAAAACCATACTGGAAGAACTGGAGATGGACGACCCGGAACTGACCGACGAAATCCGCAAGCTTATGTTCGTTTTCGAGGACGTCGTCAAGCTTCATGATACCGCCATCCAGAGAGTTCTCCGGGAGGTGGACCAGAAGGATTTGGCCAGGGCCATGCGGGGTTCTAATGAGGATGTACGCATCAGGATATACAAAAACATGTCCAAGCGGGCTGCAGATATGCTCCGGGAAGAAATACAATTTATGGGACCGGTGCGTCTGCGTGATGTGGAAGAGTCTCAGCAGCGCATCGTGCAGTTAATCAGGCGCCTGGATGAGGCGGGAGAAATTATCATCGCACGGGGTGGCGAAGATGCTGTGCTACTCTAAAATTATCAGGGCTATTGAGGTTGAAAGCGGGAATTCCCGCCCTCTGGCACTCAGACATAAATTTTCCGTGGAAGCGGATGAAACAACCGCTTCCACGGAAAAATCTATTGAGGATATGCTGGATTTGGCCAGGGACAAGCTGGTTGAGGCTGAAGTGGAGGCCAGGATTGTAGTTGACACTGCCACTGCCGAGGCTGCGGATATTATTCGCAACTCCATGGAAGACGCCCGCCGGGAGGCGGAGGATATTAAGAAAGAGGCCAGGGAGTCTGGTTTTAGCGAAGGAAGAAAGGAAGCGCTGGCCAGGGCCTCAGCGGAAGCTAACGCTATCAGGGAACAGGCTCGTCTGGTGTTGCGCCAGGCCGAAGAAATACGCAGGCAAACTCTTGATTCGGTGGAGGAAGAGATTGTCGAGTTGGCCAAGGAGATGGCGGCCAAAATTTTATTCAACGAAGTCCGGCAAAATCCGGAAACAATTATGTCGGTAGCCGGGGAAGCAATAGGACTCCTGAAAAACAGGGACGAGGTAATACTATATGTCAATCCGTTGGAAATTGAACTTTTTGAACAAAAAATACAGGAGCTAAAACAGTTGCTTTCGCCGAAAGGTGTGTTACATATAATATCCGATGCCGGCGTGAGTCCCGGCGGGGTCGTGGCTGAAACGGAGCACGGGAGAATAGACGCCAACATGGGCACCAGATGGCAGGCTTTGATACAGGCGCTGCATGGTGAAGATTCATGATCGGCGCGCCATATATCAATATGGAATTATGGCGGGACAGGGTTAGGAAATCGAGGCTGCTCCGGCCTACCGGGCAGGTAACCAGGGTTATCGGGCTTACGGTGGAGGTGAAGGGTATAACTGCCAGGATAGGAGAGGTTTGTAATATACAGGTGCCCGGGGAGGAGGCTCACGTCAAGGCTGAAGTGGTAGGTTTTGATGACGATGTAACCCTGCTGATGCCCCTGGGTGGGTTGCGGGGGATTCATCCGGGCTGTTACGTGGTTCCCCAGGGTAAAGCATTCTGCATTAAAGCGGGGCCTCACCTCCTGGGGCGTATTCTGGACGGTCTGGGGCAACCCATTGACTTGGAGGAACCGGCCTGGGAAGCCGGGGAGGAGTTTAGTGTGGAAAACCACCCTCCCAACCCTCTGAGCAGAAAACGCATTACAGAAATACTGCCCACTGGAGTCAGGGCCATCGATTCTCTGCTGACCTGTGGCAGGGGCCAGCGCATCGGCATTTTTGCCGGCAGCGGTGTGGGGAAAAGTACATTAATGGGTATGATTGCGCGTTTTTGCACTGCTGATGTGAATGTTATCGCCTTAATTGGTGAACGCGGGCGCGAGGTAAGGGATTTTGTGGAACGGGATCTGGGTCCGGAAGGTGTAGCCCGCTCTGTGGTAGTGGCGGCAACGTCGGATCAACCTGCTCTGGTTAGATTGAAGGGAGCCTTTGTGGCCAGCGCCATAGCAGAATATTTTCGGGATGCTGGTAAAAACGTCATGTTCATGATGGATTCGGTGACCAGGTTTGCCATGGCCCAGCGGGAAGTAGGCCTGGCCATAGGTGAACCGCCGGCCACCAAGGGGTATACACCCTCTGTATTTGCCCTTCTGCCTAAGCTCATGGAGCGTACGGGGATGGGAGTTTACGGATCAATAACCGCTTTTTATACCGTGCTGGTGGACGCAGACGACATGAATGAGCCGATATCCGACGCGGTAAGGGGAATACTGGACGGGCATATTGTACTCAGTCGACAGATTGCTGCACGGAATCATTATCCCGCTATTGACATATTGTCCAGCGTCAGCCGCTTGATGCCTGAAATAACCTCCCCG
The DNA here is from genome assembly GCA_964643075.1 of uncultured Peptococcaceae bacterium. Lineage (GTDB taxonomy): Bacteria > Bacillota > Desulfotomaculia > Desulfotomaculales > Desulfocucumaceae > Desulfocucumis. The sequence continues at coordinate 11,989 of CAZXQO010000016.1, forward strand.
GAACAAAGGGCATGGGCCGCCCGGGTGAGGGAGTTGCTGGCTATCTATAAACAATCCGAGGATTTAATCAATATCGGCGCCTATGTAAAGGGCTCCAACGCCAGAATTGATGATGCCATCAATAGTTACGATGATTTAAACGCTTTCCTCAGGCAGGATATGCATGAGTCTTCGGAGTTTGCAGATATGTTGAATGAATTAGAAAGACTTGGCAGTTGTTAATATACTTTCCTATATAGCTGGAGGGTATTCCATTGAAAAGGTTTTCGTTCAGACTTGAGCCGGTATTAAAACAAAGGGAAATGAAGGAAGAAAATGCGATTTTAGCTTTCTCTTCCGCCCAACAGGAATATTTGCATAGTATGCAATTGCTAAATGATATTGCTGCGACTTTGGAGAGAACTACCGGCGAAAGCCTGGACAATCCAGATGCCTGTGAGATTATCAATAAAGCCTTATACATTGATTATCTGAACAAACGCCTGCTCCAGTGCGAGACTGCCGTTACCAAGGCAGGTCGCGTGCTGGAGGAAAAACGTGCCATGATGATTGATGCCCGTAAAGACAGAATGGTTATCGACAGGTTAAAGCAAAACCAGTTTACAGCTTATATCGATAACCTTAATAACATGGAGCAAAAGGCACTGGACGAAATGGGGACTGTGCAATACTCCAGAAAAAGAGGTTAGTCGATTAAATAAGCTTCTCAAAGAAAGGGGGTGAAATGGTGAGGATCGAAGTAAACAGCGCTGTTCCGACTGAAATGGCAAAATGCGGTGATATGCAGGCGGGTAAAGATAATAGCAGCGATTTTATGGGTATGCTTTTTACTGCAATGTTGTCGGGGCAGCAGATTCCGGAGATGTCCGTACCTCTAGCGAATATGACTTTATCATCAGGAGAAAGCAATGTTGCCGGGGGGACAATGAACAACAATATGGCAAGTTTGCTGGCCTGTATGATGCCAACGCAGATGATGCCTGGCGATATGTTGCAAAACAATTCTGAAGCGCTTGCTGCTCCAGCAGGCATCGGACCCGGATTACTAATGCAGAACAGTAATACAGGTAATCTTTTGTTGGAAAATTTACTGGCTGGGGGTAATTTGATCCCGCAAACTGCCGCAGTTCAATCAGTGGTAGCGGACACTATGCAGTTAGTCAATCTTATGAATAAGACGCAGATCGGTATACGCAATGGCATGGTTCCTGAAAGCAATTCTGCCAGTATGCAAGCGATGACCGGCGTAAGCAATGGGACAGCACCTGCCGCAGGTTCTATACCTCAGCCGGCAGGAGTTGCAGTTAATGGTGTTGTGAGTCCTGCGGCTGAACTGATAGCCGTAGCTAATCAAGTTTTACCGGCAGCGGCCGCTACCGATGAACAGCCCAAAGTGGTTCCACAAATGCAGTTAAAGCAGGCTGGCGTATATACCCAGGAAGTAAGTACGGATTCTTGCAATGGTATGAAACCACCTTTTGTTATTGGTGTTTTGGCTAATGATGGTGGTCAGAAAAAGCAGCAGGGTGGCTTAAATCAGCACACGAGCCAGGGAGTTACGCCTAGTGTTAATGTAAATCCCATGCATGAGATTGCTAATTCAGGCTCTGCAGGAGGTAATCGGACTCAGGATGTTGTTAACGGATCTATGAGTAAATCCTGGGGCGAGACTATGCCAGGCGATCAATTGGTGGCTACGCAGCAAGGACATCAGGTTATTGATCTGGGAAGCATACAGGTAAAACAGGCTCCCCAGGCGATACTTGGCAGTGTTATCCAGATGGCTAACTACCGGGATAACGATGCTGGTCCGGTTTCCACTAGTATTAAACTAAAGCTGGAACCAAAGAATCTAGGTGAAATGACTGTAAAGCTGTCTTTTTCGAAGGGAGAGCTTACCGCGCATTTCTACACTTCCAGCACAATGGCCAAGGATGCTGTGGAGGGTACGCTGCCTCAATTAAAACAGCTTTTGACTCAGCATAACATTCAGCTAAATGATGCCGCCGCCTTTGTGGGCCAGGATAATTCCCAGCAGTCCGGTCAGGGCAGATACCAACAGAATAATGCCAATTACCGGTTTTTTGCTGACAACGATGAAGGTGCAGCATTTTCTGAATTAATGCCGCAGATTAACAAGGACGATGGCGGAGGGCTTAATTGGCTGGTATAGACTTAAAGGAGGTTTTAAAAAATGGCGTCAGTTAGCGGGGTAAGCTCAAATGACTATTCCTTACCCGATAATACAACCAGGACTCCTAAAAAAGAGCTGGATAAAAATGATTTTCTGCAACTGATGATTGCGCAGCTAAAGAATCAGGATCCTATGGAACCCCAGAGCAACACGGAATTTGTAGCCCAGATGGCGCAGTTTACCTCTGTGGAAAGCCTTGCCGAACTTACCAATACTATGAATTTTTCCCAGGCCACCATGATGATCGGCAAGCAGGTGACTATAAATGATAACGACCAGGTAATAACCGGGGTTGTAGAGAAGGCGGCGTTAGTTGATTCAAAGTCGAAAATATATGTCAACGGTCAGACCTACGACCTGAGTCAGGTTACTGAGGTGGAAAACCCCACGGGTTCCTAGTTAGTTGTATATTGGGGGGAGCGAGTCATGAAGGTTCAGAACAGTAATCCCGCCAGTGTTCACATTATTATGCCCCAGCCCCTGGAAGGGATAAAGAATAATCAGGCCAGCACTAATGTAAAAACGGCGGATAAAGTTAAACCCTTTGGTGAACTGCTGCAGGATAGCATCAACGGGGTATCGGGACTGAAGCTTTCAGCCCATGCAGAGCGCAGGCTTAAGGAAAGAAATATTATTCTTAATAGTGAGGACATGGCTAAAATTGGAGACGCAGTAACAAAGGCCGCAGCCAAAGGCTCCCGGGAATCACTGGTGATGTACGGAAATATAGCCCTGGTGGCCAGTGTAAAAAACAGAACACTGATTACGGCCATGGACGGGGACTCCCTGCAGGAGCATGTATTTACCAACATAGACAGCGCGGTTATTGTTAAGTAGCGCAGCCGGCCCACCTGGTGGAGGTTGCCAGGCCACCGACCGACAGAGGCGGCCAAAAGTTAAATACCAAAAGACTAATTGGGGACATTTCCTCCCGAATTTGTTAATAAAGTAAGGAATTTATCCAACCCAAGAAGGTGTGTCTCCATACCTTAGAAGAGGAGGGCAAAAAATGATCAGATCACTGTTTGCCGGTGTATCCGCCGTCAGGAACGAACAGGTGCGCATGGATACTATAGGCAACAACATTGCCAATGTTAATACTACAGGATTTAAGGCCGGCAAGACTAACTTTATGGACACACTAAGCCAAAACATAAGAGGTTACGGAGAAGGCAGGAATCCCATGCAGGTGGGTACAGGGGTAAATGTGGCCTCTGTAGGCACCAATATGACTCAGGGGGCGCTGCAAATGACAGGCCGCTCACTGGACCTGGCTATTAATGGGACGGGCTTCTTTATGGTCAATCAAACAGGAGATAAAACCACCAGTCCTATTTGTTATACCCGGGATGGCAATTTCTACCTGGATGATAAAAACTATCTGCGTACTTCACAGGGTTATTATGTTCTTGATTCAGCCGGAGCTAAAATCCTTGCATCTTCACTTACAACTGACCCGATAGATACAATTAACATCGGCCAGGACGGCACGATAACATATACATCTGTGGCTACAACCACACCCACTGATTTGGGTCAGAAAATTGCTTTGTCAACTTTTATGAACCCCGAAGGTTTAGCCAAAGTGTCAACCAACCTTTATAAAGAAACCACTGCTTCCGGCGCGCCCACTCCTGGAGATGCTGACTCACCGGGCTTCGGTACCATCGAATCCGGCTACCTGGAAATGGCCAATGCCGATCTTAGCGAGGAATTCACCAACATGATTACCACGCAAAGGGGGTATCAGGCGGGCGCGAGAATTATTACCGTATCGGATACGCTGCTGGAAGAACTGATCAACCTGAAACGTTCTTAAATATTTAAAAATTCGCCGCCCGGCCTGCGGGCTGGGTGGTAGTACAGGGTGAAGAAGAATGGCTGTTACAAAAAGCAAAGCAAATGAAGGGGAAGCCGCTACCCAAACCAGTAAAAAAAATAAGGGCGGCATATTGAAAATAGTGGCTATAGCCTTGGGCTCAGTTATTATGGGGGTTGTTGTGGTGGGCGCTCTGGCCTATTTTATCGGTATTCCTGGCTTAGCACCCAAGGCAAAGGCGGCTCAACCAGTGGAAATGGACGAATTTGACCCGGGGGAAATGGTTATAAACCTTGCTGACTCTGATGGCTCCCGTTTTCTCAGGGTAAAAATGGTGCTGGAGTACCCCCAAAATGAAAAATTAAAACAGGAAATAGAAAGCCAGCGGCCCCTGATAATGCAAGATATTCTGCATGTGCTGCGCAACAAAACGGTGGACGATGTCCGTCCGGTGGCAAAGGAAGACAAGGTTAAAGCAGAAATAATTGAAACAATCAACAAAGAGTTAAAAGCAGGGGAGATACAGCGGATCTATTTTACCGATTTTCTCATCCAATAGACACGGGGGAATTCAGTATGATGAAGGAAGAGGAATTAAAGGATTTTCTAAGCCGGATACAGGAAGAAGGAGAAACCTCCGTCAACAAGGTGGACTTTCCCTCTTTAGATCGTGGTAATTATGCCGACAAGATGAGGGTAAGCGTGCATTACCTGGAAAATATCCAGGTGCGTATAACTGCCGAACTGGGTGTTGCCACTATGAAGATAAGGGATATTATCAAAATAGGTGTGGATTCCGTCATCGAACTGGACCAGCCGGTGGGTGAAACCGCCGAAATATACGTCAACAACCAGCCTTTTGGCCGGGGTGAAATAGTTGTTATAGGCAGCAACTTTGGTATTCGCATGGAAAACATCTACAAATTTGAGGAAAGACTCGGGATGGTGAGTGAGCCGTGACCGCTGAAATGGTTGGAGCGGCTCTGAGGTTGTTAATATTTCTCCCCTTGGTAACCGCCCTGGCTTATTTTTTCATTAAATACGGTCTGGCCAGACGCTCCAGGGTAATTAGAGGCTCCAGGAGGATGCAAATTATTGAGCAACTTCCCATTGGACCGAAGACCTTTTTGACACTGGTTGAGGTTGGAGAAAGCTATTTATTACTGGCCCAGCACGAGAAGGGTGTCAGCGTATTGAAGCAAATGGATGACTTGCCCGTCCCGATTGCACAGGGAGAAAAAGATATTGATCTAAAAGATATGCTTACCACCGCTGCCGGCGGTATTAATTTATTAGGCGCCAGGATTTTAAAACGCCGTTCCCGGGAATGATTTTTCTTCATCTATTGGAGTACGAGCAATGAAGCTAAAAACAATATTATTTCTAACTGTTATTATGATCATGGTCTTTCCTTCCCTGGCCGGTGCGCAGCCCTTACCGGGCATTGATTTGAACATAAATCCCACCGACAACCCCAGGGAGGTTGTGGACAGCGTCAAGATATTGGTACTACTGACGTTGCTGGCGTTAGCCCCGGCCTTTTTGCTGATGGTGACCAGTTTTACCAGGATTATCGTCGTTTTATCCCTTTTGAGGAACGCTTTAGGAATTCCCCAGTCACCACCGAATCAAGTGTTGGTCGCCCTTGCACTTTTTCTTACTTTATTTATAATGCAGCCTGTTATGAATCAGATAAATGAGCAGGCTTTAAAACCTTACCTTGACAATAAAATGTCTCAGGAGGAATTTTTTCAAACTGCAGCCAAACCGTTGCGCAGTTTTATGTTGAAACAAACCAGGGAACAGGACTTGGCTTTATTTGTTAATCTGAGCAAAATGGAACAGCCCCGCAACAGGGATGAAGTTCCCCTTACCGTGGTTGTCCCCGCCTATGTCATCAGTGAGTTAAAAACAGCTTTTCAGATGGGTTTCTTACTATATGTTCCCTTCCTGGTGATAGATATGGTGGTGGCCAGTACACTGATGTCTATGGGCATGTTTATGCTGCCGCCGGTAATGATTGCCCTGCCTTTTAAAATATTGCTGTTTGTAATGGTGGACGGATGGTATCTGGTGGTTAAATCACTGGTTGAGAGCTTTGGCTAAGGAGGAAGTCATGACTGACACTTTTATCATTCAGATTTTTAGAGAAGCTCTCACTATGGTGCTCATACTGTCTGTTCCCATTCTGCTGTCAGGGATGCTGGTGGGTTTGATCATAGGGATACTGCAGGCTACCACCCAAATTCAGGAACAGTCACTTTCCTTTGTGCCTAAGTTGATTATAACCTTTCTGGTTATGGCCCTGCTGACCCCCTGGATGCTAAGGGTGATGACGGGTTATACCAGCGAGTTGTTTGCCAAGCTACCTGCGGTAATCAGATAGAGCAGGGGTAAATTTATGCTGAATTACGAGCTAATCATCAACTTTATGCTCATTTTTGCCCGGGTAAGCGCCTTTATCATGGTGATTCCTGTTTTCGGAGGATCAAGTACGCCCCGGCTGGTTAAAATAGGCATTTCTTTTGTGCTGGCGGTCTTGCTGCTGCCCCTGGTGGCATCGCCTGCATCACCTCTAACGGGTGGGCTGATAGGCTTCGCACTGGCAGTGATAAAGGAAACCGCAGTGGGTTTATTAATGGGTCTGATATGTGTTTTTATATTAAACAGTCTTATCATAGCCGGTCAGTTGTTTGATATGCACATAGGGTTTATGATGTCCAACTTTTTCGATCCCGTTAGCGGGTCTCAAACTACTCTGCTGGCTAATTTTTTATATCTTTTGGGCCTAACACTTTTTTTAACAATGAATGGTCATTATATGGTAATATCCGGGTTGTTTAAAAGTTTCCAGATGGTACCCCTGGCCGGGGCGGAGTTCAAAGGAGATACCGCCTTGTTGCTAATCCGGGTTTTTGCCAATATGATTACCATCGGCGTGCAAATTTGCCTGCCGGTTATAGCGGTGGCAATGATCATAGACGTGTCTCTGGGTTTGATGGGGAAAACGGCTCCTCAGATGAATATATTTATGCTTGGTTTTCCCATTAAAATAGCTGCGGGTATAGCTGTTCTGGCTGTTATGGTGCCTCTGCTGGGTGTTGTTTTTCAATCTCTTTTCAGAATGATGGAACAGGATCTGTATACTTTGTATAAGGGGTTGAACTGACTTGGCCGAATCGAGCCAGCAAAAAACTGAAAAACCAACCCCGCGTAAATTGCAGGAAGCCCGAAAGAAGGGGCAGGTGGCAAACAGTAAGGATTTTACCGCGGCTCTGGTACTGTTGGCGGCAGTGGTGGCTTTTCTTACCTTCAGGCCGTATGCCGCCAGTGGTATGGAGCATCAGTTGGCATGGTATCTTACCAATTGCTTCACTTTTAAAATGACTGTTACCTCTCTGTCCTGGGTGATGCTGGATTATTTACTGAAAACGTTTCTTTTCCTGGCCCCTATATTTATATTGCTTATAGCCATAGCCTTTTTTGCTAATGTGGCGCAAATAGGCTTCCTTTTTGCACCGGAAGTAATAAAGCCCAAATTTGAAAAAATTAACCCAATCAGCGGTCTGAAACGCATTTTTAGCTTACGCAGCGCTGTTGAGCTTTTGAAAAGTATACTTAAAGTATCCGTTGTGGGATTTGTAAGCTTTTTAATAGTTAAAAAATATTTGCCGGTTCTGATGGTGGCTTTTTATAAAGCGCCGGGACAGGGATTTGGCGAGGTAATGACGGCAATTATGGCGGTGGCTGCAACCGGCGCCGGGGCCTTCCTGGTTCTTGCCATCGGGGATATGTTGTACCAGCGCTGGGAATATATACGCGGACTGCGTATGACCAAGCAGGAAATAAAGGATGAGTATAAACAGACCGAGGGCGACCCGCAAATTAAAGGCTGGCTGAAGCGGCGCCAGAGGGAAATCGCCATGAACCGCATCCGTCAGGAAGTGCCCAGGGCTACCATGGTAGTCACAAACCCTATCCACTATGCCGTGGCCCTGCGCTATGAGGACGGCGTTACGGTTGCCCCGCTGGTGGTGGCCAAGGGAGCCGGTGACCTGGCTCAGAGTTTGAAGCGCATCGCGGCGGAGCATCAAGTTCCGGTGATTGAGAACAAGCCCCTGGCTCAGGCACTGTACAAACAGGTAGATGTGGGCAAGGAAATACCAGTGGAGCTATACCAGGCGGTAGCTGAAATTATGGCTGTTCTTTACCGTACGAAATACAGGAGTACCGGAACATAAATGTAATATATTTGATACTTGTCAAGATCTATAGTGAGGCAGACTATTCGGAGGTAACGTAATGCCACAGCTCTCACGAAGTGCCATTGCCGGAGAACTGAAAAAAAATACCGACCTGATTATTGCCGGTGTGGTGCTGATGATTGTTTTGATGATCATTATCCCGCTACCGCCTGGCATACTGGATGTTATGCTAGTCCTCAGCATAACCGTCGGCCTGGTGATAGTACTGATTACTATGTTCACCACTGAGACTCTGCAATTTTCCATTTTTCCATCCTTGCTGTTGGTAACCACGCTTTACCGGCTGTCTTTAAACATATCATCCACCAGGCTAATCCTTGGACAGGCATATGCGGGCAAGGTGATAGAAGCCTTTGGAACATTTGTGGTGGGCGGCAGCTACGTGGTGGGTTTTATAGTTTTTATAATCATAACCATTATTCAGTTCGTGGTAATTACCAGCGGTTCCGGCCGGGTGGCCGAGGTTGCGGCCAGGTTCACCCTGGACGCCATGCCGGGCAAGCAAATGAGTATTGATGCGGATTTTAATTCCGGGCTGATTACTGAAACCGAGGCCAGGGAGCGCAGGCGGCGTTTGCAGCGGGAGGCGGATTTTTTCGGGGCCATGGACGGCGCCAGTAAATTTGTCCGGGGCGATGCCATCGCCGGCATTGTAATTACCATAATCAATATCATCGGAGGCATTGTCATAGGTCTGCTCTATATGGGGATGAGTCTTTCGGAAGCCCTGCAGACGTACACCATTCTAACTATCGGTGACGGGCTGGTGACCCAGATACCGGCACTGCTTATATCTACCTCTTCCGGCATACTGGTGACCAGGGCATCTTCAGAAGCTAGCTTCGGGAACGAAGTTTCCGTGCAGTTTACCCGTTTTCCCAAGATAATTTTCCTGGTGGCGGGAATACTGTTTATCCTGGGCCTTGTCCCGGCCATGCCTAATATACTTTTTATGACCATGGCCGGGATGGCCGGGTATCTGGGCTACCGCATGATGGGCGGCCTGAAGCAAAAGGAGACAGCCCGGAAGGAGGCCGAAGCCAGGGAGCAAATACAGCAGCAAAAGAGAAGGGAACCGGAAGCGGTCACCTCCTATTTTCAGGTTGATCCTTTGCAAATTGAAATCGGTTATAATCTTATTCCCCTTACCGATGAAAGTGCGGGTGGGGATTTACTGGTCAGGCTTGCCGCCGTCCGCCGGCAGTGTGCTGCCGAATTGGGTATTTACGTTCGCCCCATCAGAATCAGGGACAATCTCCAACTGTCTCCCAATGCTTATGTGTTCAAATTGAGGGGTGAAGAAAGCGCCTCCGGTGAATTAATGCCTGGTCACTTTATGGCCATGGATCCCACCGGGCAGGATTTGTCCATTCCGGGTATTCCCACGGTTGAGCCTACTTTTGGCCTGCCAGCCTGGTGGATACCGGCTAATGAAAAGGACAAGGTTGAGATGATGGGGCTTACCGTGGTGGACTGTTCCACCATATTGGTAACTCACCTTACCGAATTTATTAAAAACTATGGTCATGAGCTGCTGGGCCGCCAGGAAGTCAAAGAATTGTTGGATGTTGTCAGGGAAAAGGATCCCGCTGTGCTGGACGATCTTCTCCCGGAACTTATCTCCCTGGGAGACATTCAGAAAGTACTGCAGAGCCTGCTGAGGGAAAAGGTACCCATCAGGGATCTGGTGACCATTCTGGAAGCCCTGGCAGACGGCGTACGTATGAACAAGGATATAGACTTCCTGATAGAACACGTCAGGCAGGCCATGTCCAGGACTATTTGCCGGGCTTACGTTACCCCGGACAACAAACTTCAGGTGATCACACTACACCCTAAACTGGAACAAACCCTGGCTGATGCCATACAGCCTACGCAACTAGGGGCCTATCCGGTAATCGAGCCGGGGCTGGCCCGTCAGGTTCTGGATAACGCCAAGGAAGCCGTGGAGAAGGTATCCATGCGCGGCATAACCCCGGTGGTGCTGAGTTCACCCCGGATTAGACTGCCTTTTAAACGATTTACCGAACGCTATATTCCGGGACTGGTGGTACTGTCCCTCAATGAGGTTGCCTCCAGCGTGGAAGTTGAGGTAGTGGGGACGGTGGCTGTAGAATGAAAATAAAAAAATACATAGTTCGTGATATGCAGGAAGCGATAAAACTAATCAGGGACGATATGGGTCCGGAAGCTGTGATAGTCAGCAGTTATCCCGTGCCCCGCCGGGGTTTTGCAGGCCTGTTCGCCCCACGTCAGATAGAGGTCACCGCCGCCTTGGATGAGCCGCCCAAGCTGGAGGTGCAGGCAATTGCGGAATCATCCCGGGGTGACGCCTCTACCCGTAAGCTACTGGAAGTACTCAGCACCTTTCAGAATAAAGAGGAGGACCAGCCTCTCTCTGCATTGCCGGATCAGGGGCGGGAAGATGATCCTGACGGGGAAGACATATCCCCGGCTTTTGGCTTAATGTTGAAAAAAGAAGGGAAAATTGCGGTAAAAAATGAATTATTTAATAAGTGGAGGAGAATTTTGTATGATCTTGAAATAAAAGATAAGTTAATTGATGAAATACTTAGCGGACTGCTGGAAGTTTTTGAGGATTCAGAGGAGAAGAATAAAGCACTGCTAACGGAAAAAATAACAAAATTAATTGAGCCCTGTTATGTTGATTCTGGCAGCAAAAAAATTAATGTGCTGGTAGGCCCCGCCGGTGTGGGTAAGACTTTGACTGCTGTAAAGATGGCTGTTTCCAAAGCTGTACGTGAAAATAAAAAGGTTGCCCTTGTTTCTTTAAACGGAAGCAAGGTGGGTTCGCTGGTGGAGCTGAAGTATTATGGCAGTCTGATCCAGGCGCCGGTTGATACTGCCTCAAATAGCGACGAATTGACCAGCGTGCTGGCTAAATATGATGATAAAGATGTTATTTTTGTAGATGCGGCAGGGGTGTCGCCCAACGATACCGGGGGCTTATTGAAGATTAAAGACCTGCTGGAAGCGGTGGAGACGGAAATGGATGTTATACTGGTCATGTCTTCCACCACCAGATTTCGTGATCTAAAAAAGTGTGTCAGAGGATACAAAAAAATCGGTTTTAACAGGATGGTTTTTACCAAACTGGATGAGACAGAGACACTGGGTACCCTCTTAAATCTTGTCAAAGATCTGGAGAAGCCGGTGGCCTATGTTACTTTCGGCCAAAAGGTGCCTGATGATATAGTTGTTGTAACCTCGAAAAAACTGGCCGGGCTTGTGCTTGGGGGAGCTGATCGATATGCCGAAAGCGGCTTCGACGATTCAATCTAACATTATAAAGGCCGGCACACTCATCCCCGGGCAGCGGATGCCTTCGTCCGATTCCGGGGCTAGGGTTATAGCGGTAACCAGCGGTAAAGGCGGTGTGGGAAAAACTAGTTTGGTGGTCAATCTGGCCATTTCCCTGGTCGGTTTGGGTCAACGAGTGGTGATTTTTGATGCCGATCTGGGGCTGGCCAATGTTGAGGTTATAATGGGTATTTCCCCACCCTGCACGCTTTTCGATTTTGTTTGTGGGAAAAAGAGCCTGGAGGACATTGTCGTGCCAGGTCCCGGGGGTATAAGACTGGTTTCTGGCGGTTCCGGCTTTCTGGAACTTGCCAATTTGGATAAAAAACGACGCCAGAAGCTCATCGACTCTCTGGCCTATTTTGACCATGAAGCCGACTTTGTTCTGGTTGACACCGGAGCAGGTATATCAAAAAATGTGCTTGGCTTCGTGGCTGCAGCAGGAGAGGTTATAGTGGTGGTAACCCCGGAACCAACCTCGTTTACAGACGCTTACAGCATGATAAAAGTTTTGTCGAACTACCGGGTTCATAACGAAGTAAATCTTGTGGTGAACCAGGCTGCGGATCAGGATGAGGCTACTGCCACTTACAACAAAATGAAAACGGTGGTCAGCCAGTATCTGACCATCAGTTTACGAAATCCCGGCTGGGTGACTAAAGACAGTTACGTCAGCAAGGCGGTCAAAGACCAAAAACCCCTTTGTATGTATTATCCCCGCAGCACCTCGGCCAGGAGTATCGCCTTGCTGGCTCAGAACATACTTACAGGCGGTGAAACGCCGGTAAAATATTCTGTGGGAGCGGGCGGGTTTATTAATAGATTAATGCGGCTGTTCGGCCAGTCCGGGATTTAGTCGCCGCAGGTGGTGAGGGGAGCGGATGGATAAAGCTTTATCCGATTTGTGGCAGCAATACAAGGACCAAAGGGATGAGGAGATAAAATCCAGGCTGGTGCTGACCTATCTGTGGATGGTCAAATATATTTCCGGCAGGCTGCCGGTCCGTCTTCCCCCCAGTATGAGCCTGGATGATTTGGAAAGTTGCGGTGTCCTCGGTCTGCTGGAATCCGTTGAAAAATTTGATCCCGGTTTAGGCAGGGATTTTGAAGCCTATGCTTATCACCGGGTCCGCGGTTCCATGCTGGATGAAATCAGGAAAGTTAGCTGGGTGCCACGTAGTATGTGGCAAAAAATGCAGGAGATGAAACAGGTGCGGGAGCGCCTGGAGAGTGAACGGGTAGGTGATATAACGGAGGAACTGCTCGCCCGGGAGATGGGTATCCAAATTGCGGAATTGCGTCGTCTTGACGCTCATTATAGCAGTGCCTTTGCAGTATCCCTGGATGAACAGTATAAAGCCGGGGAAGAAGACTCGGTAAGACTTGGCGATATGATCCAGGATATAAGCAGCCTTGACCCCCTGGAGCAGATTGCTGAGGAGGACGGTCGAAAAACCCTGGCGGAAGCGGTTAAGATGCTTTCAGAAAAGGAACAAATTCTTTTATCACTGTATTATCACGAGGAACTTACCTTAAAAGAAATAGGAAGGGTGCTGGAAGTTTCAGAGTCAAGGGTGTGTCAGTTGCACAGCCGGGCCATTGGCCGGTTGCGAAAAATTCTTGATGAAATGAATAATAGCTGAGGTGGTCTACCATGATTAGAGGTTTGTACACTGCTGCATCAGGTCTGGGTGTGCAGCAGGCGCGCATGGACGCGGTCAGCAACAACCTGGCGAATGTATCTACAAATGGTTACAAAGGGGATACAGTACTGAGCAAGCAGTTCCAGGAAATGTTGCTGCGGGAAAAAACTGTGGACAATATAGGTAGGCGCATAACCCGCTGGTCGCCAGTGGGCTACACCAACCAGGGTGTGGCCGTCAGTGATTTTGTTACAGATTATTCCACGGGAATCCTCAAAGAAACCGGTAGAAAAACAGATCTGGCACTGGCCGGCGGGGGATTCTTTGCGGTGCAGACAAGAGGTCAAAGCGGCAAGATTTTATATACCAGGGATGGTCAGTTTCATACTGACCAGGAGGGATACCTGGTGGACTCCCGGGAAAACAGGGTGCTGTCGGACGCTGGCCCGATTCAGGTTGGAAAAGCCGATTTTACCGTTGATTCCGGTGGAGTGATCAGTTTGGCCGATGGTAACACTTTTCAGCTTAGAATAACGGAGTTTGATGCATCGCAAAAGATTACCAAAGCGGGGGATAATTATTTTGATGCGGCCGGGGCGACGGGTAAGGCTGCTACCAGTCCGGGAGTCAATCAGGGGTTCCTGGAACAGTCCAATGTGAACCTGGCCACCCAGATGGTAAACATGGTGGAATTGCTTAGATCGTATGAAGCAGGGCAGAAATCCATTCAATCTCAGGATGAGCTGCTGGCCAAAGCCATAAACGAAGTGGGGACGGTGAAGTAGTATGATCAATAGCCTGCGCACCAGCGCTGCGGGGATTAATGCCCAGCAAAACAGGATGGATATTACGGCCAACAACATAGCCAATATCAACACCAATTCCTTTAAACGCGGCAGGGCGGAATTTTCCGATTTATTGTATGGCAAAATGGCCGACTGCGGCAGGCCGGTCAAACTGTCGACCGGCGATGCAGGAACTCCTCTGATGGGGGCTGGTTCCAGGGTGGCGGCAGTGGACACGGTGTTTGATCAGGGGATTATTAATGAAACAGACAGGCCTTTAGATATCGCCATCAACGGTGACGGCTTCTTAAGAGTGGAAATGCCCGATGGCGGTTATGCCTACACCAGGGATGGTAGTATACAAGTTACACCGGAAGGGACGCTGGTTACCAGTGGCGGTCACAAACTGTCCACAGATATTACACTTCCTGAGAATTATCAGAGCGTTGTAATAGATACTAACGGCACCGTAATGGTTAAGGATGCCGATGGTAATGAAACTGAGGCAGGTAAAATTCTATTATATAAATTTCCTAATGAGACAGGTCTAAAACATTTATCTGAAAACCTGTATGGGGAAACCGCTGCTTCGGGAGCGGCTGAAGAGGGAACTCCCGGTGAGGACGGTATGGGTGAATTGCGGCAGGGCAAATTGGAAATGAGCAATGTTGATTTGTCTGAAGAAATGGAAACGATGATCGAGGCCCAGCGGGCTTTACAGGCCAGCGCCCAATCCCTGAGAACGGCGGATCAGATGTGGAATATTGCTAATAATTTACGTAAGTAACCAAGGGGGCTAATAATGGACCCGGCAAGAGAGATAGTTGAGATACAGGTGGGGATTGCCGATTTAAAGCTGACAAGGGAACCCGGTCGATTAATCACCCTTGGGCTGGGTTCTTGCGTGGGTGTAAGTTTATATGACCCGATAATTAAGGTGGGCGGCCTGCTTCACGTCATGCTTCCGGACAGCACACAATTTAACAATGTTCATAAGCCATCCAAATTCGCCGATACGGGGATACCCCTGATGATCAAGGAGTTACAGAAATTCGGAGCCAGGGTGAACCGGCTACAGGCCAAGTTGGTAGGCGGAGCACAGATGTTTTCGGGTCTGGATGAAAAAATGACATTGAACATCGGCTTGAGAAATACACAGAAGTCCAGGGAAATGCTTTCACAATTCAACATCAGGATACTGGCTGAGGATGTAGGAGGCAATCGCGGGCGGACTATGATTGTAGATACCTCCAACGGGGACGTAACGATAAGAACTATGGGCAATAAGTTAAGGGTGATTTGATATGGATTTTACAGAATTTAAACGCCGTATGCTTGGCCAGTTCCGCCTTGACTTGCAGAGCTATAAGGAAAACCAGTTAAAAAGACGGCTAGAGAGCATGATGGTTAGACAAAAGGTTGCTTCCTTTGGCGAATTATTTAAATTTCTTACGGAAGATCGCTTGGCCTATGAAACATTTCTAGACCAGTTGACTATAAATGTATCTGAATTTTTCAGGGATCTACAGCGCTGGAATGATATTCAGAAAACGATTTTGCCAGCGTTGCTGCAAAACAGGTCCACTTTGAAAATTTGGAGTGCCGCCTGTTCCAACGGGCCGGAGCCCTATTCTCTGGCGATTCTGCTGGATGAAATGACTCACGGCAAAATGCACCGCCTGGACGCCTCAGATATTGATAAAAACATACTTAGCGCGGCAGCCATAGGAAAATATAACCAGGACATGGTCCGTAACGTCAGCCCGCAGAGGCTGCAAAAATATTTTACCAGGGAAGGAAACTATTATCTGGTTAATGATGCTATAAAAAAAAGGGTTAATTTCAAACGCCATGATTTGTTGCTTGAACCTTACGGTCAGGGTTACGATTTGATTGTATGCAGGAATGTAACCATTTATTTTACCAGGGAGGCCCAGGACAGGATTAATAGTAAATTTTCCCAGGCTCTAACGATGGGAGGGATCTTCTTCATTGGAGGAAGCGAAATGATTTTTAACTATCAGGAACTGGGGCTGGAGAAAGTGTTGCCTTGTTTTTACCGCAAGGTGGCATAAGTTGGGGACATACCTTCCGAAAATAAAATAAAAGTATGGGGTATAGCCTAACTAGGAAGGTGTGTACCCTAACCTTAATTGTGCGGGGTGATATATTGACCAAAAAGTCTAGTTTTTCAGAAGTTCATTTGGATGCTCTGAAGGAAATCAGCAATATCGGTATGGGTAACGCTGTTACATCCTTGGCCCAGTTGGTCGACCGCAGGATCGATATGAATGTGCCTCTGACCCGTTTTCTGCCGCTGGAAGAAACGATATCACTGGTGGGTGGGCCGGAGGAAATAGTATCTTGTGTAAGTTTAAATATTTCCGGCGATGTGCCTGGTATGGTACTTTTTATATTTGATTCCCAGAGTACTTTCCAAATGGTTGATTTATTGATGGGGATGAATTTGGGAACCACCGCCGACTTGGATGAAATGGCGGAATCGGCCGTAAAAGAGATAGGTAATGTGCTGACCGGTTCCTTTATTGGCGCACTGTGCCAGATGACGCAGTTGAATATGGTTACCGCTGTGCCCATGTTTGCCTTTGACATGCTGGGGGCCATATTAACTTCCCTGATGGTGGCCAGTGGCAGGGTGGAGGATCAGGTGCTGGTAATACAGACACAGCTATTCCAGGAGAAGGAGGTCAATATTAAAGGGAATTTCTTTTTGTTAACTGAGCCCGGCTCCATTCAGGTGCTTTTTAAAGCTCTGGGACTTGCCGTGGAATAAGTAATAACGGAGTTAACATTATTTAGGAGGGGAATATCAGTGTCGAAGAAAATACTGATTGTAGACGATGCCGCGTTTATGCGCATGATGATTAAAAACATTGTGGCTAAAAACGGTTATGAAGTGGTTGGTGAGGCCGAAAATGGCAAGCAGGCGGTGGAAATGTACGCCAATTCATCTCCCGATGTGGTGACCATGGATATTACCATGCCGGAAATGGACGGCATTGATGGAGTTAAGGCCATCCGCTCCATCGATCCGAATGCTGTTATTATAATGTGTAGCGCTATGGGTCAGCAATCCATGGTTATGGACGCCATCCAGGCCGGCGCCAAGGATTTCATTGTCAAACCGTTCCAGCAGGACAGACTGCTGCAGGCACTGGAAAGGGTTCTCAGCAGGGGTAAATAGTTGAAAGTACAGCTAATTAACATTTCGTTCGCCGTGGAAGGAGGGGAATCTGTTGCAGGAAATATTATCCCAGGGGGAAATCGATTCTTTATTGGAGGCACTGACCTCCGGCAAGATTGATGCTGAAGAGGTAAAACAAGCCGGGCCGGTGGCTGTACATACAAAAGCTTACGATTTCAGGCGACCCAATAAATTTTCAAAAGATCATCTAAGAACCCTGGAAATGCTGCATCAGAATTTTGCCCGGCTACTTTCTAGTTTTCTGTCAGGATATTTGAGATCTTCTATAAATATTGAAGTTGCGTCTGCCGGCCAAATGATTTACGAGGAATTTATCCGTTCCATTCCCAGCCCGACTGTCATTTCTGTGCTGGAGCTCAACCCCCTGGAGGGAGCGGTTCTGATGGAGACAAACAGCCAGGTTATTTTTCCCCTTATAGATTTGATGTTTGGCGGGCCGGGCAGCAGTACGGAAACAATCAGGGAGCTTACCGATATAGAAGTGTCGGTGGTCCGTAAGCTTTACCTTAGGATGCTGGAGCACCTGTCACAGGCCTGGCACGATCTTTTTCATATAGATCCGGTTATACAGGGTATAGAGACTAACCCCCGGCTGCAGCAGTTGTATTCACCCAACGAGGTAGTGGCCCTGATAACCTTTTCAGTGTCTTTGAATGATGAGCCCAGGGGCCTTATAAATTTATGCCTGCCTTTTATCGTGCTGGAGCCGATGATATCCCGGCTTTCCGTACGCCAGCAGTTTTTAAGACAGTCTGGCGGCCCGAAGGAAGAAGATTTGAAATGGCTGCGATACTGGCTGGGTTACTCAGATGTGAAAATGGATGTCGTTCTGGGAGAGGCTGACGTAACAGTAAATGATTTTTTGATTCTTAATCCGGGAGATGTTTTGATTTTAAGCCGCCGTATGGATCAGGATCTCGGCCTTTATGTCGAGGGAGAGCTTAAATTCGGGGTTCAGGCCGGCAGGCTGGACAGTAAATTGGCCGTCCAGGTAGTGGCTTTGACTGAAGGGGGCAGGGGTAATGGTTGATAATAACGCGCTTAGCCAGGCAGAGATTGATGCCTTGTTAAAGGGTTCTGCCGGCGAGCCGGAAGATATTACGAAGCAAAACGGGTTTTCCGGGGAAGAGGTAGCACCTCCCGAAGCCATACTGGACTATGTTGTTGAGGAGGAGAACGGATATTTAACCCCCGAGGAAAGAGATTCCCTGGGAGAAATAGGTAATATTACCATGGGTTCGGCATCAACCACTTTATCAGAGTTGCTCAGGCAAAAGGTAGTTATTACCAGCCCCAAGGTACACATTGTTTCCCAGGAAAAGATGTTTAGCAGTTTTGCTGTACCCTATGTTTTTATTCAGGTGGAATACGTAACAGGTTTGCAGGGCTTTAACGTTCTAGTGCTGAAACAAAGGGACGCCAGTATAATAGCCAATCTTATGATGGGAGGAGACGGTACGGAACTGTCTGAAGAGATAGGCGAATTGGAAATAAGCGCCGCTTCGGAAGCCATGAACCAGATGATCGGCACAGCGTCCACCTCCCTTTCGAATATGTTCAGCCGCTCCATTAATATATCGCCCCCCGTCACCAATGTTCTAAAAAGTCAGGAAGCCATGAAATATCGCCTCCCTGCGGGTGATCCGGTGGTGATAATCTCTTTTAATATGCAGATAGGCAGCCTGCTGGATACTGAAATCATGCAGGTTTTAAGTATAGAAACGGCTAAAGAGGAGGCTGCTCTGCTCTGGGAATACCTGATGGGTATGTCCTCAGTGGAGGAGAATCAGGAGGAACCCGCTGCCGATGTATCTTACACTGATGAAATCGCGCCATCTCCATTGGTGACTGACAGTTCGGCAACTCATGACGCCATGGATGTTGACATTAACCAGAACCGGCAAGCGCTTGCTCCTCAGGTGCAAACGTATGGCAGTCAGCCCCCCGGACCACAGACAGCTCCAAAAACTGTT
The DNA here is from genome assembly GCA_964643075.1 of uncultured Peptococcaceae bacterium. Taxonomy (GTDB): domain Bacteria; phylum Bacillota; class Desulfotomaculia; order Desulfotomaculales; family Desulfocucumaceae; genus Desulfocucumis. Next base: position 31,215 of record CAZXQO010000016.1, read on the forward strand.
GCCTACTCTTTCCCTGCTTTGAGTGAGGTAGAGCAACGCAAGATGGAATTGCTGCTGGACGTTCCTTTGAAGGTAAGTGTAATTCTGGGACGAACTAAAAGGCCCATTAAAGAGGTGCTTAACCTGACCCCCGGGGCCATTGTGGAGTTGCATTCCCTGGTGGATGAGCCGGTGGAAATTCTGGTAAACGGCACTCTGGTGGCCAGGGGCGAAGTGGTGGTTGTTAACGAAAATTTCGGCGTACGGATTACCAGCATTATCAGTCCGGAAGAAAGAATAAAGCAATTGCGGGCATGAAAAAATACCCCCAGCGGGGGTATTTTTTATGTTAGCTTTGCTATAAGTATGCCGGTTGGTAGTTTTGGGTAGAAAAAGGTGGATTTCTGCGGCATCTTTTCCCCGTTGGTGGCAACTTCCGTGACTTCTTCAACCAAAGTGGGATTTAAAAAGAAAACCATCTGGTATTCACCGCTGTCCACTTTTTTCAGTGCGTTTTCCTCTTCCCGGGTGTAGGTAAGATTACTTTCGCTGGCCCGCTGTTCCCCCCCGATACCCAGATATTCTTCCATGATCAGTGTATGCAGTACAGAAACATCCAGGCCGCGCCAGGCACGGGACCTGTCCTTGGGCATAAATTTATCGATATTTGTGTCTTTACGTATGGTTAAAATATAACCCGACCCGTTGCCCGTATACAGTCCGAAAGCATGGTTGTGACCGGCGGTACTTTCTGATACGTTCAGAAAGCTTCTTGCAGCAAGGGTATCCATAAAGTCTTTAAAATTACCATACCCTGGGCTAATGGGAAAAGGTTCAATTTCAAAATTGTTCTGAAGCTTGAAAACCAATTCATCTGCAACCTGGTCAGGTAAATTTTTTACCAGCCTGTGGGTGGGAAATACCACCAGACCCGGGTCGTAAAGGTTGACCAGAGTCATCATCACAAAATCATATGGCTGCAAGCCGTCTTTTGCTTCGTAATTCTTACCGCGCATAATATTCCTGTAATTTAATGCGGTTTCATAACGGTGGTGCCCGTCAGCGATAAAAATAATTTTTTCCTTAAGTGAATGTTGAATCTGAGCGATTAGATCGTTATCCTTTATAGCCCATAACATGTGCTGCTGCCCGTCTTCAGCTGTAAAACAGCTATCCGGTGCCTCATCCAGGCTTTCCGCGGTGATTTTTTCCACTTGTTTATCAGGATCGGAGTACAGACCGAATATAGGGCTGAAATTGGCCCCGCAAGCCTGCATCAGGGACAGGCGGTCGGCCTTGTGTTTGGGCAGTGTCTCTTCGTGGGGCAGCACAACTCCTTTTTCGTAAGGCTCAATTTTAACGCCGGCTATTATGCCCAGGCGTGTTTTTGTTTCCCCGCCTGCTGTAAACTGCTGTTTGTATATGTATACTGCCGGCTTGTCCTCTATTGCCAGGATGCCCTTTTCCTGCCAGAGGGCAAAATCGGCCGCCGCCCTGGAATAGCGGTTGTTCTGGTCATCGTCCCCGGGGTATGTTTTACCGTATTCAAGTCTTATTATATTGTAGGGATGCCGCCGGTAATATCGATCCTGTTCTTCGGCATCAATAACATCATAAGGTGGGGTGATTACTTCGGCCAGGTCCGGCACCAGCGCGGTGTTGTAACGCAGGCCCCGGAGTGGTGATATGTATGCCATCGTCAGTCCTCCCGGTAGTTTGTGGTATTATTCTATAACAATATATATATTCCTGCTGATTATTCTTCTTTTCTGGTCCAGCGATTACCGTCCCGGCTGCGGTACTTTTCCATAACCTGCTTAAAGGCCGTTTCCAGGTCTATCTGCTGGGAATTGGCATAGCAGAGCAGTATGAACAATATATCGGCCAGTTCAAGGGCCATATCCCCTGCCGGCTCATCCGGTTTCTTCGGTTTCTGGCCAAACTGGTGGTTTATTTCCCTGGCCAGTTCACCCACTTCTTCGATAAGCCTGGCCAGCATACTTAAAGGTGTCCAGTATCCTTCCTTGAACTGGCCTATCCATTCATCCACTTCCTGCTGCATTTGCCTGACATCCATATGAAAACTATTCCCTCCGTTAGCCAATTTTTCAACATTTTAATGTTATCACATTCCGGAACATAAATGAATCTTGAACTGCCGCGTCGTTTTGCACCGGCAAAAACCGGCTAATGTTCAGTCATATTTGGGACATAGCATAAGTATATTTTTTAAAATGGATTAACGGGGGGATGGTCATGTTGTTACCGCCCAAGTTCATGCTGAATAAAAAAAGGAATATGGTGCTGCTTGGCGTGGCGTTAGTGCTGATATTAGTGGTTTGGGGCGTGGTTTTTCTGTACGCAGATCCGGGGTTGGCGCCGGAAAAACTTTTTAACAGCAGCCTGCAGAATACCCTGGCCAGTCACAGCTATCGCTATGCTGTAGAGGTGAAACAAAATGGCCGGGACGTAATTTCTACCGTCAACGGGGAAAGGGTGGAGCCCGACCGGGTGCATATCAAGGGCTCTATGCTGAAATCCAAGGATATAGAGTTCATACAGATAACGGACACCACTTACATGAAAGATCCCTGGTCCACCCGCTGGATAACCCTGGAGGGCAGCAAACTGGCTCAGGCGGAGCTTTTTATGACGGAATTCAACCCCCTTTCACTGTTCAATTTTAAAAATGTGCTGCAAATAAGCTACAATGGCAAAGAAAAGCTGGACGGGGTAAAAACCGTATTGCTGCAATTAAAGCCAACTGTAGCCAATCCTTACCTGGAATTTAAATATGTTGATTATGACTACAAAATATGGGTTGACCCTAAAGAGCAGTTAATCAGAAGGGCTGTTATGGAAGCCAGGCCAGCCGGGGGGGGAAAGGGTATGCTGGTGGATATGAAATTCTGGGATTTCAATAAACCCATCGTCATTGAAAAACCAGGCTTGGAAGTGGGCAGTTAAGGACGGTTGAGGTGGCTGAACTCGTTGACAATATGCAACCCCCCTGTTATAATAATCCAGATTTTCAGGATTATATATCAGGGGGGGGTTTTTATTGCATCCTGACGCTAAAAAGATACTGGTTGGGGAAAAGGACATCAACTCCCGGGTCAAGGAACTGGGAGATTTGATTTCCGGGGATTATAGGGATACAGACGGCCTGTTGGTAGTGGGTATATTAAAGGGCGCGGTTATATTCATGGCCGACCTGGTGCGCCAGCTGACCATTCCTGTGGAACTGGACTTTATGGCCGTGTCCAGTTACGGAAAGGCGAGCGAGTCCTCCGGGGTGGTAAGGATAATGAAGGATCTGGAGCACAATATCCAGGGCAAACATTTATTAATAGTGGAAGATATAGTGGATACAGGCCTGACCCTGAAATACCTGAAAGAAAATCTGGAAACCCGGGGCCCGTCCAGTTTAAAAATTTGTACCTTGCTGGACAAGCCTGCCCGGCGTAAGGTCAATGTGGAGGTCAACTACAACGGCTTTATCATCGGGGACGAGTTTGTAGTGGGTTACGGGCTGGACTATAATGAGAGATACCGCAATGAAAGAAGCATTTTTATATTAAAGCCCGAGGTCTACGCCTCGTAGAACGGAGGAACAACTTTGCAGACGCCGGACAGAGAAATGGTTATTGTCCTTGATTTCGGCGGCCAGTACAGTCAGTTGATAGCCAGAAGGATCAGGGAATTGAAAGTCTTTTGTGAAATGTTGCCTTATACCACCCCGTTGGACCGGATTGCCGCCAAAAAGCCACGGGGAATAATTTTTTCAGGCGGCCCCTCCAGCGTATATCAGGAAAATGCTCCGACCGTGGACCCTGGAATCTATGATTTGGGAGTCCCCATACTGGGCATATGCTACGGCATGCAACTCATGGCCAGGCAACTGGGCGGGGAAGTGTCCAGGGCGGTGCAGAGGGAATACGGGAGGATTGATTTGCAAACGGTGGAGCCGGATGAACTGCTCTGCTGCCTTGAAGCCGTTGAACAGTGCTGGATGAGCCACGGCGACCGGGTGGATGCGGCTCCCCGGGGCTTTAAGGTTACCGCCAGGACGGAGCTGGCCCCGGTGGCGGCTATGTCCGAGCCGGAAAAAAAATTGTACGCCGTGCAGTTTCATCCGGAGGTAGTGCACACACCAAAGGGGCAGGATATACTGCGCCAGTTTTTGTACAATATCTGCGGGTGCGGCGGCAGTTGGAACATGGGTTCTTTTATTGGGCAGGCCGTAAACGAAATAAGGGAGAAGACGGGGGACGGCAAGGTTCTTTGTGCTTTGAGCGGCGGTGTGGATTCCTCTGTGGCGGCGGTGCTGGTGCACCGGGCGGTGGGAGATAACCTCACCTGTGTTTTCGTTAACCACGGTCTGTTAAGAAAGGGCGAGGCGGAGCAGGTTCTCACTACCTTCCGGGAGCAGTTTAATATAAATCTGGTGTATGTTGATGCAGCGCAAAGATTTTTGAGTAAACTTGCCGGTGTAACCGATCCCGAGCGCAAGAGGAAAATTATCGGCACCGAATTTATCAGGGTTTTCGAAGAGGAATCGGCCAAACTGGGCCAAATCGACTATCTGGTGCAGGGCACCCTTTATCCCGATGTGGTGGAAAGCGGCACGGCCACGGCCGCAGTTATTAAGTCGCACCACAATGTGGGCGGCCTGCCGGAGGATATGAAATTTGAGCTGGTGGAGCCGCTACGCTGGCTTTTTAAGGACGAGGTCAGAATATTGGGCAGCGAGTTGGGACTGCCGGACGAGATTGTCTGGCGCCAGCCATTCCCCGGGCCGGGCCTGGCGGTAAGGATTATCGGAGAAATAACCGGGGAAAAACTCGGGGTACTGCGGGAAGCAGATGCCGTGGTTACCGGGGAAATAGCCGCTGCCGGCCTGGATCGAGAGATATGGCAATATTTCGCGGTTCTGCCTGGTCTGCGCAGTGTGGGAGTAATGGGGGACGAGAGAACCTACGCCTATACCATAGCCGTACGAGCGGTGCACAGCCACGACGGCATGACCGCCGACTGGGTAAGGATACCTTACGATGTGCTGGGCAAAATATCCAACAGGATAGTCAATGAAATAAAAGAGGTTAACCGGGTGGTTTACGATATAACCTCCAAACCGCCTTCCACCATTGAGTGGGAGTAGTAGTGAAACTGAAAAACATAAAAAAACTCAGCTTTGTTTATAAAAAGCTGAGTTTTTTATATATTTAAAAATATTTGAAGGATAGCAAGGTATAATCGAGAGACAAGCTATTCTTCTCCCGCCTTTTGAGTAAGCATTGATATCAGATTGCTCATAAATTTTCTGGTGTTGGTGTAATTCACTATGATATCCAGCTCTTCTTTTCTAATGTTTGCAAACTCCACGCCGATGTGGAACATTTCTCCGGCAGTATTTTGTGGTACGCGATTGGACCGTTTTACTTTGGAGAGCAGGCGAAATTTGCTGTACTTGTTCTCCATGGGCAAGATGAACTGTAAAACCATCTGGCTTCCCGGTTTAATTAATTCCGGCACCAATAATTTCATTCCGCCGGCGCTTATATTTATGGACTCCGCTTTTTTAAACTCATAATCTTCACCCGGACCGGGGATAAGGGCGTACTGGGTTTTTAACACTTTGCTCAGCCTGTTGTATTTTCTCATTTCTATTTCGTCCAGATGTTCCGGAAAGGAGATGCCGGTTAGGGTGCTGCGGTTGCCTGCGGTGGATAATACGGTGCTGGTAAATTTCATGAGCTGTCCAAGTAAGGGAAGGTGTACGTTGATTTTCTCCCCTTCCTTAAGTCTTAATGTTTTCAGGTTATTTCTGGACTGCCAGCAGAAAGGGGTATATATATATAAGGCATGATCATCCGCTCTCTTGATGTATGAAGTGTATTTATTATTTTCGCTTTCCCTGTACACGTAAATCTTCTGACTGCTGTCAATTTTAGGTATTTTGTATATCATACGACTTGTAGCCTTTCCTGTAGTCTGCAATCGGGAATGAAATTTAATTATTCCATTAATAAATATCGTACAGATGGGGTAAAAATTTATCGTTCAGTTAACAATACTTTTATACAAATTACGGGTTGTTTCAATTTATTCGGCTAAATTTAAAAAATATTTAACATTACTCTCATAATTACAGGATCTTATTGACAGATAAAAAAACACTTTGTTATTATTATAATGTTCTGAGGAAGTGTGCCTAGGGTTCCGCACCCCCACCGGGGGTGGCCGGTCCGAGCGGCACAGGTACGACGGCAGGTATCCCGTATTTATTTAAATTGGGACACTGTGCCGGCGTAACCACACCGGCAGGGAAAAAAGCCCAGGCGGTAGGTTTCTCTATGCGAGAAACACGTACGCCCGGGCTTATTTATTGGGGGGATATAATGGATAAGCCGTTGGTGGGTATTGTTATGGGCAGCGATTCCGATTTGCCGGTAATGAAAGACACCGCTGATGTGTTGCAGGAGTTTGACATACCTTATGAGGTGGTAATTTCATCGGCCCACCGGGCTCCCGAAAAAACTGCCGGTTATGCCCGCAGCGCTGCCGGCCGGGGGTTGGAGGTAATTGTCGCCGGGGCCGGAGGGGCGGCTCACCTGCCTGGTGTTATAGCTGCCCTGACGCCGCTGCCGGTGGTGGGCGTGCCGGTCAAGAGCGGTGCCCTGGGCGGGGTTGACGCCCTTTATGCCATAGTCCAGATGCCGGCGGGCATACCCGTGGCCACGGTAGCCATAAACGGCGCCAGGAACGCCGGGATACTGGCGGCGCAGATTATAGGCGTGAAGGACCCCGGAGTCAGGGCCAGGATAGAATCTTACAAGAAGCGCCTGGCGGCTGGGGTAGAGAAAAAAGATGCCCGCCTGGCGGACATTGGTATTGATGCATATTTGCTGGAAAAGGAAAAAAATGAATATAAATCAAATTATTTCACTGGGGGATAGCTGATGATAGAACGTTACGCTTTGCCGGAAATCAAGCAAATCTGGTCTCAGGAGAATAAATACAGGAAATGGCTGGATGTGGAGATTTATGCCTGTGAGGCCATGTCGGAACTGGGCCTGATTCCGCCGGCGGCTCTAAAAAACATTAAAGAAAAAGCTAACTTTAATGTCCAGCGGGTGGATGAAATAGAGGCGGTCACCAATCATGATGTGATTGCCTTCCTTACCTGTGTGGCTGAATATGTGGGCGAGGATGCCAAGTATATACATCTGGGGCTCACATCCTCGGATGTGCTGGACACTGCCCTGGCGGTGCAGATGAAAGAAGCCGGGCAGCTAATCCTGGATAAACTCAAGCAATTCCGCGAGGCCCTGCTGGCCAGGGCGGTGGAGCACCGCTACACCATGATGATGGGCCGGACTCACGGGGTTCATGCCGAACCCATCACCTTCGGCCTTAAAATGCTTTTGTGGGCGGCTGAAACGGACCGCAACATAGCCCGCATGGAAAGAGCCGTGGAAACGGTCAGCGCGGGCAAGATATCCGGGGCGGTAGGCACCTACGCCAATATCGACCCAAGGGTGGAGGAGCATGTTTGCAAAAGGCTGGGCCTTGTCCCGGCGCCGATATCCACCCAGATACTGCAGCGGGACAGGCATGCCGAATATATGGCCGCCATAGCGGTAACCGGCAGCTCGCTGGATAAATTCGCCACCGAGCTCCGCACCCTGCAGCGCACCGAAATACTGGAGGTGGAGGAATACTTCGCCAAAGGGCAGAAGGGCAGTTCGGCCATGCCCCACAAAAGGAACCCCATCACAGGGGAGAGAATCAGCGGTATGGCCCGCCTGCTCCGGGGCAATGCCCAGGTGGCCCTGGAAAATGTGGCGCTGTGGAATGAGCGGGATATATCCCACTCCTCGGTGGAGCGCATAATCATACCGGACAGCACCATGACCCTTTACTATATGCTTCATAAAATGACCGCAATGATTAATAATTTACTGGTCTATCCGGAGAATATGAAGAAAAACATGGAACGCACCCACGGCCTGCTTTTCTCCCAGAGAGTTTTGCTGGCATTGCTGGACAAGGGTCTGAGCAGGGAGGGGGCTGCTTACGAGCTGGTGCAAAGAAACGCCATGCAATCCTGGCGCACCGGCGAGAGCTTCCGCGACTTGCTGCTCAAAGACAGCGAAGTGACGGCTCAGCTCAGTGAAGAAGAAATTAACAAACTGTTCGACTATAGCTATCACCTGAAGAATGTGGATGAAATATACAAAAGGTTTGGTTTGTGAGAAGAAAAATATTGGGGTGAATGAATTCCAATGAGTGAAAAGATAGTAATTGATACTTCTAAATTGAGCAATCCGGACTATAACGGTTCAGTTCAAAAATTATATTTTTTGGAGGATCATCCTGAATGGATGGTTTGTAAAACCATGCCGGGGGGATCGGTCTTTGATGTTGGAACTATTTTTTCTATTCCAAATAGCGATTTATGTAGAACTGCATTAAGGCATAAAATTTATTCCCTGCTTGAATCGCCTGATGAATGGGAAAATGTTTACAACCATATCTGCCGGGAATATGCACAAGACAAGGAATTATTAGCATTTTTAAGCGAGGGTCTGCTGGAGGAATTTAGATCAAGAGGAGCGAACACCCATCACCTGGGCATGGTTGATAAAGATACCGGTGAAGTGTATAGAAAGTCGTTTCCCCCAAATCCAAGCCAGTATGTTTTAGTCAAAAGATATAAAGTCATAAAGCCTTCCCGCATTTCTTACTTTGAGAATCATTTGTGGGACTACGGTGAATACTGTGGTGCCGATAAATTCGTCATTCCGTTGGAAAATATTGTACGTTTCGGTGTTACCTCAGGATCTTCTATCTATAGAAAATACATTAATATGAACGCTGAGGAAAGAAAAAATTATTTAAACGAACTTGGACTTCAGCAAGATCTGTTTCCCTGGACGGTATTTAAAAATCCAATAGTGGACTTTACTACCAAGTATGAGCCTGAAGACAGGAATTTGAGCCTGCAAGAAGCCTTATATATCAGTGGAAGCAGCGGCGATAAACTGTTAAACATAATTAGAATGAGTATTTTGGGAGCGATTTTGGTTTCGGAATTTTTCAAGAAACTTGGCTTGTTTTTATGGGATTTAAAATGGGAGATTGCACAGGATGGAGATAAATTAGTTTTTGTCGACACAATTGATACTGACTCAATCAGGGTAACTGCCAAAGTAGATTATAAAAATAAAGTTTACTTTGTAAATTTCAATAAGCAGGCGATGAGGGATTATTATAAAATTATGCATCCCGAATGGTTCGAAGCGACGAAATCTGCAAAAGCGCTGGCGCTTAAATCCGGCAAGTCTTTTCTTGAGCATCTAAAGACTGGGCAGGTAGAAGGCTATTATCCGGAAACGCCGCAAGTTGACCAGAGATTTATTGATATTCAGGAAGAGAAATTTAAAACTTTAATTGCATATATTTATGGACATGCAACCATTGACCATATTATTGAAAAATATAATGAAATAGGTCAGAAAGAAATAAGCTACTATGATTTAAACGGTGTTTTAGATGAGTATAACAAACTGAATGGTATGTAGGCGAGTTAAAACTTTTTGGATTAAACGATGGTTTGGCTAATCAAAAAGAGATGAACTCTATAGAGATGAAATTGCGGTGGGGGAGAGGTAAAAATGGCGGAGGGGTATAAGAGCGGCTTCGGCGAAGCTCCGGATGGGGATAAACTCAGGGAAGAGTGCGGCATCTTCGGTATTTACGGCCCCGGTCTTGATGTGGCCCGCCTTACTTATTATGGTCTATACGCCTTGCAGCACCGGGGTCAGGAAAGCGCCGGCATCGCGGTGGCGGACGGCAGCGGGGTTAATTTGCACAAGGGTATGGGGCTCGTGCCGGAGGTATTTAACAGTGAAAAAATATCCCGGCTGAAAGGCCATATAGCCATAGGGCATGTGCGCTATTCCACCACAGGTTCCAGCCAGCCGCTGAATGCTCAGCCGCTGGTGTTCAGGTATGCCCAGGGCACCCTGGGTCTGGCCCATAACGGAAACATTACCAATGTTGCGGAGCTGCACTCCCAGCTTGCCGCCACGGGCTCAGTTTTTCAATCAACCACCGACAGTGAGGTAATTGTCAATCTTATTGCCAGGTATAGCCAGAACGCGCTGGAAGATTCCCTGGCCAAATGCATGATTGATATCAAAGGGGCGTATTCCCTGGTGATCATTACCGAGGACAGGCTGATGGCGGTACGGGATCCTTACGGCTTCAGGCCCCTTTGCCTGGGAACTTACGGCGGCGGCTATGTGGTGGCATCGGAATCCTGCGCCATGGATACCGTGGGGGCTAAAAAAATAAGGGATGTCGAACCCGGTGAAATTGTAATCATAGACCAGGACGGACTCAAGACCCTGCGGGTGCTTTCCCCCAGGCACAGGGCTCACTGCATTTTTGAATATATTTATTTTGCCAGGCCGGACAGTGTCATGGATGGATTCAACGTTACCAGTGTGCGCCGGGAAATGGGCCGCCAGTTGGCCAGGGAATACCCGGTGGAAGCCGACCTGGTGATTCCCGTCCCGGATTCGGGAACCGCCGCAGCCAGGGGCTTTGCGGAGGAATCGGGTATTCCTTTTGAAGAGGGACTGATGAAAAACCGCTATATCGGCCGGACTTTTATACAGCCCTCCCAGGATATGCGGGATCTGGCAGTGCGCCTTAAACTTAATCCCATCCGGGATATACTGGAAGGAAAAAGGGTGGTTATGGTTGACGACTCTTTGGTGCGGGGAACCACCAGCAGCAAAATTGTATCCATGCTCCGGGACTGCGGCGTTAAGGAGATCCATTTCTGCCTCAGTTCACCGCCGGTAACCAATTCTTGCTATTACGGCATAGACACATCCAATGAAAAGGAGTTGCTTGCCGCCAGCAAAACCACCGGGGAAATCAGAAAGCTCATCGGGGCTGACGGTCTTCATTATCTGAGCCTGGAGGGACTGCTGAATATTTTTGGTGATTACCGGGGCAATTTTTGTAGTGCCTGCTTTGACGGAAAATACCCGGTGGACATATGCAGCGCCAGGGATGCCGGAAAATACGGACTGGAGTGAGTCAGGGGACGGTTCCCTGACTCACTCCAGTCCTCCCGGGATGGCGAATTTTGTATACTAGATATCGTAACTACTAAGGAGACAGGAGTCAGAATGAAAGAACCGGCGAAAATAACAGGACTCAGGAATTTTTGAATAGTACGAAGGATCTTGGATGCAGTGATATTTCCGAAACAAAACTTCTTTTGCAAGAGGTTAGTAATTTGCTGGAAGTACATTCTCGGGGCATTATGACTACTGACTACCTGAATTCTGACTACCTGAATAGTAAACAGTATTATAACTTTATTTAAAAGGGGTTTATATAGTGTCCGAGGAGACAAAGAAACTGACCTATGCCTCCGCCGGGGTGGATATAGACGCCGGTAACAGGGCGGTGGCGCTAATGAAAGAATCCGTGCGCAGCACCTTCCGGCCGGAAGTATTAACGGATATAGGGGGCTTCGGGGGGCTGTTCGCCTTGAATGCTTCCCGTTACCGGGAACCGGTGCTGGTTTCCGGCACGGACGGGGTGGGAACTAAGCTGCGGGTGGCCATGATGCTCGATAAGCACGACACGGTGGGCATTGACGCCGTGGCTATGTGCGCCAACGACATTCTGGTGCAGGGTGCGGAGCCGCTTTTTTTCCTGGACTACCTGGCGGTAGGCAAGCTGCTGCCGGAAAAGGTGGCCGCTATCGTTGCCGGGGTGGCCGAGGGCTGCCGTCAGGCCGGCTGCGCTCTCATTGGCGGTGAAACCGCCGAGATGCCAGGGTTTTACGGAGAGGATGAATACGATATCGCCGGCTTTGTGGTGGGAGTGGCAGACCGTTCCAGGATTATCGACGGCTCCCGGGTACATGCTGGGGATACTTTGATTGGCCTGCCGTCTTCCGGACTGCACAGCAACGGTTTTTCCCTTGCCCGCAAGGCTTTGTTAGAAGTGGCGGGCTACGATGTAGAATATGTTCACCCGGAGTTGGGTCGCTCCGTGGGCGGAGCAATGCTGGAGCCCACCAGGATCTACGTGCGCCAGGTACTGCCTCTGTTAACAGAGTTTGATATAAGGGGCATGGCCCATATCACCGGCGGGGGACTGACCGAAAACGTACCCAGGATTCTTCCTCCCGGCCTGTCGGTTACCATAAATAGAGGCAGCTGGCCTGTGCATAAAATATTTGAGCTTATAAAACAAATCGGTGACATAGATGAAGCGGAAATGTACCGTACCTTCAACATGGGCATAGGTTTTGTGCTGGCCGTGCCCGGGGAGCAGGCCGGGAATATTTTGCAAAGGTTAAAGGAAAAAGGTGAAATGGCCTACCGGATCGGCGGGGTGATTCCCGGGGACGGGACTGTGCAGTATGTGCGATAAGCTTTTTTTCTGCTAATGATGTGGTATGGGGGTTGAATGAGCCGGAGAATCGTTCCTTGACTCATCGACTTAAATGTGGGAGGTTGTTTTTATGTCGCTGTTGAAGGTAGGGGTGCTGGCCTCGGGCAGGGGGTCCAACCTGCAGGCAATAATGGATGCCTCCCGGGAGGGTAGGATACCTGCTGGAGTGGTAGTGGTTATCAGCGATCAGGGTGACGCCTATGCCCTGGAGCGGGCACGCTCCGCCGGTATACCGGCGGAGGTTGTCGAGCCTGCCGGTTTTTCCTCCCGGGAGGCATACGAGGAACAGGTTGTTGCCGTGCTTCAGAAGTTCGGGGTGGAATTGGTCTGCCTGGCCGGTTACATGAGGCTGGTGGGGCGGGTGTTGCTTAAGGCTTACCCCAATAAAATAATGAATATTCACCCGGCTTTGCTGCCGGCCTTTCCCGGGCTGCACGGTCAGCAGCAGGCTTGGGAGTATGGAGTGAGGTATAGCGGCTGCACCGTACACTTTGTGGATGAGGGTATGGATACCGGCCCAATTATTCTGCAGGCGGTGGTGCCGGTGCTGCCGGAAGATACCGGAGACGATTTGGCAGCCAGGATTCTTGAGCAGGAACATATAATCTATCCGGAGGCGGTAAATCTTTTTGCCCGTGGACGACTTGAGGTAGTGGGCAGGAAGGTTATGATAATACAAAACTAGTACAGGGGGATAGTGTATGATTAAGCGCGCATTAATCAGCGTTTCCAACAAAGCCGGGCTGGTGGAATTTGCCCGGGGGCTTGTTAAGCTGGGTGCGGAGATTGTTTCCACCGGCGGCACCGCCAAAACTTTAAAAGAGGCCGGCGTTCCCGTTACATACATAACCAAGGTTACGGATTTTCCGGAGATACTGGACGGCAGGGTGAAGACACTGCATCCACGGGTGCACGGGGGAATCCTAGCCCGCCGCACGGATGATCACTTGTCCCAGTTGAAAGAGCACGGTATTACCCCCATTGATCTGGTGGCGGTGAACCTGTATCCTTTCAGGGAGACGGTGGCTAAACCTGGTGTGACCCTTGAGGAGGCCATAGAAAACATTGACATAGGGGGGCCGGCCATGGTCCGGGCCGCCGCTAAGAATCACCGGGATGTGGTGGTGGTGGTAAGTCCGGGGCGCTATCAGGAGATACTTCAGGCTCTGGAAAGCGGCCCGCTTACTACTGAGTTCCGACTATCCCTGGCCCTGGAGGCCTTTTCCCACACTGCTGCCTATGATGCGGCCATTAGTTCCTATTTAAGCGGCCTGACAGGAAGCGGCGATTTTCCCGCTGTCATGCTTAAGCCGTATGATCGGGTTCAGCAGCTGAGGTATGGGGAAAACCCTCACCAGCGGGCTGCGTTTTACCGTGATCCGGCGGTTACCGGACCCTGTGTGGGGCGCTCTGAGCAATTATCCGGCAAGGAGCTTTCCTACAACAATATACTGGACATTAATGCCGCTTTGGAGCTTGTGCGGGAGTTTGGCGGCCCTGCGGCGGTAATTATTAAGCATAACAATCCCTGCGGCGCCGCAGTGGCTGGTGATGTGGCCACCGCCTACCGGCTGGCCTTTGAGGGGGATCAGGTGTCCGCCTTTGGCGGTATAGTGGCCTTTAACCGGGAGGTAACTGCTGAGGCGGCCCGGAGTATGGCGGAAATTTTCCTGGAGGCGGTAATCGCTCCGGATTACCGGCCGGAAGCGCTGGAAGTGCTGAAAGGCCGGGAAGGATTAAGAGTGCTCAGGACCGGGGATTTGTCCGTGCAGTCCAACGACGGCACGGATGTGAGGAAGGTCAACGGAGGACTGCTGGTGCAGGACGCCGACCGGGATCTTTACCATAAAGACAAATTAAAGACTGTCACGGCCAAAGCCCCCACCCCCGGACAGATGGAGGAAATGGCCTTTGCCATGACCATTGTTAAGCACGTTAAATCTAATGCTATCGTCATTACCAGGGACAAGCAACTGATCGGGGTAGGCGCAGGGCAGATGAACAGGGTGGGGTCCGCCCGCATTGCGCTGGAACAGGCCGGGGAAAAAGCCCGGGGAGCGGTGCTTGCTTCCGATGCCTTCTTTCCCTTCAGGGATACCCTGGATGAGGCGGCCCGCTGCGGCATTGCCGCGGTAATCGAGCCCGGCGGCTCCATGCGTGATGATGAATCCATAAAAGCTGCAGATGAGCACGGCATGGTCATGGTGTTTACCGGCATGCGTCATTTCAGGCACTGAGAACATAGCGAAAGGTGGTGCGGGGGTTGAAGGTACTGGTTATAGGCGGCGGCGGGCGTGAACATGCCCTGGTTTGGAAAATAAGCCAGAGCCCCCGGGTGGACGGGATATTTTGCGCCCCCGGAAATGCGGGCATAACGGGGCTGGCTAAATGTGTGGACATATCCGTGGAAGATGTTCATGGACTGCTGGCCTTTGCCCTTCAGGAGAGGATAGATTTAACCGTGGTCGGCCCCGAGGCGCCCCTGACCCTGGGGCTGGTGGATGTCTTTGAAAAAGCCGGCCTCAGGGTATTCGGGCCCTCCGCCCGGGCTGCGGCGATTGAGGGAAGCAAAGTGCTGGCCAAGGATATCATGGCCAAATACGGCATTCCCACCGCACGTTACGCTGCCTTTGACACTGCACCCGCAGCGGAGGAATATATCAGGCAGCTTGGCGCACCCTGTGTTGTTAAGGCTGACGGGCTGGCCGCAGGCAAGGGAGTTATAGTGGCCGCAACTGAGCAAGAGGCTGTTGACGCGGTCAGGCTAATCATGTCCCAGCGGGCCTTCGGGAGTGCCGGTGATATGGTTGTTGTAGAAGAGTGCCTGGTAGGCGAGGAGGTCAGCATACTGGCCTTTACGGACGGGGAAACGGTGATTCCCATGCTGCCGGCCCAGGATCACAAACAGATCTACGACGGCGACAGGGGCCCCAATACCGGAGGGATGGGTGCTTACGCTCCGGCCCCGGTCTGCACCCCGGAATTATACAATTTTGCCCTGGAAAAAATACTGGTGCCCACGGTAAAGGGTATGGCCTCCGAAGGCAGGCCCTATCGCGGTGTGCTTTACGCCGGGCTGATGGTGACCGCCGATGGTCCGAAGGTTCTGGAATATAACGCCAGGTTCGGAGACCCCGAGGCGCAGCCGGTTTTGATGTTGCTGGAAACCGATCTGGTGGAAATAATGGAAGCCATTATTGACAGACGCCTGGACGATATCGAAATTAAATGGAAAAAGGGTGCTGCAGTATGTGTGGTGCTGGCCTCCGGCGGGTATCCCGGCAGCTACCGGAAGGGAGATGTTATCTCCGGCTTCGGGCAGGAGACTCCGGGGGTAATGGTTTTTCACGCCGGTACGGCGCTCCGGGACGGTACTGTGGTAACCTCCGGCGGCAGGGTGCTGGGTGTTACCGCCCTGGGGGACGACATACCCTCGGCCATAAATCAGGCCTATGCCGGGGTAAGGAATATAAGCTTTGAGGGCATGAGCTACCGTAAAGACATCGGCCAAAAGGCGCTAAGAAAACTTTAAATTACATTTATCTTTTAACGGCGGGGCTGCTTTAAATAGCCCCGTTGTTTTTTATCGGTTTTTTCGTGCATGACAATTGCGGTTTTAATCCGGATTTTCAATTAAACGGTTGTTGGGTAAAATGAAGGGAAATGGTGTCAGACGTCGAAATCAAAGGAAACATACAGAGATTTACGGGACATAATATAAAAAACCAGGGGGATTCCTATGTCCTATACGGATAAATTAAAAGACGAATCTATGGATCAGCTTTTTAAAGCCGTTCTGGCATTGGAAAATATAGATGAATGCTATCAATTTTTTGAGGATATATGTACCGTGGCGGAGTTAAAATCAATGGCCCAGAGGCTGGAGGTTGCCATAATGCTCCAGGAAAATCGCACCTATGGGGAAATCACAAGCCAGACCGGGGCCAGTACGGCCACCATCAGCCGGGTAAAACGCTGTTTGAATTATGGCGCGGACGGGTACAAGCTTGTTCTGCATAGACTGGCAAGTAAATAGTAGACATTTCTGTTGCGGCAACTTAACCGGGTAGAAATGTTCTATTTTTTTTATTTGACAATTGACTTCACACCCGTTTATCTTTATCATATTATTATTGTAGTGCTTTAACTAATTAAAGTGCCGGGGAGGGTCCTAGTTTGATTCGTATTCTTAAGGCGGGAGACCCCGCTTTGAAAGGTATTATGAACCGCCACTCCGCTGGCCGGGAGGAAGCAGCAGCCAGGGTGGCCGGGATAATCAAGGCGGTGAGGGCTGAAGGAGATCAGGCGCTGTGCCGCTTTGCCGCCGAATTCGACCGGGTGGAGCTGAAACCCGCCGGTTTGCCGGTGGCTGCGGAAGAAATAGAAGCAGCGTACAGGCAGGTGGATGATGAGTTTCTGAACTCTCTGAGCCTGGCGGCCAAAAATATTGAGAAATTCCACCGCCGGCAGGTGGTGAATTCCTGGTTCGAAACAGGGGAAGACGGTATTATAGTGGGCCAACTGGTTCATCCTCTGGCCCGGGTTGGTATTTACGTTCCCGGAGGCAAGGCTAGCTATCCATCTTCCGTGCTTATGAACGCCATTCCCGCGAGGGTGGCAGGAGTGCCGGAAATTGTGATGGTTACCCCTCCGGGCAGGGACGGCAGTATTAACCCCTTTACTTTGGTCGCCGCAGCCGAGGCAGGGGTATCAGAAATATACCGGGCTGGGGGAGCCCAGGCCGTGGCCGCACTGGCCTACGGCACGCAGGCCATCAGGCGGGTGGATAAAATAACCGGTCCGGGCAACCTATACGTAACCCTGGCCAAACAGCAGGTTTACGGCACGGTGGATATTGATATGCTGGCCGGCCCCAGTGAGGTTCTGGTGGTGGCAGATGCCGGCGCCGACCCGGGATATATTGCAGCGGATTTGCTTTCCCAGGCCGAACATGATGAAATGGCTGCGGGTATATTAATTACACCGGATGAGCATCTTGCCGGAGTAGTGGCGGTAGAGTTGGAGCGTCAACTGGCCGGGCTTAGCAGAAGCGGGACTGCCGCCCGGTCGGTGGAGGATTACGGAGCGATAATTATCACCGGGGACATAGATGAGGCTGTGGAGTTGGCCAATGAGTACGCCCCGGAACATCTGGAACTGATGCTGGCGGACCCTTTTCAGTGGCTGGGTAAGATACGGGCAGCCGGGGCTGTTTTTCTGGGGCAGTATTCCCCTGAACCGGTGGGGGATTATCTGGCCGGGCCGAACCATGTTTTGCCCACTAGTGGAACAGCACGCTTTTATTCCCCCTTGGGGGTTGACGCTTTTATAAAAAAAACCAGCGTTATTTCCTACACCAGGCCCGCCTTGGAACGGGCTGCAGGCAGCATTATTAAATTGGCGGAGGTTGAGGGACTGGATGCCCATGCCAACGCCGTTAGAATAAGAATAAAAGTAACGACTAAGGAGTCAGGAGTCAGGAGTCAGGAGTCAGGAGTCAGAATGAGAGAACGGTTTATCGTCTCGAAATATTCAGAGTTCTGACTACTACTACAGCGTAAACTAAAAGTTAGCGGAGCCATGGGGACGTCCCCGTGGCGTAGCCTGCGTCGCAAGGGCAGGGAGTATACATAGGTTGTGGAGGGTGATGGAGTATGACCGGAAGATTTAACCTTGCTGAACTAACCCGCCCTGATTTAAAAGGGCTGGTTCCTTACGATCCGCATATCGTGCCCGGGGTGATTAAGCTTGACGCCAATGAGAATCCTTTTGATTTTCCCCGAAAGGTAAAAGAATATATTTGTGCAGGGCTGCAATCGGAACTTTTTACCAGGTATCCTGACCCACTGGCCAGAGACTTATTGGCCGGGCTATCCGACTATAACGGGGTTTCCTCTAACTGTATCATGGCCGGTAACGGTTCCGACGAGATTATATTAAACCTGATGCTTGCCTTTGGCACCGGCAGGGAAGTTGTAATAGCCTCACCTACCTTTTCCATGTACCGTATACACGCGCAGGTGGCCGGAGCAGGCTGGCGGGAGGTGCCCAGGCGTGATAATTTCGAGCCGGATATACCTGCTTTGCTTGATGCTGCCGCAAATCCGGGTGTAAGTATGATCTTCATCTGTTCACCCAATAATCCTACCGGCAATGCCACCTCCCGGGAAGAGATTAGGAAACTCCTGGAAAACACCCGGGCACTGGTGGTGCTGGACGAGGCCTACCTGGAATTTGGCGGGGAATCAGCCGTTCCATTATTATCATCATACCCTAATCTGATTATACTCAAGACCTTTTCCAAAGCCTTCGGACTGGCCGGGCTAAGAGTGGGATATTTACTTGCCCGTCCGGACGTAGTGGGCGAACTGCTCAGGATTAAACAGCCTTATAATCTGAATGCCTTTTCTCAGTTTGCGGCCGGGGCGGTATTAAAGCACAGGGATTTGCTGCGGGACCAGGTAGAAGCCATTAAGGCCGGCAGGGATAAACTTTTCAGAATTATGGCCGGCTTGGAAGGTGTAGAAGTTTTTCCCACCGACGCAAATTTTATTCTTTTTCGTACTCCTGTTGAGGCGGAGAAAATATTCAAAGGGCTGTTGCGGGAAGGGGTATTAATCAGGAATGTTTCCTGTCCGGGTCTGGAAAAATGTATGCGTGTAACAGTGGGAACGGAGGAGGAGAACGGTAAGTTTCTGGAGAAACTAAAAGCTGTACTAAATGTTTATTAGTACTACAGCGTAATTTAAAGGTTAGCGGAGCCATGGGGACGGTTCGAGCGTCCCCGAAGCGTAGCGAAGGGCCGAAGGGAAGACGATGAAACCGTCCCCGTGGCGTAGCGGGCATAGCGAAATAAGCAATATTGCTGTAGTATCAGGATTAACTTTATCAATATATCAAGCAGTTGGCACGTGACGGGCTTTCGTCCGGGTTGCTGCTGGCTGGCCGGGAAGGAGGACTGTTGATCTCATGCAGATAGAACGGAAGTCCACTATAACAAGGAAAACCGCCGAGACGGAAATAAACCTGGAGCTTCTTCTGGATGGCCGGGGCGAATCCAGAGTAAATACAGGTGTAGGTTTTTTTGACCACATGCTCACACTTCTGGCCAGGCACGGTAGTTTTGACCTGAACCTTTCCGCTGCGGGGGATTTGCAGGTGGATTGTCACCATACAGTGGAGGACGTGGGCATCTGCCTTGGCCGGGCACTTAACGAGGCACTGGGGGAAAGGTCCGGGATAAGTCGCTACGGACATATCATACTGCCCATGGATGAGGCTCTGGCACTGGTGGCTGTGGATTTAAGCGGCCGGGGGCATGCCGGGCTGGAGGCCAGTTTTCCGGTAGCCCGGGTGGGAAGTTTTGACACGGAGATGGTGGGGGAGTTCCTCCGGGCTTTTGCTGTTAATGCGGGAGTAACCCTACATGTCCGGCTCCTGGCCGGCGTTAACTGCCACCACATGATTGAAGCTATTTTTAAAGGGCTTGGCAGAGCGCTGGCGACAGCGGTGTCCCTTAGTGGGAAGGAGGGGGTGCCCTCCACCAAAGGTATCCTGGTATAATCGAACGCGGGGACGGTTCTAGTGTTTGATTAAGATAAAAAGGCTAAGTTTAATTAAGACGCCTTGTATATTGGCGTAACTGGCGGGGGTCAAATATTTTGATTGCCATAATAGATTACGGAATGGGTAATTTGCGCAGCGTTCAAAAGGGTTTTGAAAAGGTAGGGGTAAAGGCCGAAATTGTCCGGGATCCCGGCGCGGTGGAAAACGCCCGGGGTGTTGTGCTGCCGGGAGTGGGCGCTTTTGCGGACGCCATGGAAAATCTCACCAGAACCGGCATGGACCGGGCAGTTATCCGGGCCATATCCGGTGGCCGTCCCTTTCTGGGGATTTGCCTGGGATTGCAGTTGCTTTTTGAGGCCAGTGAGGAATGGGGGCATACCAATGGCCTGGGGGTTTTCCGGGGTATGGTGCGCAGACTTCCGCCCGGTCTAAAGGTGCCTCATATGGGTTGGAACCAGCTAAATTACAGACCAGGGAAGGCTAACGGGCCTGAGTGCGGTGCCCTGGCGGAAACGGATCTAACCGGCGGTGAGAGGTGCCGTATTTTTTGTAATATTCCGGAGGGTTCATCTTTTTATTTTGTTCATTCTTATTATGTAGATCCTTTGGATAAGGATATTGTGGCCGGGGTGACGGAATACGGCATAGAATTTGTATCAGCCGTGGCAAAAAACAATGTTTACGCCATTCAGTTTCATCCCGAAAAAAGCAGTGCCTTGGGCCTGCGTATATTGCAAAACTTCGGGGGTGTGGTTGAAAAATGCTAATTTATCCTGCCATTGATTTACGTGCAGGTAGATGTGTCAGGCTGGTGGAGGGAAATCCGGAGAACGAGACAGTTTATTCCGACGACCCGTCGGCTATGGCCTGCCTCTGGCAGAAGGAAGGCGCCAGCTGGCTGCATGTGGTGGATCTGGACGGGGCTTTTTCCGGTTCGCCTAAGAATTTAGACGTGCTAAGAGAGATAATTACCTCGGTGGATATACCAGTGCAGGTAGGCGGTGGCATCAGGGATTTGGCGGTGGTGGAGGCAATTCTGGGATTGGGCGCCGCCAGGGTAATCTTTGGCACCGTGGCCATTACCAGCCCGGAGATGGTGGCCGAAGCCTGTAGTAAATACGGGGAGGCCATTGCCGTGGGCATTGACGCCAGGGACGGCAAGGTTGCTATTGAGGGCTGGGGGGTAACTGTCCGGAAAAACACTCTTGAGCTGGCTGAAGAGATGAAGAATATGGGTGTGCGCAGGATTATTTTTACTGATATATGGCGGGACGGCACACTTAGGGGGCCGAATGTGGCTGCGGTGGAGGAAGTTGTACGGGCTACCGGCATAAAGGTAATTGCCTCCGGAGGGGTATCAACCCTTGATGATTTGAGGGCCTTAAAAAAACTGGAAAGCCTGGGCGTGGAAGGGGTCATCATGGGCAAGTCTCTTTATGCCGGAACTATAGCCCTCAAGGACGCTCTGGTCATTGCAGAGGCGGAAGCGGGGGCGGAGGTGTGCTGACCAAAAGGATAATCCCCTGCCTGGATGTGACCGGCGGCAGGGTGGTGAAAGGGACAAATTTTATTAATTTAAGGGATGCCGGTGATCCGGTGGAACTGGCCGCCTTTTATGACCGGGAAGGGGCCGATGAACTGGTATTCCTGGACATTACCGCTTCTCACGAGGGTAGAAAAACGGTACTGGATATGGTTTACCGAACTGCAGGGGAAGTTTTTATTCCCTATACTGTGGGAGGCGGCATTAGTTCGATTGAGGATATCAGAGCCATGTTATCCGCTGGCGCTGATAAGGTTTCCATAAATACTGCCGCGGTTAAAAACCCCCGCCTCATAGAAGAGGCTTCAGCAAAATTCGGCAGTCAGTGTATTGTTGTGGCAGTGGACGCCCGCAGGTCCGGTTCTGATTCCTGGGAGGTGTTTATACATGGGGGAAGAATTCCCACCGGCATAGATGCTCTGGCATGGGTAAAGCGTATGGAGACCCTGGGGGCGGGAGAAATACTATTAACCAGTATGGACAGGGACGGCACCAAAGACGGCTACGACCTGGAGCTTACCGGGGCGGTGGCCGGGGCGGTGCGGATACCGGTTATTGCCTCCGGCGGGGTAGGCGATCTTGAGCATATTGTTGACGGACTAACCACAGGTGAAGCAGATGCGGCGCTGGCGGCCTCAATATTCCATTTTGGTGAGTATAGCATTCACCAGGTGAAGGAATTTCTGGGGGATAAAGGGGTTCCTGTGCGTATGTAGCCGGGTGCTGATCTTCATTGTAGTTAACGCGAAGTCGGAACGGAGGTTAAATTTCTTTGCTGTTTGATGTAAATTGCTTAAAATACGACCGGGATGGACTTATACCTGCTATAGTGCAGGACAACGCCACCGGCGGGGTATTAATGATGGCCTACATGAATTCGGAAGCCGTTAAGCGTACCCTGGAGACCGGGGATACCTGGTTTTGGAGCCGCAGCAGGCAAAAATTCTGGCACAAAGGTGAATCATCCGGGAACGTGCAGAGAGTAGTGGAAATAACTTATGACTGCGACAGGGATACCCTGTTGCTGAAGGTGGAACAGAAGGGCGCCGCTTGCCATGAAGGTTACTTTACCTGTTTCCACAACCGCATTTGTAAAAGTGGGAATGTAGAAATTATCGGGGAAAGATTTTTTGACCCGGAAGAGGTCTATGGAAAAGAGAGCGGGTCAGGCAAGCCCGCCGCCTCACCGGCTGCTGCCGGAGTTGTCGGCAGCGGAGAAAATAATGGACTTTCAGCCAGCATCCCGGGCGGGGGATCAGCCGGGGCAGAAGTACTAAACGAACTTTACCAGGTTATTGTAGATAGAAAAATTGCACCTTCCGGTGACTCGTACACCTCAGCCCTTTTTGCCGGTGGCCTGGACAGGATATTGAAAAAGGTGGGGGAAGAGGCGGCAGAGGTAATTATTGCGGCCAAGAGCGATAAGCGGCAGGAAATCGTGTCTGAAACTGCCGATTTGCTTTACCACCTGCTGGTGCTGCTGGCGAATGAAGGTATTGAAATGGATAAAATATATAACGAACTTGCTTCCAGAAGGAAATAGACTCACATGCAAGCTTTTGCACGTTGAATTAACAGGCTCACGGACAGGGTCAAAGCCCTGTCTTTTACTTATGAAATTATGTTACTTTATTTTTTCGGGAGATAATAAATGGACTTATTAACCAGTCTAAATGAAGCCCAGAAAGAAGCTGTTCAACAAACCGAAGGCCCGTTGCTGGTGCTGGCCGGAGCGGGCAGCGGCAAAACCCGGGTCCTAACCACCAGAATTGCCTATCTGATTAAGGAAAAAGGAATACCACCTTATAAAATTCTGGCCATTACCTTTACCAATAAAGCTGCTGCGGAAATGAAAAGCAGGGTGGAGTCCACGGTCCCGGAAAGCATCCGTGAACTTTGGGTCAGCACCTTTCATTCCGCCTGCCTGCGTATGCTCAGGCGGCAGGCAAAATTTTTGGGTTATGGTGAAAATTTTGTCATTTATGATAACGGCGACCAACAGACAGTAGTTAAGGACTGTATCAGGGAATTAGATATAGATGATAAAAGGTTTACGCCACGCTCCCTGGCGTCAGCCATATCCCAGGCCAAAAACCGTCTGGTGGACCATGTAGCCTTCGAGGAGCAGGCCTATGATTTTTATTCCAGGATTTTAGCCAGGGTTTATGAACTTTATCAGAAACGGCTGAAGAGCAATAACGCGCTGGATTTTGACGACCTGCTCATGCTCACAGTCAGACTTTTTCAGGAGAATCAGGCGGTACTCAAATACTATCAGAATAAATTCCGGTATATTCTGGTAGATGAATACCAGGATACCAACCATGCCCAGTATGTTCTGGTGAATCTGCTGGCCGGGGAACACCGCAATCTTTGTGTGGTGGGGGATCCAGACCAGAGTATATACAATTTTCGCGGTGCGGATATACAAAATATATTAAGCTTTGAAAAGGATTACCCCGAGGCCAGGGTAATCAAGCTGGAACAGAATTACCGTTCCACCGGGTCTATTCTTGAAGCGGCCAACAATGTCATAAAAAACAATCCCAACCGGAAGGACAAGCAACTTTGGACCGCAGCCGGAGAAGGATCGCCTTTAGTGGTGCACCTGGCCAATGACGAGAAAATGGAGGCCCACTATGTGGCTGGCCGGATAGAGATGATGCATGGGATTAAGGCCATGGGTTATAACAACTTTGCGGTTCTTTACCGGACCCACGCTATGTCCAGGGCCATAGAGGAAATTTTTATCCGGCGGGGCATACCCTATACCATCATCGGCGGATTGAAGTTTTACGACCGCAAAGAGATCAAAGACTTACTGGCCTATCTCAGGTTGTTGGACAATCCTCTGGATGCCGTAAGTCTGGCCAGGATTATCAATGTCCCCCGGCGGGGCATAGGTGATGCTTCCCTGCAAAAAATACTGAATTATGCTGCATCTAATGCTATCGATATGGTGCAGGCTCTTGCCCGGGCTAAAGACATTCCGGGGCTTGTCGGGAAAGCAAAAAATGCTGCAGCGCTATTGGGGAGTATTCTTTCGGGTCTTGCCGCAGAGAGTGGGGAGCTGTCCGTTACCGAAATAACCAGGGGTATACTGGAAAAGACAGGTTACTGGGCTGAACTGGAAGCGGAGAACAGTGTGGAGTCCAGGACCAGGCAGGAAAACCTGAAGGAATTGCTGACCGTTACCGGTGATTTTGACAGGAACGCAGAAGAAAAGACATTGACGGAATTCCTGGCAGGCATTGCTCTGGTGGCGGAAGTTGATAAACTGGACGATGATACCGAGAAGGTCGTGCTGATGACCCTGCACAGCGCCAAAGGGCTGGAATTTCCCGTAGTCTTTTTAATCGGTATGGAGGAAGGGGTCTTTCCGCACTCCCGCTCCCTGGACGAGCCGGGGGAGATGGAAGAGGAGAGAAGGATCGCCTATGTGGGGATCACCAGGGCTGAAAAAATGCTTTACCTGACACACTGCTGGCAGAGAACCCTTTACGGTGCTACCAGACTTAACCCTCAATCCAGATTTTTGGAGGAGATTCCGCCACACCTTTCATCCCCTTACGATCAACTGGACGGGGAGATAAAATCACGTTTTAAATCAAAAGAGGATATACCGGCGCCCGCTTTCGGTCGAACAGCCTTCTCCCGTACCGGCGGCGTGGAAGCCGTTACCACAGTATCCCTGGAGGCAGGGGATGGAGTGCGCCACCGGAAATGGGGCGAGGGCAAGGTGTTGGAAGTTAAAGGCAGGGGAGCAAACGCCGAAATAAAAATTGACTTTCCCGGTATTGGGCAGAAGACCCTGCTGGCTAAATTCGCCCCGCTGGAGAAATTGAATTAGCATCTATTGTTGTGCTTCCTAATGAGTAGGAGGATTTGCAGTAAGCGGACATACCACAGTTAATTTTCGGAGGGAAAATGGAGCGACTATTGCTGGTGGCCGTTCTCACGGCTGTGATTCACATGATTAATACATTGATATATTCCGTCAGGGTGGCCGGAGTGCGCACCGGCCGCCTGGCCACCGCTCTGTCCATGTTTAATGTTATTTTTTTGTTCTCCAGCACTGCCAATATGATCCAGGGTCCCCTGCTGGCCACCATTGTGGAGACAGCCATCAAAAAAGGGGGCCAGAATGTGCTGGGCCAAGTCTATCAGGAGCAACTGGCAACGCTGAACATTGACATTCGCCTGGTAATTCTTTCGGCAACCCTGGGTACACTGGTGGGAGCTATATTAATCCCCTACTTTGTTAAAATATTTGTGCAAGCCATAGAGGTATTTGGTCAGGTGGGCTCGGTGCCCCGTATGTTTTTAATGGTTATTTTTACACCCCGTAAATTCGGGGAATTATCCGGCGCCACGCTGGCCGGGCCACTGTCTCCCCGTGCCGGCGTAAAATACACCGGTATACCCCGGGTGCTGCTGATCTCCAACGTGCTGGTGACCGGCATATTTACCACCGGGGTGCTTTCCGCCCTGTATGCTGGCGCCCTTTATCCCGACTACCGGGTGGCGGCCACGCTTATGGCTTCCATTGTTAACGGCGTAGCCCAGGTGCTTTTTGCCACCGTTGTGGATCCCACTGCCGCCAGGATAACCGATCAGGCCCTGCAGGGTGAGCGGGCAGAGGGAGATGTGCGCCGGATGGCGTATTACCTGGCAGCCACCAGGCTGGCAGGTACCCTTTTGGCGCAGCTCATATTTATTCCGGCGGCGTATGTTATCAGATATGCCGCGGTGATTATTACATAGAAATACTGTAAATACTCAGGAGTCAGGAGTCAGAATGAGAGAACCGGCGAAAACAACAGAAATCAGGAGTCAACATGAGAGAACGGTTTATCGTCTAAAAATATTCTGACTGCTGACTGCTGACTCCTGAATTCTGAATACCTGAATAGTAACAGGCAGGTGATCCTTATGGACGCTATTCCGGAAAAGGTGCTAAAAAAGGTCGGGGAACTACGCCGGGAAATAGAGCAGCATAATTATAATTATTACGTACTCGACAACCCCACCATTACCGATGCCGCCTTTGACCAAATGATGCGGGAACTGGTCTCGCTGGAGCAGGAATACCCGGAACTGGTCACGCCGGTCTCACCCACCCGGAGGGTGGGCGGCAAACCCAGGGAAGGTTTTGTCACCGTGAGGCACCTGGCGCCCCTGTTGAGTCTGGGCAATGCCTTTGAAGAAGGCGAGCTAAAGGATTTTGACCGCCGGGTAAGGCAGGCCCTGCCCGGAGAAAAAATAGAATATGTTGCAGAACTGAAAATAGATGGTCTGGCTGTGTCCCTGCTATATGAAAACGGCCTGCTGGTTCGGGGGGCCACCAGGGGTGACGGCGAGCATGGAGAGGATATCACTCCCAATCTGAGGACGGTGCGGGCAGTACCGCTGCGTCTAAAAGAGAACATTCCCCTGCTGGAAGTGCGGGGGGAAGTTTTCATGCCCAAGGAGGCTTTTGCCAGGCTTAACGAGTCCCGGGACGAGGCCGGGGAGCAATTATTCGCCAATCCGAGAAACGCTGCAGCAGGTTCGTTGCGTCAACTGGATCCCGGGGTTACTGCATCAAGGCAGCTGAGTATATTTGTTTATGCCCTGGGGCAAGCGGAGGGCGTGGATCTGCCCACCCATAGCGCCGTGCTGGAATGGCTGCAGGTGCAGGGGTTTAAGGTTAACCCCCATTTCCGCCTGCTGCCGGACATAGATGCCGTGCTGGGATATTGCCGGGAGTGGCAGCAGGATCGTTTCAACCTTCCCTATGCCACAGACGGGGTGGTGGTAAAATTGAATTCACTGGCCCAGCAGCTGCGCCTGGGCGCTACCATGAAAAGCCCCCGCTGGGCCATTGCCTGGAAGTATCCACCGGAGCAGGCCAGGACGGTAGTCAGGGATATTATCATCAAGGTGGGCCGCACCGGGGTGCTGACCCCCACCGCCATATTGAGTCCGGTGAGGCTGGCCGGTACCACCGTAACCAGGGCAACCCTGCACAATGAAGACATGATCAGGGAAAAGGATATTCGCATCGGTGATACCGTGCTGGTGCACAAGGCCGGGGATATCATCCCGGAAGTGCTGGAAGTAATCAGGGATGCACGCAGGGAGGATGAAAAACCTTTTACCATGCCGGAAGAGTGCCCGGAGTGCCATATGCCTGTGGTTCGCACAGGGGGAGAGGTGGCCGTGCGCTGCACCAATCCGGCCTGTCCCTCCAGGTTTAGAGAGGGTCTGATTCATTTTGTGTCAAGAAATGCCATGGATGTTGCCGGACTGGGGCCGGCGGTGATTGCCCTGCTAATATCCTCAGGTCAGGTAAAGGATGCTGCCGATCTGTACGCGCTGAAAAAGGATGAACTTGTATCCCTGGAGAGAATGGGCGAAAAATCAGCCCAAAACCTGCTACAGGCCATAGAGGAAAGCAAAAAGAACCCGCTGCACCGGCTGTTATTTGCCCTGGGCATCAGACACGTGGGGGAGCGGGCGGCAAAAATACTGGCCGGGCGTTTTGGCAGCATGGACAATATAGCCTCCTCGGCCCGGCTGGAAGAACTGGTGGAAATACCTGAAATAGGTCCAAAAATAGCGGAAAGCGTAACAGAATTCTTTGCCGGCCGGGAAAACCTGGAGTTAATTAACAAACTTGCCCGGCTGGGGGTTAACATGTCTTCCTCCACAGCTGGCGGCCAGTCCGGGCCCCGCCCCCTGGAGGGCAAAACAGTGGTTCTTACCGGGGGGCTTAAAAATTACACCCGGCAGGAGGCAGGGGAAATAATAGAGCGCCTGGGAGGAAGGGTATCCTCCTCCGTAAGTAAAAAAACCGACCTGGTGGTGGCGGGCGAGGATCCGGGGAGCAAATATAAAAAGGCAGTGCAGCTTAATATAACTGTACTGGATGAGGAAGGCTTTGTAGCCCTGCTTAAAGAAACAGGGTACGACCAGCGGGGATAGCGGCCCCGGGATTGCAGCAGGCAGTAGGTGTTATTGCCAGTGGGTGGACCTTCTGGTATAATATTTTCAGTTTTTTGCCGAAAAGGGGCCGGGAAAGCTCTATTAAATAAGGAAGGTGCTGTTATGTTAACCATTTCCGAGGTTGAACATGTCGCCCTGCTGGGTAGGCTGGAACTTACCGGGGAGGAAAAAAAATTATACCAGGAGCAGCTAAGCGCCATACTGGAATATGCCAAAAAGCTGGATGACCTGGATACTGGTGATGTTCCTCCCACAGCCCATGTTCTTCCGATAAAAAACGTATTCCGTGAGGATGAGGCGGGGAGTCACCTTGAGCCGGAGCAGGTGCTGGCCAACGCTCCCGAAAGGGACGGGAACTTTTTCAAAGTTCCCAAAATCGTATAACGGAATGCGGGGAGGCGAAACAATTTGGAACTGCATTATATGACAGCCCGTGCGCTTCACGGCATGCTTAAGAATAAGGAAGTAAGTGCAGAAGAACTGTGCCGGGCGTATTTTAGCAGGATCGAGAATCTGGAAGAAAAACTCAAATCATTTATTACTTTGACCAAAACCCAGGCCCTGGAACAGGCTTGCAGGGTGGACGCCAAAATAAAACAGGGACAGGAAATCGGACCTCTGGCCGGTATACCTGTGGCTGTTAAGGATAATATGTGCACTGAGGGAGTACGTACCACCTGCTCTTCAAAGATACTTTACAATTTTGTGCCTCCGTACAGTGCTACGGTGGTGGAAAAAATTCAAGGCGCGGACATGGTTATAGTGGGCAAGACCAATATGGACGAATTTGCCATGGGTTCATCTACGGAAAACTCCGGGTTCTTCAATACATCCAACCCGTGGGACACTGAACGGGTGCCCGGAGGTTCCAGCGGCGGCTCGGCAGTAGCGGTGGGGGCCGGAGAGGCTGTGGTTGCCCTGGGATCGGACACCGGCGGCTCCATCCGCCAGCCTGCGTCGTTCTGCGGAGTAGTGGGTATGAAGCCTACCTACGGGGCTGTTTCCCGTTACGGGCTGGTAGCCTTTGCTTCATCACTGGATCAGATCGGGCCTGTAGCCCGGGACGTCACGGATTGTGCCTCTTTGTTGAACGTTATCACCGGACATGACCCCAGGGATTCGACTTCGGCTCCAGGTGGTTACCGGGATTACACCAGTTTCCTGGTTGATGACGTGCGGGGCATAAAAATAGGTGTACCAAGGGAGTATACCGGAGAGGGCATTGACGCCGGCGTAAGGCAGGTGATCGCTCAGACAGTGCAAAAACTATCCTCCCTGGGCGCTGAAATTGAAGAAACATCCCTGCCCCATGTGGAATATGCGGTACCATGCTATTACATCATAGCCCCGGCTGAGGCTAGTTCCAATCTGGCCCGTTATGACGGCGTGCGCTATGGGTACCGGGTTGAAGCTCCCGGGGACGTGGTGGACATGTTTAAGCGCACACGCAGCCTTGGCTTCGGGTCCGAGGTAAAGAGAAGAATTATGCTGGGCACTTACGCCCTATCTTCCGGTTATTACGATGCCTACTATCTTAAGGCTTTGAAAGTCCGAACATTAATAAAACAGGATTTTGACAGGGCTTTTGAAAAGTTTGATTTGCTCCTGGCCCCGACTTCTCCCGCACCGGCTTTCCGCAAGGGGGAAAATATTAATGATCCCCTGCAGATGTATCTGTCGGATATAACTACCATACCGGTGAACCTGGCCGGATTGCCCGGCATCTCCGTACCGGCTGGTTTCGTGGACGGATTGCCGGTGGGGATGCAACTAATCGGCAAGCCCTTTGATGAGGGAACCTTGCTAAAAGTTGCCTATAGCTTTGAACAAAATACGGATCATCATAAGCAAACCCCGCCGCTGTGACTGCCAGTAGTCAGTAGTCAGATAAAGAACCGGCGAAAACAACAGGAGTCAGCATGAGAGAACGGTTTATCGTCTCCAAATATTCTAAATTCTGACTACTGAATTCTGAATACCTGAATAGTAACAATTATTCAATTAAGAGTAATCATATCCGGTGCATACACCGGTTTCCGTTAGGAGGTTTGGTCGGTGGCTGATTATGAAGCCGTGATCGGGTTGGAGGTTCACGTTGAACTGAAGACCAATACCAAAATATTTTGTCATTCCACCACAGCATTCGGCGGGGAGCCCAATACCCACGTCTGTCCGGTATGCCTGGGCTTGCCCGGGGTATTGCCGGTACTGAACAAGAGGGTGGTGGAATATGCCATCCGGGCCGGACTGGCGTTAAACTGTCAGATTGCTGAATTTTCTAAGTTTGACCGGAAGAATTATTATTACCCTGACTTGCCCAAAAACTATCAGATATCCCAGTATGATCTTCCCCTGGCTGAACACGGTTATATTGATATTGATTTAGAAGGGCAAACCAAACGTATCGGCATCACCAGGGTGCACATGGAAGAAGATGCCGGTAAACTGGTGCACCAGGGCAGTATATCCACCACTCCTTATTCTCTGGTGGACTATAACCGTACCGGGGTTCCTCTGATTGAAATCGTATCCGAGCCGGACATGCGCTCACCAGAGGAAGCAAGGGCCTACCTGGATAAACTGAAAGCCATCATTCAATATACCGGGGTATCGGACTGCAAAATGGAGGAAGGTTCGCTGAGATGTGACGCCAATGTATCGGTGCGCCCCAGGGGCAGAGAAACGTTCGGTACCAAGGCGGAAATTAAGAATATGAATTCCTTCAAGGCTCTGCAAAAAGCAGTGGCTTATGAAATAGAGAGGCAGATTGATGTGCTGGAGGAAGGGGGCAGGGTCGTCCAGGAGACCCGCACCTGGGAAGAAAATAAGGGTATTACCCTATCCATGCGCAGCAAAGAGGAAGCCCATGACTACCGTTATTTTCCAGACCCCGATTTGGTTCCCATGGTCATAGAGAGGGATTGGGTGGAGGAAATCCGCGCCTCTCTGCCGGAGCTTCCCGATCAGAGGAAGGAGAGATATGTCAGGGAGTTGGGGCTGTCCTCTTATGATGCGGAGGTTTTAACTACTACCAAAGAAATGGCTGATTATTTTGAGGAATGCCTGAAGAGCTATCCCAATGCCAAAATTATCGGCAACTGGGTTATGGGTGAACTGTCCAGATTGCTGAATGCCGGCAATATGGAAATTTTTCAGTGCAATATAACCCCCGGGCAGCTTGCGGATATGTTAAAGCTGATGGACAAGGGAACCATCAGCGGCAAAATAGCCAAGACGGTTTTTGAAGAGATGTTTGAAAGCGGCAAGGACTCCGAGCAGATTGTAAAAGAGAAAGGCCTGATGCAGATATCCGACGAGGGTGCCATTGCCTCAGAGGTGGACCGGGTGCTGGCGGATAATCCCAAGGTGGTGGAGGATTACCGGGCAGGGAAGGAAAAGGCCCTGGGTTTCCTGGTGGGCCAGGTGATGAAGGCCACCAGGGGTAAGGCTAATCCTGATTTGGTGAATAAGCTGCTTAGGGATAAAATGTAAGGCTAAAGGGGACATTTTATCTGCTGATTTAGTTTTGTGCCCACTTTTAATAAGAAATGCTTAAGCATAGCAAAAATTTTGTCACTGTAGAATAATACTAATTAAGTTAATAAAAAGTCTGATTATTTAATTTGCCAGAGGTTTTCGGGAAGTTGTTTGAATATATATGCATGGTAAAATAATGTAAGATTATTATTTTTGGTAGTGTTTTATTTTATGTTGACATATGTTTCTCCATTGCTGCGGTCTGTATACAGTATAAATGAATAATATGCTTTTCAGTTAACTGGCTTTCGTGTTATTATAATCTCAGGATTTATGTGGTTATTTTTTGTTACCTTTTTTAGGTTAACTAATTTACATATGAAAGGATGAACCTGTCTATGCTTGATGCCACCATTCCGACAAGAGATATTTCTATAGTTGATACCACGTTGAGAGACGGTGAGCAAACCGCTGGCGTAGTTTTTGCCAACCGTGAGAAGGTCAGGATTGCGAAATTTCTTGATGAGTTGGGAGTTCACCAGATAGAAGCGGGTGTTCCTATTATGGGTGGGGACGAAAAAGATGCCATTACCTCAATTTGCAAAGCAGGCTTGAAAGCAAGTATTATGGGCTGGAACCGCCCGGTGCTCAAAGACATTGAAGCCTCTCTGTCCTGCGGTGTAGATGCTGTGGCCATTTCCATATCCACCTCCGACATCCACATTAAATACAAATTGCAAACCAGCAGGGAATGGGTGCTGGAACATATGGTCAAAGCGGTGGAGTTTGCCAAAAAGGAAGGCGTATATATATCCGTCAATGCCGAGGACGCTTCCCGCAGCGATACGGATTTTCTGGTGCAGTATGCTGCGGCGGCCAAGGAAGCCGGCGCGGACCGTTTGCGCTACTGCGATACAGTGGGCATTCTTGACCCCTTTACCACCTACAACAACATTAAGGCCATTAAGGAAAAAGTCGATATTGATGTAGAAATGCACACTCACAATGACTTCGGCATGGCCACCGCCAATGCTCTCACCGGTGTATCAGCCGGGGCCAACTGGATTGGTGTAACGGTCATGGGGCTGGGTGAGAGGGCAGGCAACTCGGCCCTGGAAGAAGTTGTGATGGCCCTCAAACACCTCTACAAGATTGACCTGAACTTTAAGACAGAAATGTTCCGGGAGGTGGCAGAATATGTGTCCAGGGCTTCGGGCCGCGAGCTTCCCGCCTGGAAGGCCATTGTCGGCTCGAACATGTTTGCTCACGAATCCGGCATACACGCTGACGGCGCGCTGAAAAACCCCATAACCTATGAGGCTTTCACCCCTGAAGAGGTTGGACTGGAACGTCAGATCATGGTTGGCAAGCATTCGGGAACTGCAGCGTTGAAGGCAAAATTTGCGGAGTATGGTATATTATTAAGTGACCATAAAGCAAATGAATTGCTGCCCAAGATTCGCTCGTACTGCGTTTCCATGAAGAGGCCCTTATTTGACAAGGAGCTTGTATACCTTTACGAGGATTACTTTGGCAAACATAAAGTATAAAGGTATTATTTGACAAAAAAACTACCAGGAAAGAGGGATTAGTGTTGGGCCAGACCATTATAGAGAAAATACTTTCCTCCCACAGCGGGCAGGAGGCTTATGCCAACGAAATCGTGGTGGCCCAGGTGGATTTCGTTATGGGTCAGGACGGGACGTCCCCTCTGGCCATCAGGGCATTTGAAAGCATGGAAGGCAAAGGAGTTTTCGATACCGAAAAGGTGGCCTTCGTGATTGATCACAGTTCACCTAGCCCCCTGGAAGGGGTTTCCGCCCTACATAAATTGATGCGGGAATTTTCCGGGTCCAAGGGCTTCCGTCTTTATGATATAGGTGAGGGTGTCTGCCACCAGTTGATCCCTGAAAGCGGTAAAGTCGGTCCGGGCTCCCTGGTTATCGGGGCGGATTCACATACCTGTACTTACGGTGCTCTGAACGCTTTTTCCACCGGGGTGGGCTCCACGGATTTGGCCGGGGGGCTTATTTCCGGCAAAATGTGGTTTAAGGTGCCGGAGACTATAAAATTTGTCTGTAACGGTGTTCTTCCCCGGGGGGTTTACGCCAAAGATCTTATTCTCTACCTGATTGGTGATGTTACTGCAGACGGTGCTACCTACATGTCTACCGAGTATGTGGGAGACGCTGTGTCGGCCCTGTCCATGGAAGGCAGGTTCACCATGGCTAATATGGCCATTGAGATGGGAGCTAAAGCCGGCATGATGGAAGCTGACGATAAAACCATGGCCTGGCTGGCCAGGCATACCGATAGGAAATTTACCCCGGTAAAGGCCGATTCCGATGCCATTTATGCCACTATCAAGGAATATGACGTGTCTTCCCTGGAACCGCAGGTGGCCAAACCACACAGGGTAGATAATGTCTGCCCCGTGGGCGAGGTATCCGGCACTCCAGTTCAGCAGGCCTTCATAGGCACCTGCACCAACGGCAGGCTGGAGGATTTGCAGAATGCTGCAGCCATCATGAAGGGCAGGAAGATAGCCCCGGATGTAAGATTTATTGTGGCCCCCGCCTCCAAAAGAATATATCTGGAGGCCATGCGGGACGGTACGCTGGAAACCCTGGTGGAAGCCGGGGCGGCAGTGGTGACCCCGGGCTGCGGACCATGTGTGGGAACCCACAATGGTGTGCCCTCGGACGGAGAGAATGTAATTTCCACCGCCAACCGTAATTTCAAGGGGCGCATGGGTAACGGTAACGCCTTTATATACCTGGCCTCTCCGGCTACAGTGGCAGCTTCAGCCTTAACCGGTAAGATTACCGACCCCAGGGAATTTATCAAGTAGTTACCAGGCAAAGTTAGAGAAAAATACTTCAGGCCGCTCAAATTTGAGAGGTGAGACGTGGGAATTCAATATCTCGCATCACACTTCTCTTTGGGAGTGGCCTCTAGACTGAAAAGGTGGGTGGCAGGATGCTTTTCCAGGGAAAAACACATAAATTCGGTAGTGACGTAAACACTGACTATATAATATCAGGCAAGTATAAATTTAAAACCCTTGATATGAAGGAATTGGCCAAGCATGTGATGGAGGATCTGGACCCGGATTTCTACAATAAGGTTACTCCAGGTGATTTTATTGTGGCCAGCACCAATTTTGGCTGCGGCTCTTCCAGGGAACAGGCCCCGCTGGCTATTAAGTACGCTGATATAAGCGCTGTGCTGGCCAAATCATTTGCCAGGATTTTCTACCGCAATGCCATTAATACCGGCCTGCCGGTGGTGGAGTGCGATACTGATATGATTGATCCGGGCGATGATATAGAGGTGGATCTGGCAGCAGGTGTCATCAGAAACAAGACTAAGGGCGTTGATATACCAGTTAAGCCATTACCTCCCGTTATGATCAAGATACTTAACGACGGAGGCCTGGCTGCTCATTTCAGGCAGTACGGCGGTTTCAATTTCGATTAGGTGCCAGGCACCTAACTTATTAACTTATATGCAGAAGGAAAGAGTGTGGCTTGCTAAAGCATTAGCTTTTTTTCTTCAAGATTATTTAAGTTTTTCAACAAACACCTAATGATATTTTAAAACCCGGCTGAGCAGATGCCGGGTTTTTTGTTTGTGCGCCAGCTTTTACCATAAATCACGCATAAAAAACACCGGGAAAAATAATAATAAATTTGTGGCCCAATATATCAAGGGGGGTGACATATTTTTGATTCATCATGAAACAAATTTCGGTGAAGAGGGAAGACTAAAGGAGATGCACAGATACCAGTTCCCCGACGGTGTTGTAGTTGACCCCACGCCTATTACTGCTGGCGAAGAGATTACCGTGCTGTATAACGGGCTCCTCAGTATGAGCGGGGCCGACCAGGTGTATTTGCGTGTGGGATACGGGGATGCCAGGGAGTGGCGTGGTGTTTCTGATTTAAGGATGTCCAAAACCGGCTGGGGCTGGGTTAAAACCCTTGAAATGCCGGAGGATAGAAGGTTCAATTTCTGCTTTAAGGATAGCGCCGAAAATTGGGATAATAACAACGGGGTTAACTGGAGTTTTGAAATTCATAACGGGAACCGCCGCTAGCAGTTATCTGTCCCTACCGGAACCCGGTAGGGATTTTTTAGCTATTGGCCTGTGCCACCGCGAGAACTGTGCCAAGTTAAGGTATGGGGACACACCTTCCTGGGTAGGATTAATTCCTAACTCTTATTTTTATTGCGGGAAGGAATGTCCCCGATTATCAATTTTTTGGGGGTTAGGAGTAATGAAAATTTTAATGTTCTCATGGGAATATCCGCCTAAAAGCGTAGGAGGGCTGGCCCAGCATGTATACGACCTTACTTCCGCCCTGGTAGATCTGGGAGAAGAGGTTCACCTGATTACAACGGGCTCTCACGGTGCGCCGGAATATGAACTGGTGAACGGGGTTAAGGTTTACAGGGTATTCCCCTACCAGGTTTCCTCCCCCGATTTTGTTACCTGGGTAACCCAACTAAATGTGGCTATGGTGGAAAGATGCATGATGGTGCTGCAGGAAATTGGGGATATACACCTGGTACATGCCCATGACTGGCTTGTTGCTTATGCGGCCAGGGCGGTTAAACATGCTTATAAGGTTCCTCTGGTGGCGACCATCCATGCCACCGAGTATGGCAGGAATTACGGACTGCACAATGACTTGCAGCGGCATATCAGTGATGTGGAATGGTGGCTGAATTACGAGGCCTGGCGGGTGATCTGCTGCAGTTTTTACATGAAAGGTGAGGTTCAGCATGTATTTCAAACCCCCGGGGATAAAATAAAGGTCATACCCAACGGCGTTAACGCCGAGAACTTCAAAGTCCGCAGACACAAAATAAACCGTGATTTGTATGCCGCCCCGGATGAGCGGATAGTATTTTATGTGGGCAGGCTGGTACGGGAAAAGGGTGTTCAGGTACTGCTGGACTCCGTACCAAAAATACTTACCCGCAGCACCCAAACAAAATTTGTTATCGCCGGTAAGGGCCCGCACGAAGGGGCGCTCAGGCATCAGGTCAATAATATGGGTATAGCCGATAGGGTATACTTTACCGGATATATTGATGACGATACTAGAAATTCACTTTACAGCTGGGCATCAGTAGCTGTGTTTCCCAGCCTGTACGAGCCTTTCGGGATCGTGGCTCTGGAAGCCATGGCCGCCAGGGTACCTGTGGTGGTGTCCGACACCGGGGGGCTGGGGGAAATTGTCAGACACGGCATAGACGGCCTGAAAGTATACCAGGGAAGTAGTAGTTCCCTGGCGGATATGGTGCTATGGCTGCTGAATGATTCTGAGTTGGCAGAAAAATTAAAAACACAGGCTTATCGCAGGGTAGTTGAAGATTTTAACTGGCGGGAAATCGCCAGGCAGACGGTGGAGGTATACCGGGACGTGTGGCTGGAGAGGAGAAATACCGGCTGGTATAGTTCCGCTGACAGGCAAGGAGGCATATTTGACAGGATGACCAGAATATTCGGAAAAACCTCTTAAACATTTTGGTTAAACGCAGTGATCACAGGTGAAGGATGCTTCCTGTTTATATATCAAAACACTGTAACTACTCAGGAGTTAGGAGTCAGGAGTCAGGAGTCAGAATGAGAGAACCGGCGAAAATAACAAGGATCAGGAATATCTGAATAGTACGTAGGATCTTGGATACGGTGATATTTCCGAAACAAAACCGGGGAATTCTGAATTCCTGTATAGAAATAATACACCAATAACAAGGAGAGGTAGAATGAAAGCCATAATTATGGCCGGAGGGGAGGGAACCCGCCTGCGTCCCCTGACCTGCGGGCGCCCCAAACCTATGATGCCGGTTGTCAATAAACCTATGATGGAACATATCGTAAACTTGCTAAAAGCACATGACATGAACGAGATCGGGGTAACCCTGCAATATCTTCCCGGCCACATCAGGGACTATTTTGGTACCGGTGCCGATTATGGGGTGCATATGCGTTATTACGTTGAAAACACTCCGCTGGGCACTGCGGGTAGCGTGCAGAATGCCAGGAGTTTCCTGGACGAAACCTTTGTGGTGATTTCCGGTGACTGTTTAACGGATTTTGACATTAGCCGGGCCATAGATTTTCACCGCCGGAAGGGAGCGCTGGCAACGCTGGTACTTACCCGGGTGGAAAGCCCGCTGGAATACGGTGTGGTAATAACTGACCGTGATAACAGAATTGTAAAATTTCTGGAAAAGCCCGGCTGGGGTGAGGTATTCAGCGATACGGTAAACACCGGTATTTATATTCTTGAGCCGGAGGTGCTGGACTATTTTGAGCCGGGGCGAAAATTTGATTTCAGTCAGGATTTGTTTCCACTGCTTTTAAAGGAAAAAAAGCCTCTCTTCGGAGTGGTGCTGGAGGGGTACTGGTGCGATATAGGTGATCTGAGGGCATATATCCTTGCCCACCAGGACGTGCTGGCTGGCAAGGTGAAGGTGCATATTTCCGCAGTGGAAAAATCCCCCGGGATATGGGTTGGCCGGGACGTTGTGATCGATGAAAATGTCCGAATTAACGGCCCGGTATTAATCGGAAACCGCTGTTCCATAGGTGCTGATGTGGTGTTGGGGCAGTATACCGTTCTAGGTGACGGGTGCGTTATACGGGAACGGGCTTCCATCAAAAGAAGCGTGCTCTGGGGAGGGGTGTTTGTCGGCACAGGGGCAGCCCTGCGAGGGTCCGTGCTATGCAGCAGGGTTCAGGTGCAAAAAAATTCCGGGGTTTATGAAGGAGCTGTGCTGGGCAGCGATACGGTGGTCAGGGAAGATAGTCTGGTTAAGCCCGATGTAAAGTTGTGGCCGCAAAAGGTGATTGAAAGCGGTACTGTGGTACAGAGCAGCATGGTATGGGGCACCAGGTATCCCAGAAAAATTTTTGGCATAGAGGGTGTAACCGGCCTGGTAAATGTAGAAATGACTCCGGAATTTACCCTACGTGTGGCAGCAGCCTTTGCTTCCGTCACCGGTTCGGGGAACGGTCTGGCGGTAAGCTGTGACAGTTGTCCGGCAGCGGGCATGATTAAAGCCGCGGTAACCTCCGGCATTCAGTCGGCGGGGGGCCGGGTGTTCGATCTGGGGTGCGGAATCACGCCGCTGAACCGTTATACTGTGCGGTCCATGCAACTGAACGGCGGTATACACGTTAAGACGTCTTCCCGTAGAAAGGACTCCGTAACACTGGTCTTCGTAGATCAAAAAGGAGCCAATATTTCCCGGGGCACGGAACGTAAGGTAGAAAACGCCCTGCTGCGTGAAGATTTTAACAGGGCTGATATGTCCAGGGTGGCGCCGGTACAGGTGGCCGGGCAGGTGCGGGAAAACTATTTATCGGCGCTTGCCGGGATCATTGGGGGAGGGACGATAAGCTCCGGCGGGATAACCCTGGTGGCTGCCTACGACCGGAACAATATGGGTAGTTTGATTGAACCACTGGCGGCAGGATTCAATATTGAACTAATAAATATTTGTGAAACATTTTTTTCAAGTACCGTCCGGACATGGCAGGAATACCGGGATATGCTGCCACGTTTGGCGGCGGAGGTTGCGCGCAGGTCTGCCTTTGCCGGCGTTTTAATTGAACCCAATGGGGATGGTCTGGTACTGGTTGATAATCAAGGGCGGGTAATCAGCGATGACTTGCTTACCGCTCTTTCCGCCCTGGTGGTGCTTAAATCCCGGGGTGGGACGGTTGTTGTGCCTGTGACGGCTTCGGGAACAATAGATGAATTGGCCCGGCGCTATCAGGGCAAGGTGGTGCGTACTAAAACATCAATTCAGGATTTTTCGGAAAAGGTATTGGGTGAGGAGGAAGCCGGGGAACAAAATGGGATTTCACAATTTATTTTAAATTTTGACGCCCTGGGGGCGCTGTTCAGCATTATGGAATTTGCTGCCGGCAATATGACTATAGGACAGCTGGTGGACGAAATACCCGAATTTTTCATGCACAGGAAAGAGGTGCCCGTTCCTTGGGAGGTTAAAGGAACAGTAATTCGCAGGCTCATTGAGGAACCTCCGGCGGAAAGGATGGAACTTTTGGATGGGGTAAAGGTATTTCATCCCCAGGGCTGGGCGCTGGTCTTGCCGGACCCGGAAGAGCCGGTTTGCCGGGTGTTCAGTGAGGGGGCTTCCATGGAAATAGCCGAATCACTGACGGAGTTTTATGCCGACAGGATTAACAGTATAATCAATGGGTAGTAAGTTATACATATAAAGGCTTCCGCCCAGTCACGGCGGAAGCCTTTATATTATTTTACCGGGCCGCAGAATATAATGCCGTTTGACTGCTACGGTAATAAAGGTAGTTAATATCCGGGAATATGTTGTTGCTCTGTTCCAGGCTCTCAAGCCATGCGCGGTCAATACAGTTTCCTGTAATTTCCCGGTATAGGCGCAAAAAGTTGTCCAAATGGATTTTGGTTCTCCGTATGGCGTATTCCACCATTGTCCCGGTGTTGATGATAAAGGCCCAGTCACTGCTTTGAGCCAGCAACAGTTCCCTGGCTGCCTGGTTTAAGGCCCTCTTCAGAATACCGCCGGTCACCGGAAACTTTTCCGCCAGTTCCACCATGCGGTCGGCGGCGATATGAAGATGGCGGTAAATCCAGTCATTTTCCCGGCATAACCAGACTTCATTATAACCTTTGCTGCCCCAACTGGAAGCGCAGGGCCTGGCCACTTGATTGCAGGGGTGGCGGAGCAGATATTCGCCTGGTGTGATCAGTTCAACGGTATGCTGATCAAAGTGCATTTTTTTAAATAATAATTCCAGCCAAAGCGGGCCCTCGAACCACCAGTGACCGAAAAGCTCAGCATCATAGGGCGATACCACCAGTGGTGGCCGGTCCATATAACGGGCCAGATATTCAATTTGTATGATCCTATTGAACATAAAATTGCCGGCGTGCACCGCGATCCTTTCCCTGGCCCGTTCAGGATCGTAGGGCTCTTTGTAATTGCTTTTTCCGGTGATACGGTAATATTTTATGCCCGTATGAAGGCGGATCCCGTCCGGATGAATATAGGGCTTTATGTACCCAAAATCTAAATCAAAACCAACGTCCCGGTAAAACTCCCTGTAGTCAAAGTCGCCGGGGTAGCCCTCGCTGGAACTCCATACCTGTTTGGA
The DNA here is from genome assembly GCA_964643075.1 of uncultured Peptococcaceae bacterium. GTDB lineage: Bacteria > Bacillota > Desulfotomaculia > Desulfotomaculales > Desulfocucumaceae > Desulfocucumis. The sequence continues at coordinate 72,440 of CAZXQO010000016.1, forward strand.
AGACTCCGTATCCCTGCCGAAGGCTGCAACTCCGGAGGGGCAGTATATGGGAGCAAAAATACCAAACTTGGGCCTGTGTGAGGCAAATAGAACCCCGTGTGTATCGGTAAAGAAATATTTAATGCCGAATTCCTTTAATATTTCGTCAATGCCCGGTGCGTAAGCGCATTCCGGCAGCCAGATTCCTTCCGGCGGACGTCCCAGATGGCGTGTATGCAGATCTACTGCAATACCTATCTGGGCTTTTACCGCCTCCGGTCTTACCATCATCAGCGGCAGGTAACCATGGGTGGCCGCACAGGTTAGCACATTAACCAGGCCGGTATTCTGAAATTCCCTGAAGGCATTGACAATATTTTTATTGTAAACGTTACAAAATATATTCCTGGCCCGCCGGAAATTGTCCTGATACATTAATGCTGTTTTGTGGAATGGCGTTTCATAAGTCCTGCCGGCCTCTTTGTCTGCCAGTTCGATTAATTTGTCCAGATAGCGGATATATCTTTCCTGCAGCAGGTGATCCGTCAGCATAGATATTAAGGTGGGAGAAAGGGACATGGTAATCTTGAAGGGAACGTTTTCTTCCCGCAGGCGTCCGAAAACTTCCAGCAAAGGGATATATGTTTCTGTTATGGCTTCGAACAGCCATCGTTCTTCCAGATAATTTTCGTTTTCTGGATGTCGTACAAAAGGTAAATGAGCATGTAAAACCAGTGCTAGGTAACCCTTGGGCATCCGGTTTCCTCCTTAGTAGAAAATTATGGTGCTGCTGCTAAAGCTATTGAGGAAAGGGGACATACCTCCGTTTGGGGCCAGTCTCTAGGGCCGAGGAATGTCCCCAACTAATGGTAATTTTCCCTGCATCCTGGAGAACTTATACCCAGTGGCAAAGCTCCCATGCGTTGATTAATATCTTCAATAATTACTGGTGAACTGACGCCCATTTGGTAGCGAATGGTTCTGTACAGGCCTTCGATCCACATCCACTCTTCATCAAGGGAATTAGAAAAGGACGCTCTGGGAGTTGATACTACATTAGAGCGTAATATGGTTATAAATTTTCCATCCGGGAACATTCTTCCCAAATCAACACAAAAAGAACGGTCAGGCTTGGCAAGGCCGAAATGCCAGTTATCGGTGAAACCGGGCAAATTTATATCCACAAAGCTGTTGGCATTTTGTCCGTTAAAATGTATGCCGGTAACGTCATATACTCGCAGCACCGGACGGGTGTTGCTCCACGCTCCCACACCGTGGACCGCTTCGAAGTCATCCTGCTTGGTGGCGGTAATTTCCCAGTAGGCATATAACCAGTTTGGATCCCGTACCAGTAGCACCAGGCGGTTGATGCCGTAGGCATGCGGTAGTTCCGGCAGCGGTTCCCTGGCTGGCGGCTCTGTAACCAGCGGGCAAAGCTCGCCGGCTGTTTCATGCTTAAAACCCGGAGTCATTGACACCGGACCGGACTTTTGTTGCTTTCGTTTGTGCAGCCCGGGCCATACAAAAAAGGCTACAAGAAGGATGACTATCAAGGCTCCCAGTAGCCAGGGTATAAATGCGCTCATTTATTGCCCTCCTTTGGTGATGTGCGGCTTGTCTTGAGTCAGAACAAAAAATACTTTTTTTATTATTGCCAGCCTGGGGCTAATTATAATCAACAATTTTTTCGGCATTAAGCGCTATTTTATCATTAGTATGCAAACATATTGGTTTGCCGGAAGGCAGCGCACTTCAAAACACATGGCACAGATGATATTATTAGTAATTAATGTTTTATGTATCAGTATTTTGGAAGGAGGATTTTATGAAAAACCCTGATGACATAATAATAAAAAAAATATTAACCGAAGCCAAAACCATAGCGGTGGTTGGCCTGTCAGCCAAACCTCACCGGGCCAGCTACAGGGTGGCGGAATATATGCAAAAAGAGGGCTACCGCATTATACCTGTTAACCCTTCCCTCAAACAGGAGGTGCTGGGGGAAAGGGCTTACCCGGATTTGGCTTCGGTGCCGGAAAAGATTGATATAGTTGATATTTTTAGAAAAAGCGAGGATGTGCCAGCTGTGGTGGAGGACGCTTTGCCTGTTAACCCCCGGTGCATCTGGATGCAACTGGGTATTGTAAATGAAGGCGCTGCCGCCAGGGCTATGGAAAACGGTATTGCTGTCATTATGGACCTTTGCCTGATGGTAGAGCATAAAAGGATTTTGGAAGCATCGACCTGCGGGGAAGGCAATCTCTAATGGTGGTGAATAACAGTATCGAGAAAATCTTGACAGTATTGTCCCGGCTATACCCCGATGTCCGCACTGAACTGGTATTCAGTAATAATTTTGAACTATTAATAGCGGTGATGCTTTCCGCCCAGTGTACTGACAGACAGGTTAATAAAATTACAGCCAAGCTTTTTAAAAAATATCATAACCCAGATGATATTGCTGCCCTGACCCCGGATGAATTGGCTCAGGACATCAGGGAGTGCGGGCTTTATCGCAATAAGAGCAAAAATATTGTCAATACCTGCAGGATGCTGGTTGAAAAGTATGGTTCGGAAATACCGGCTGAAATGGACGCTCTTCTATCGTTGCCCGGGGTAGGCAGAAAAAGCGCCAGTGTTGTTTTAATAGTTGCTTTCGGCAAACCGGCCATGCCGGTAGATACTCATGTTTTTCGCCTGGCCCGGCGTTTGGGGCTTTCCCGGGGCAAGACTCCGGAAGCTGTAGAAAAAGATCTGTTAGTTATTATTCCTCCGGACCAACTGGGACATGTGCATCACCGGATTATCTACCATGGTCGGCGGGTATGTTCAGCCAGAAAGCCTCGTTGCAAAGAGTGTGCGTTGCAAAATCTATGTCCGTCTCGCCAGCCGCAGGACGGATTCCGGAGTGAAGATTAATGCATATAGTTTTAGTGGAGCCGGAGATACCCGCTAATACCGGAAATATTGCCCGCACCTGCGCAGTAACGGGCACGGCTCTTCATCTGGTGAGACCTCTTGGGTTTTCCACGGAAGACAAATACTTAAAAAGGGCCGGTCTTGATTACTGGCATTTGGTGGAGATTCATTATTATGACAGTTTCGGGGAATTGTCGGAAAATTACCCCCATAGTAGATTTTACTATATATCAACCAAAGGAAAGAAAAGCTACCATCAGTCTTCCTTCGGACCTGACGATTTTCTTGTTTTCGGCAAGGAAACCAGAGGACTGCCCGGGGTACTACTTAAATCAAATGCGGAACACTGCCTGCGCATACCCATGATTGGGGACGTCAGGTCATTGAACCTGGCCAATTCGGTAGCGCTGGTGCTTTATGAGGCCCTGCGGCAGCAAAATTTCCCCGGGTTAATATGATAGAGGAAGGAATGTCCCCAACTTACGTGGCGCCTGCAAAAAGGGATTACATCACGGTCAGGCGAATTCTACCCTTGAAACAGTCATGCGGGATTTGCGGAATGTTTATGGTGCTAAAAGATAATTGAAGAATTTATAAGGGGGGACTGTTGTGAGTTTAAGTGTATCAGAACTTAAAAAGGCTATGGAGAAGGAAGGTTATATTTGTGAGGATGATATAGCCGTTACGGTATACCTGGCCCTTACCCTGAACAAGCCACTGCTGGTGGAGGGTGCCCCGGGAGTAGGTAAAACCGAGATCGCCAAGGTTCTAAGCCGGGTATTCAATACCGAACTGATCAGGCTGCAGTGCTATGAGGGTCTTGATGAAAACAAAGCCCTTTATGAATGGAATTACCAGCGCCAGTTGCTAAAAATTCAAATCATGAAAGATACTGCGGACTCGACAGCCCTGGAGAAGGACCTTTTTGACAGGGAGTATCTGCTGGAACGGCCCCTATTGAAGGCCATTCAGGCCGACAGAAGGGTGGTGTTGCTGGTGGACGAGGTGGACAAGGTGGATGAGCCCTTCGAGGCCTTTTTATTTGAATTGCTGTCGGATTTCCAGGTTTCCATCCCGGAACTGGGAACTCTGGAGGCGGTACAAATTCCCATTGTGGTCCTTACCAGCAACGGTGACAGGGAGCTTTCCGACGGGCTCAAGCGAAGGTGCGTGTATCTTTACATTGATTATCCGGACATTGAAAAAGAAGTAAAAATACTGCAGATTAAAGTGCCCGAGGCGGGGGAGAAGCTGTTCAGGGAGATAGCAGGCGCGGTTAATTTCATCAGGGCCAACCTGGATCTGCGCAAGCAGCCTTCCATAGCGGAAACCATTGACTGGGCCAGAGCCCTGGTAGCCCTGCACGCGGATGCGCTGACGGCCGATAGCATAGCCCATACGTTAAACCTGCTGGTAAAGAACCGCGATGATCGTGAGCAGATATTGGAAGGGGCCAACCTGATGAACATATTGGGGATAGATTCCCCAAAGGTGGCTGCAGCGGGGGAGGCGAGCTCCGGTTGCGCCTGCGGCGGGCATACCCACGGGGCGGGATCACACTGCCATCACCAGCACAAATAGGGAGGCCGTTGAAAAGGGGGGTATTTTATGGACGGCTCCAAGGTTGCTGAAGCGGTTGCCCTGGCAGAGAGTCAGGCCGGGAATACCATTCAGTATAGTTTAATAAAATTTATCCGCATTTTAAGGCAGCTTGGGGTACGGGTCAGCTCGGCCGAGGCCATTGACGCCTTCCAGGCCCTTACCCAGGTGGATATGGTGAACAGGGAGCAGTTTAGGGCGGCCTTAAGGTCCTGTCTGGTTAAAACCAAACCGGAACGCAATGTGTTTGAACTGGCCTTTGATCAGTTTTTTGTGGAACCCGAAGAAAAACAAAGACGGCGGGAACTGCGCAGAAAACAGGAAGAAGAAAGGCAGGACCAGCTTTCCCGGGCCGAGTCAGAGCTCATGGAAGTGCTGGGGGACTGGCAGGAAGAAGACATGCAGCTTACCCCGGAGCAGTTGAAAACATTTTCCAATATGCCCAGGGTTGAAAAGGATAGAATGAAGGATATCCTGGAGAGAATGAAGTCAAATCCGGTGAATAATCCCGGTGAATTAATATCCAGGGTAATGCAGTCGTCTTTGAACTACTGGCGTTACCATATGTTAAAAGCCGAGTCCGCCCGGGGTGGCATTAGCCGGGAATTGGAGGCGCAGCTTACCGGCGAGGAAGAACTGGATGAAATCATAGAAGGGGTACAGGCTGAATTTTACAGGAAACCCGAGGATGATATACTATACAAGGATATGCAGAGTATAGAAGATCAGGATTTGGTCAAAGTGACCGCGCTAATCCAGAGGATATCCTCCAGGCTGGCCACCGGCCTTTCCCGCCGTTTTCGCAGAAGCAGCCGCAGGCAGAAGATTGATATCAGAAGGACTATGCGGCAAAATATTAAATACGGCGGCACTCCCCTGGAACTCCGTTACCGCTCCCGCAGGCCTTTCCGCCCGGAGTTGCTGTTGATTTGCGATGTGTCCGCTTCCATGGCCCGCTACGCCAGGTTTGTACTGCAGTTCATTTACGGGCTTAGTAGTGCGGTCAGGGGTATAGAGAGTTTTGTTTTTTCAGAGAACATGGAGAGGGTAACGCCTTATTTTGATAGGGGCCGCGGCTTTGCGGAAACAATGACGGACATTGTGAACAACAGTAAGCAGTGGGGGAAATCCACCAATTTGCATGTTGCACTGAGAACGTTTATTGATAATTACAGTGATTTAATATCCTCCGACAGGATATTGCTGGTGGTGAGCGATACCAGGACATTGTCCCCGGACGGGGCTGTAAACCTGCTACAGGGCATCAAAAAGAGACTGGGCAAAATTATCTGGCTGAATACCCTGCCGGGAAAAGAGTGGGGAGCTTACCCCTCAGTGGCACTGTTTGAAAAGCATTTTCCCATGTATGAGTGCAATACCATTGCACATCTGGAAAAGGTGCTTCGCTGGCAGGTATTTAAAAACGCCTGAAGTGTTGTTTATGATTATAGGAGTTGGTGACTATGGCTGTAAAAACCAGGGAAACGGTGGTGCATCTGCCGGGCAAAAACGTTAGCCTGGCGGTGGTAAGGGATGTAGAGGAACTGATTACCGATCCTGCTGATGAGGACAAGGTACCCCTATGGGCGGAGATATGGCCCGCCGCCCGGGGTCTGTCTGAATACATCTGGAACGGTATTGATTTCAGCGGGCAGACGGTGCTGGAGCTTGGGGCCGGGCTGGGGCTTGCCGGGGTAATTTGCGGGCTCAAAGGAGCCATGGTAACCTTTTCCGATTATCAGGCCTCCGCCCTGGAAATTGCGTCCATGAACGCCCGGAAGAACGGCCTGTCCGGGGTGGATCTTTTTCTGGGCGACTGGAGGGAATGGAAGCTGTCTGGTCAGTTTGACTGGATAGTTGGTTCGGATATATTATATGACCCTAAATTTCACCCTTACTTGCACAAAATAATTGCTGCCAACTTACAGCCCGGGGGTAGCCTGCTCTTCTCCCACCCGGGGAGAAAGCCGTCGTTTCAGTTTATTGAGCAGTGGGAGCGGGATTACGGCTGCATGTTCCGCCATACCATGGTTCCGGTTAACATTGAAGATCCTCATTTCCCTTATTATGAGATACATATACACCATCTGCAGGGTGTCGAAGTCTAAAGTCTAAGGTTTCCAGCTTTCATTGACTTTTGACCTTCGACTTTTGACATTAGACTTTTCAATGAGTTAATCAGGAAGGGTGCTTATATTTGTTTGTACATCTTCACGTGCACACCGAATACAGCTTGCTGGACGGCGCGGCCCGGATTAAAAGCGCCGTCAAATCAGCCAGGGAAATGGGCATGCCGGCCTTGGCCGTGACCGACCACGGCAGCATGTTCGGGGTGGTTGATTTTTATAAAGCCTGCCGGAAGGAAGATATAAAACCCATACTGGGCTGCGAGGTGTATGTGGCGCCCCGTACCATGGCCGACCGCACACCCCGGGTGGACGATAACCCGTACCATCTGGTGTTGCTGGCGGAAAACGAGGAGGGCTACAGAAATCTGCTGCAACTGGTATCCATGGCCTATACCGACGGGTTTTACTATAAACCCCGGGTGGACAAGCAGGCCCTGGCTTCCCACAGCAAAGGTCTAATTGCTCTGTCCGGCTGCATCGCCGGGGAGGTGGCCAGACGCTATCTGGCCGGTGAGCCTGATAAGGCCCGCCAGGCAGCCATGGAATACCGTGATATATTCGGCAAGGAAAATTTTTTTCTAGAGCTTCAGGATCACGGCTTTGCCGAACAGAAAACTGCCAACCGGGAATTAATCGCCTTGCACAAGGAAACGGGTATACCCATGGTGGTTACCAATGACGTCCATTACGTACGGCGGGAACATGCAGAGATGCAGGATGTGCTGCTGTGCATCCAGACCGGCAAAACGGTGGACGACCCGGCCAGGATGAAATTTCAGTCCCAGGAGCTGTACCTTAAAAGCGAAGAGGAAATGAGCCTGGTGCTCGGGGAACACCGGGAGGCCATGGATAATACCGTACTTATTGCCGACAGGTGCAATGTGGAACTGTCTTTCGGCACGCTGCACCTGCCGGTGTGCCAAGTCCCCGAGGGCTTTACGGTGGACAGCTACCTGGTGGAAAAATGCCTGGAGGGAATCAAATGGCGCTTCGGGGAAATGAGCGAGCCTGTTCGCCAGCGGCTGGAATTCGAATTGGCTGTTATCAAGCAGATGGGCTTTTCGGCTTACTTTTTAATCGTCTGGGATTTTATTCATTTTGCCAGGGAAAACAATATACCCGTGGGTCCGGGCCGGGGCTCCGCCGCGGGTAGCATAGTGGCCTATGCGCTGGGTATAACCAACATCGATCCGCTGAAATACAATCTGCTCTTTGAGCGCTTCCTGAACCCGGAGAGGGTATCCATGCCTGATATTGACATAGATTTCTGCTTTGAACGCAGGGCCGAGGTCATCAGCTACGTGGCCAGGAGGTACGGTGCGGACCGGGTGGCCCAGATTGCCACCTTCGGTACCATGGCCGCCCGGGCCGCCATCAGGGATGTGGGCAGGGCACTGAACATACCTTACGGTGAAGTGGACCGGGTGGCCAAAATGGTGCCCATGGAATTACACATTACTCTGGAAAAAGCACTGCAGGACTCACCGGATTTAAAGGAACTATATGATTATAACCCCCAGATTAAGAAGCTGATTGACATGGCAGTGTTGCTGGAAGGGATGCCCAGGCACGCCTCTACCCACGCGGCCGGAGTAGTTATTACCAGGGAGCCGCTAACCTACTACCTGCCGCTGTACAAGGCCACCGACGGTCCCCTGACTACCCAGTTCGCCAAGGATCAGGTGGAGGAACTGGGGCTTTTGAAAATGGACCTGTTGGGTTTGCGCACACTAACGGTGATAGCCGACGCGCTAAAGATGATCGAACAGAGCAGGGGTATAGCCCTGGATATTGACTCTATTTCCCTGCAGGATCCAGCAACCTATGCCCTGCTTATACGCGGTGAGGGAGCGGGGGTGTTCCAGCTTGAAAGTAGCGGTATGAGGGCCATTCTTAAGGAACTGAAGCCAGAGGTATTTGAGGACATAGTAGCCCTGGTGGCCCTGTACCGCCCCGGCCCCCTGGGCAGCGGCATGGTGGAGGACTTCATAAAAAACAAACACGGCTTAAAGGTGGTCACTTATCTGCATCCCAAACTGGAGCCCATTTTAAAGGACACCTACGGGGTAATACTGTACCAGGAGCAGGTCATGCGGATTTCCTCGGACCTGGCAGGTTTCACTCTGGGAGAGGCGGATTTGTTGCGCCGGGCCATGGGTAAGAAAAAAGCCGAAATTATCGCCGGTTTGCGGGCCCAGTTTGTGGAGGGCGCGGTAAAAAACAGCGTCAATGCCGGTATAGCCGGCCAGATATTTGACCTGATGGAATATTTCGCGGGTTACGGTTTTAACAAAAGCCACAGCGCCGCCTACGCGCTGGTTTCATATCAGACTGCCTATTTAAAAGCCAATTACCCGGTGGAGTATATGGCCGCCCTTTTAACGTCGGTACGGGACAATACCGACAAGGTGTCTGTGTACGTGGAGGAAAGCCGCCGTATGGGCATTGAGGTACTACCGCCGGACGCTAACGAGAGTAGGGAAAGTTTTACGGCGGTGGGCGGCAAGATACGTTTCGGTCTGGCAGCCATAAAAAATGTTGGTCTGGCGGCGGTGGAGACCATTATAGAGGTAAGGGAAAAGGAAGGGCCATTTGAAAGCTTTGCTGATTTTTGCAGCCGGCTGGACACCCGGGTGGTCAACCGGAGGGTTCTGGAAAACCTTATCAAAGGAGGAGCTTTTGATTCACTGGGTTACCACCGTGCCCAGTTGATGACTGCGGTGGACGCAGGCCTGAGTCTGGCCCAGCAGAGCCAGAAGGAAAAAGCCAGCGGCCAGCTATCGCTCATGGATTTCTGGGGGGAAGAAGCCAGAGAAACCCTTACTCTGAATATTCCAGATATTGATGAATACCCCCGGGCCGAAATGCTGTCTCTGGAGAAGGAAGCCCTGGGCCTTTATATCAGCGGCCATCCCCTGCTCGAATACCGCCGTGCCTTAGCGGAGCAGGCCGGATGTACCATAGCCGAGGCCAGGGGCCTGGAAGAGGACGGAAATGTCACCATCGGGGGTATGTTTAACTCTATTAAGCGTATAAACACACGCAAGGGCGATCCTATGGCTTTTGCCACTCTGGAGGATTTAACCGGCAGTATAGAAGTAGTGTTTTTTCCCCGGCCGTACCAGCAGTTTCAGAAGCTGCTGGTCAGCGACGCAGCCGTACTGGTTAAGGGCAAGCTGAATGCCGGCGGCGAGGAGCCCAAAGTTCTCGCGGATGAGATACTATCCTTGCATAAAAGGATGGACGGTGAGCTTTATATAAAAACAGACGGTATGAGCCGTGACGATCTATCCAGGGTTAAGGTGATCCTGCGCTCATATCCGGGTCCCTCACCAGTTTTCTTATACAACCAGAAGGAAAAGAAATTATCTAAAACCTCCGGAGACCACTGGGTAGACCTATCCAGCCCGGTGACGGGCGAATTGAAAAAGATGCTGGGTGCGTCTAATGTCAGGATTAAGGAATTATAACCATGTTTCTTGCCAATTCGCTCTGGCGTATGCTATGATTTGCTTGTAAAGCAGGAAATTGAGGGGTGATGAAAGTGCCTGAGCAGCCCAATGTTGCGGGGGAATATATTGTGGTTAAGGCGCTGGACAACGGCGTTACCATTTATGGTTTGACCAGGGGCAAGGATACTAAATTCCACCATTCTGAAAAGCTGGATAAGGGTGAGATTATGGTGGCCCAGTTTACTGAACATACAGGCGCTATAAAAATCCGGGGGAGGGCGGAAGTCCTGACTAAGCACGGCAGGCTTACAACTTCCGACTGAAAATAAAGTATCCAGGGCTTTTGCTCTGGATATACTTATTTTTGATTGCTGAAAAAAGGAATACCCGGTATTTTGGTAGAAGTGACTATTGTCGTATCGGTAATTAATGGCGTGAGGGGGACATCTGGCGTGTGGACTGTGGTTTATATAGCACCTAATAAGAAAGAGGCAGAAAGAATGAAAAACAAGCTGTCCGCCGAAGGCCTGCTGGTAAAAATAAGGTCAGTAGGCTTGCCCCAGACAGGAGATAACGGTCCGGTGGAGGTGCTGGTACCTGAATCCGAAGTGGATGAGGCTATGGAGATAATAAATTCCATTTAAATGCCTATTATTTTTAACAATGAAAGTTTATATTAATATTATGTTTAATTTTAATGCCGGTGTATGTACTGATGTGCCGGCAAGTCTTTTTTGCCCCTGTAAGGCGTACTTAAATTGGGGACATTTCTTCCTGAAACTGCCAATAAGTAGTAGCTACGCAGGAGTTAGGAGAGAACGGTTTATCGTCTTGAAATATTCTGGCTCCTGAATTCTGAATACCTGAATAGTACTACAGCGTAAACTAAAAGTTAGCGGAGCCATGGGGAAGGTTCGGGCGCTTCCGAAGCGCAGCGAAGGACCGAAGGGACAGCGATGGAACCGTCCCCATGGCGTAGCGGGCATAGCAAAATAAGCAATATTATGCTGTAGTAATAGTAACAAAAAGTAATGAATTTATGTGACCTAAGAAAGGTATGTCCACTGACCTCTACAGGTAGTTCTTAAGTAATTGCAGGCACCGGGGTCCGGGCGAGCTAATTCAAAGGGGGCAGTTTTATTGCAGAGAATAGGGGTACTGACCAGTGGCGGTGATTCTTCGGGAATGAATGCCGCTATCAGGGCAGTGGTGCGCAAGGCAATTTATCATGGTATGGAGGTAATAGGGATACGCCGTGGCTATACCGGCTTTGTGGAAGCCGATATGGATCCCATGAACCTCGGCTCTGTGGCGGATATTGTTCACCGTGGGGGAACAATACTGCGCACTGCCCGCTCGGAAGTTTTTTCTACCTCTGAAGGCAGGAAAAAAGCTTATGATAACGTTAAGCGTTTCGGTTTGCAGGGTCTGGTGGTAATCGGCGGGGATGGCTCCTTTCGGGGCGCCCTGGCTTTCCATAAGGAATACGGCCTTCCCGTGATGGGTGTTCCGGGAACCATTGACAACGATATTAACGGCACCGATTATTCCATAGGTTTCGACACTGCCGTAAATACCGTGGTTGACGCGGTGAACAAGATAAGGGACACCGCCACATCCCACGAAAGAACTTTTATCATTGAGGTTATGGGACGCGAGTCAGGCAATATAGCCCTGCATGCCGGGCTGGCTTCCGGGGCGGAAACTATAATGATTCCGGAAGTACCCCTGGGTATAGACGATATCTGTGAAAAGCTCAACCGGGGCCACAGGCGGGGCAAGCTGCACAGTATTATAATAGTGGCCGAAGGGGCGGCCAGCGGAATAGAAATGGGATGCTTGATTAAAGAAAAAACCGGTTTTGACACCAAGGTGACCATACTGGGACATATTCAGAGGGGCGGTACTCCCACAGCCTTTGACCGCATCCTGGCCAGCAGCCTTGGTGCCAAGGCCGTGGAACTGCTGATGAAAGGTGAAAAAAATAAGATGGTTGGTATGGTTTCCGGCAAGGTGGTGTCAAAGGACTTGCAGGAAGCAATATCAAGCAGTAAAAATATCGCCATGGATATGTACGACCTGGCCGGTATCCTGTCCATTTGAGGGGGATCTGTATGAGACGAACTAAAATTGTATGTACCATTGGGCCTGCCAGCGAGCGGGTGCCCGTTCTGATCAGGATGATGCAGGCGGGCATGAATGTGGCCAGGCTTAATTTTTCTCACGGAACCCACGAGGAGCATGCCTCCCGGATAGCAGCCATCCGGGAGGCTGCGGCGAAAGCCGGAAAAAATGTGGCTATCCTGCTTGACACCAAGGGTCCGGAGATACGCTTGGGCTATCTGGAGACCGAGCCCGTTATGCTGGAAGCCGGCCAAAAGGTAACCCTGACCACCAGGGATATGAAGGGAACCGCCAAGGAACTGCCGGTGACTTATAAATGGCTGCCCCGGGACGTGATGCCCGGCGACAGAATATTGATTTCGGACGGGCTGATAGAATTAAGGGTAATGGATACCACCAGAAAAACTGTTGAATGTGAAATTGTCAACGGAGGAGAAATAGCCTCCCAGAAAGGTATCAACCTGCCCGGTGTTTCACTGGGGATACCGGCGGTAACGGACCGGGACATTGACGATATACTCTTCGGCATTAAACAGGGATTGGATTTCATAGCCGCCTCCTTTATCAGGAAGGCCAACGATATACTGGCCATCAGACAGATTGTGGAGGAATCCGATGCCGACCTTGATATCATCGCCAAAATAGAGAGCCGCGAGGGTGTCAGCAACCTTGATGAAATCATTAAGGTTGCTGATGGGATCATGGTGGCCAGGGGGGATCTGGGGGTTGAGATACCGGTGGAGGAAGTTCCCCTGATCCAAAAAACCATTATAGATAAATGTAACAAGGCGGGCAAACCGGTTATTACTGCCACCCAGATGCTGGAATCCATGATCCATAACCCCCGCCCCACCCGGGCTGAGGCCAGCGATGTGGCCAACGCTATATTTGACGGGACGGATGCCATCATGCTTTCCGGCGAAACCGCTGCCGGCAAATACCCGGTGGAAGTTGTGCAAACCATGGCCCGCATATCTGAAAAAGCAGAATCTGCTTTGCATTACGACCAGATTCTGGCATCTAAAAGGCACGGGCTTGCACGCACCGTAACCGACGCTATCAGTCATGCCTCCTGTTCCATAGCCCAGGACCTTGGAGCATCAGCCATAATCACATCCACCGAGACAGGGCTGACCGCCAGAATGGTCAGTAAATACCGCCCGCTAGCGCCCATTACCGCCGTTACTCCAGTCCATAAGGTGATGCGCAAGATGTCTTTAATCTGGGGTGTTTATCCAATATATATGGAAAGGGCCAGAGATACGGATTCCATGATTTCTTCGGCCATAGAGATGTCCCTGAACGAAGGTGTAATTAACCCGGGTGATCTGGTAGTGGTTACAGCCGGAGTTCCGGTCAGCGTGCACGGTACAACTAACCTGATCAAGGTGCACACCGTAGGGGATATACTGGCCAGGGGCACCGGCATTACACCAAAATCCGTAACTGGCCGGGTAAGAATCTGCTTGACCGTAAAAGAAGCCCTGGATAAAATTCAGCCCGGGGACATTCTGGTCACCCAGACCACAGACAGGGATTACATACCCGCCATCGAAAAAGCTGCCGGCCTGATTACCGAGGTGGGCGGGCTTACATCTCACGCCGCCATTGTAGGGCTGGAATTCGGTGTACCTACGGTGGTGGGTATAGAATCCGCTACCGCCATTTTAAATGATGGTGAAGTTGTGACCGTGGACGGCCAGAGGGGGTTGGTATACAAGGGCACCGCCAGGGTCCTCTAGGCGGCCGTTGAAAAACTGCGCCTGGCTTTGTCAGGCTTGCCGTCTAGTGCTCACGTACTTCCAGTACGCTCCGCGCTGTCCGGCTTCACCTTTCGCGCCATGCTTGTTTTTGAACGGCCTTTGGATCAACAGTTTTCTAGGCGGCTGGTGAAAAAATGCGTCTGGCTTTCAACAATTGGTGGATTATTCATGTTGTTCCCCGGGGCATGCTAACCCGGGGAGTTGATTTTTTTGGCCGAAACAATCACGGGTTTTCTGGGTTCACTGGGGCTGGGCGGGCTTTTCCTGGGTTCAATAATAGAAGCACTGGGCATACCTTTCCCCGGCGGACTGATGATCATATTTGCCGGAATGCTGGTGAACAATGGTGAAATGGGTTTTGCCTGGTCGCTTATTCTGGCCGTAGGAGGTTTTAGCCTGGGGGCCGGGGCAGCTTTCTTTCTGGGAAAGTATATCGGCGAGCCAGTATTTGATAAGGCCGGTAAATATCTTAAAATTACTCCTGCCGGGCTGGACAGGGCCAGAAGCTGGATGAGGCATTCCGCAGCCGCCTTTATTATTTTCGGACGTTTCGTTCCCATGGTCAGCAACCTTACACCATATGTGGCCGGGATGAGCAAACTAAGAACAGAGAGGTTTTTTTTGTACAACACTATTTTTGCCGTATCCTGGGCCTCTTTCTATTTAATCGTGGGTATGTTTTTTTCCCACTACCTACCGGCGTTGCTGGATTTCACCGGCTCCCGGCTGCCCTTTCTGGCAGCCGGCGCCGTATTGCTGTATATAACTGCGGGTTATATCATAAGGAGAAAAATAAATATGTGATTCGCCCCGAATATTTGTGGGTTGGGCTGGCAGCTCAAAAACAGGGTTGACTATGTATAACCGGGGTTTAAACGGCGACACCACCGGGGGCATGCTGTATAGGGATTCCAGTTTATAATTTTACCATGGGAGGGAATTTTATTTTTTTATAGAACAAATTATTATATATTTCAACATTTTCTAAGGGGATCGACAGATGCGTTTAATACCCGTAAGTTCCCTTAACCCAGGCTTCAAGATTGCCCGTTCTGTATATAACAGTAACGGGCAGGTTCTGTTGAACGCAGGAACTGAGCTTACAGTTAGGTTTATTAATAAGTTGAAAAGGTTGGGCATACAGCGAGTTTATGTGGATGACGGACTTTTGCCCGACATAGAAATAGAGGATGTTGTTTTAGAAGAGACAAGAAAGCAGGCAGTTTCAAGGGTTAAGGCTTTCATGACCGGCTTTGGCCCGGAAAAGGAGATTACTGTAAAAAAGGCTGCGGTAGTATGCAGGGACATGATGGATTCGGTGATTGAAATCACCGATCAGTTGATGGTAAATCGCAGCATGCTGGTCAATCTGCAGGATATCCGGACTTATGATGAATATACCTTCGGTCATTCAGTAAATGTGTGCGTGCTGTCCCTATTAGCCGGGATAAACCTTGGCTACGACCCCAAGAGGCTGGTTCAGCTTGGGTTGGGTGCCATCATGCATGACATTGGCAAGACACTGGTACCGGCCAAAATAATAAATAAGCCAGAACGGCTTACCTCCGATGAATTCGAAGAGGTAAAGAAGCACTGTCAATACGGCGCCAAGCTAATAAAACAGGCGGGCTTCGACGGCGCCTTAGTGTCGGCGGTAGCGCTTCAGCACCACGAAAGACATAACGGCGAAGGTTACCCCCGGGGGATAAAAGAAGATCGCATACACGAATTTGCCCGTATTGTTGCTGTGGCGGATACTTACGACGCCATTACCTCGGACAGGGTATATAAAAAGGCATCGCTGCCCCATGTAGCTTACGAGATGCTGGCAGGTTCCGGAGATTACGATTTTGATTACTCTGTGGTGAATGCTTTTTTGCATAACATTGCGGCCTACCCTATCGGTACCTTTGTGGAACTGAATACGGGTGAACTTGGTGCGGTGGTGGAAACCTTTAGGGGAAATTCACTTCACCCCAGGGTAAGGGTGTTGTTCACACCGGATGGAAGTTATATGGAAAATTGTTATGAAATCAATTTGCACGAGGAGCCGGGTCTGAGTATTATCAGGGTATTGGATGATTTAAACTGTCTCACCATTGCTGTGGAAGAATTAAGAAAAAACATAGGCTAGTACTACAGCGTATTCGCTATGCCCGCTACGCCATGGGGACGGTTCCATCGCTTTCCCTTCGGTCCTTAGCTACGCTTCGGAAGCGCTCGAACCGTCCCCATGGCTCCGCTAACTTTTAGTTTACGCTGTAGTAAATTCGACAGGGGACGCTTCTCCCCTGTCGAATTTGCGCCCTATAGCGGTACGATTTTTAACTGGCCCTTAGCGGCCAGTTTGTCGTCTTTGATGATCAGGGCACCCAGAATTCCGTCTATAGACATGGCGAACTCTACCGCCTTATCCATGTCTATGTATTCTTTAACCATATTACCTGTGGCGGTGGCCACGGCGTCGGCCAGGGGGGTGGAGGGGGAGAGTATCACCACCGCGTCGGCGCTGCCGTAGCTGAGGGAGTGCCCCACGGTGCCGGAGGAGGTGCAAATGCCAAGAGGGGTTTGCTCCGGGCGGATTTCCAGGGCCAGGCGGCTGGAAAGAACCGATCGGCCAGCGAATATGCCGATACGGCGGATGGAATTGCTTTTGATGAAAATATCGCCGCCGTTTTCCACGATTACATCCCGGGAGCGCCTGGCGATGGACCTGCCTACCTCTTCGGCAACGGCCCCGGCCACCGCGGCCATGGGACCCACTCCTGCAGTTCGGCCCGTCTCCGCCATAATGCCGGCTATGGCCGGGGCGCCGGGCAGGGGGATATAGGGGACCAGTGAGCGGATAAAACCGGCGTCGGTTTTTATATATTCCTCCAGCGGGGTGCGGCATGCCGTTACCAGGTTTACGCACCAGGCTGCCAGTTCCGGGGAATATTGCTGCCTGCGCACCCCTATATCCAGATCGGTTTCTTTTACCGCTACCCGGAAATGTATCAGATCATCCTGGCGGTGCAGTGTACGGTATGTTCGTGTAAAATCCAACTATAGTCTAACCTCCATGGCCCTCATGGGGCATGCCTTCACGCAGAGCTGGCAAACCACACAGTTATCCAGGTTGAAATGTACCTCCATTGAGGGCCTTTCGATGTGCAGCGCCCCGGTGGGGCAGATGGCGGTACAGGCGCCGCACATGGTGCATTTCTCCTCGTCCCTGACTATTTCCTGGGTCATGGTTTGCACAGATACCCCGGCATTTCTGAGGTAATCCAGCCCTTGATCATATTCTTCCCCGGTTAACTCCAAAACCATGGTACCTTCCTTCTGGGGATTGACGTTGGCCTTAACAATATTGACCATGAGGTCATAGTCCTTCACCAGACGATATATGATAGGCAAATCGGAAATATCCGGTCCGAATCTCAGCACTATTTTTCTTGGAGACAATTTCGCTCCTCCTTTCTTTAAAATAGCCTCTCGGCATTCGCCGGGCCAGTTGGGACAAGGGTTTCCCTGAACCAA
>CAZXQO010000017.1:0-48259 GCA_964643075.1 uncultured Peptococcaceae bacterium
GCTCTTATTCTAACATCTACTTGGAGGTTATTTACACAAAATCTGAAACGGTCTCTTCCCTGTCGCAAAACACTGATTATTTGCGACATACAACCGTCCCCATCGTCCCACTTTATGCAGACACAGCTTTACGAGTATATTAATCAATCAAATTAAGTTCTATTGTTTAGCTTTTCTAATAGTTTTAGCTGTCGTGCTAACTAATAATAATGCTGCTACTCCCAGTACCGTAAGCCCTACTGCATACAACTCAAAAAAAGCAGAAAAACCAAATGATGCTATAACCCTTCCACCGATAGCTGTCCCTATGCCGCCCCCGCCCATTAAACTAAAAGCTACCAGGGACATAGCCGCTCCTCTTGAATGAGCGGCAAATTCTGTGGCGATGGTTAATAGGGTGGAGTGGGCCAGTATAAAACCCAATCCTAGCAATGCAATCCCCAGCACCAGGGCGGGCAGGATTCCCCCGACGGTGTAAAATAATATGTCAGCAGCGGTAGCCAAAAACAACCCCAGGGTAAGTACTGTTTTACGTCCCCATTTAGCAGCTAATCTGCCACTTAACCTGCCGCCGATAATGGCAATCAATCCAAAGGCCGTCATTATTATTCCTATATATAAATAGTTGAAGTGGTATACTTTTGAGATGAAAGAACCTAGATAGGAAAAAGTGCCTATAATGAAAATACCCTCGAACGATATAATTAGATATGTTCGCAAACTAATAGGATTGCTTAACAATTTAACATAAGGAGCCAGCAGCTTGCTATTGGGATTCTTTTGGGAAGGTATTTGGCGTCCGATTGTGAAAAGCATTACCGTAGGAATTATAGCCAACAAGGCATAAATTGCAAATACACCCCGCCAGTTAAGGAAATAGGCTACCGTTCCCCCAATGGCCATACTTAAACCCTGACCAAGAAAGGAAATACCCATAAAAGACCCAATAGCCGACTGACGTTGGCTTAAAGGAACGAGATCACCAATCAGGGCTAGAGATATTGGTATCACAGAGGCTGCAAAAATACCTGTTAACGCCCGATATATTGAAAGTTCTGATAGGTTATCAGCGATTGAACATAAGATAGCGGAAATGGAAAAGAAAAGCATAGCTAAACTTATTACCTGTCGTTTGCCAAAGCGGTCAGCCAATGGCCCGAAGATTAGCTGAAATAACCCAAAAGGAATCATATAGGCGGTTATCAGCAGTCCTGCCCTGGAAACCTGCTCGTTAAAATAGGCTGAAATAGCCGGTAGTATCGGAGAGACTACCCAGTTATCGGCCAATACTGTAAATCCAGCAAGGCCAAGGATTAGAATAGTTGTTTTTGTTTTCATTCGTTTGACCTCCCTAACCTAATCATCCCTCTTTATAGCATCTCCCCGCTTCATAATGGCAAGCACACGAATGCCGGAGCCTTCCCTACGCCCCTCGTAGCAAATTACATTAACATGGATGTGCATATTATCACCCCTATTCATAGTTTAGTAATTAGTAAATAAATGCCCATGGCTACATCGGATGGAATTTATCCACCAGGGCCATAATAAAAATAACCTCTCGCCAAGCAGTCGGATATAACTGCCAAGGACGAGAGGTTATTCACGCGTTACCACCCTGAATTGCTTACGCCTCACGGCGAAAAGCCTCTTAAGTGTCCCAATCAGGACACAGCTTTGATAACGGGTAGACTAACCCGGCACGGCCTAATAGGATATTACTTCCATTATCCTTTCAGCTTGCGGCTTCGGGGTGATTTTTTTACCCGTGCTGGCACCGGTTTTCAGCTAACCCGGCTCTCTGAGGCCATGGCACAAGGCTATTCTGTCCCCATCACTGCCTTTTTAATGTTTAAGAGTATACAGAATCCATTATGTGATGTCAAGGAAATATTACTATGAACTGGCACAACTTTGCAACAACATCCCAATTGTCACATTTGTCTCCCTTTTGGTTAATTAGATGGAACGCCTGGAACTTTAGGCAAAAGAATCTCTTGAGCTACATCATAATTTTCTTCATCGGCATCAACAAAGTGCCACCACTCTGTCTGTATGATCTAAACCCGTGCTTGACCATGACTTCCTCCAAGTATTTGGCGTTAGCCGACTGGATTGTGCTTACATCACTGTAATCACGGTTAGCTTTTAGGCTGAATTCGTCAAAGGCACTGGGCATATCCAGTGCCTTGCCGTTGATAGCATCCAGGGGGCTACTGGTGAAGGATTATCTTATTTCCTCAGAAAATCCTCTGACGTATCTTGAGAAGTTAGAGAAATTACGGGAGGAGTACAACGGGTACAACCTGCTGCTTATGAACGGGGGTTCCATGTGGTATTATTCCAATAGGATAGAAAACCCGTTTAAAGTCAGCCCCGGAATTCACGGATTAAGCAATCATTTGCTGGATACGCCCTGGCCCAACAGGTAATCCGGATGGTAATCATATGCGAAAACAATAAAGCA
This sequence comes from uncultured Peptococcaceae bacterium, assembly GCA_964643075.1. Lineage (GTDB taxonomy): Bacteria > Bacillota > Desulfotomaculia > Desulfotomaculales > Desulfocucumaceae > Desulfocucumis. The sequence continues at coordinate 2,468 of CAZXQO010000017.1, forward strand.
CATTACATTCTACCTCTTCTCGATTACATCGAAATCATGCTTAACAATTATTTCGACAGAAAATAGGACAAGTAAATAATTGACAGCAAATACGTATAGTGGTAATATTGAGAAGTCACTTTCGAAAGGGGGAATGAATATTGACCAAAGAGCTAATCAATGAGATTCTTGAGAGTATCGGTCTTGAAAAAATTGAATCTGACGAAGAATAAAACCGGAGGCGAATTAACCCAACGCCTTTGGTTTAATTCTTTAAATAGAGAATGGCTTAGATTCTGGTTTACCTCGCTAACAGCCCGTAAAACCCCGTCCTCGAAGGTCGGGGATCAACAGGCTGTATAGCTCGTTTAGTTGGGGACATTCCTCCGACCCCAAAGCCAGGCATAAATTGGGGACATTCCTCTGACCCCATAGTCAATCCCCATATAGAGGTGTGTCCCCATACCTTTATGTTTCGCTCTAAGGGTTCGGTAGGGGAATAACCCCTTCCGAACCCAAGACTCACTTATATTTTATATTTGTAACACCACTCCAGCCTTCCCCAGGCGGGTTCTTTATATAATTATGGCATCTTTCAATCATTATTGCCGATGGAGTATCCCCGGGCTTAATATCCAGAACTTTTTCAAATAGTATAGCAGCCTCTATCCATTCCTGATTAAAGTACAATGCTATAGCGGAATTGAACTGACGGACATACTCCTTTTGCCGTTCATTGGCAGATGAGATATCACATACCAGCTCGTATACGTAAACGCCCCTTGTTTTTCCCTTAACGGCAACCATATCAAGTTTTCTGGCCAGCATGACCTCTTTTATTTCTCTATAGGTAAATTCACTAATAATTATATCGGTACCAAAGTACTTATTAAGGCTTTCCAGGCGGCTGGCCAAATTCACATTATCTCCGATAGCAGTATAATTTAATCTATTGTCTGATCCTATATTACCCACAACAACTTCCCCGGTATTAATACCTATCCTGGTATTAAAGCTGTAGCCCAGCTTTTCCATCTCTGCATTAAAAGATTTCAAAAATTCTACACACTGTAATGCCGTTTGGCATGCATTATAGGCATGGTTGTTCATGTCCCTGGGCGCTCCCCAAAAAGACATTATTGCATCCCCAATATACTTATCAATGGTACCATCGTTTTCCTGTATTATCCTGGACATCCCGCTCAAATATTTTGACATGCTGTTTACCAATTCATCGGGCGCAATTTTTTCCGAAATAGTTGTAAAATCCGCTATATCGGAAAAGAATACCGTTATTTCTTTCTTATCGGCACCCAATTTAGCCTCTTTGTGCAGCAAAATCAACTGGTTAACCACATCAGAGGGGACGTATTTAGCGAATGACCGCAGGCCGGCTTTCATATTGTTCACCGTATTGTTCATGCTCTGTATTTCCCTGAATACTGTTTTTATCTGTAAGTCATTTGAAAATTCAAGTCTTTGTATGTTTTCCATATCATTTTGCAGTCCCTCTAAGGGATCAGTAATCCTTCTTGAAATGATAATGCCGATTATAACCATTATGATACCGATGAGCAGTGAAAAAACTAAAATATAGGAAAAGCATTTCCTTTCATATTCGACAACAGTCCTGGCGGATACGTCAACTCCCAGAATACCTGCAAAATTATGATTGGAATCATAAAAGGGTGCATACCCGGAAATCCATGTTCCCCATTTATCCTTGGAAAACTCTTTCTCTACATATATTTTGTCCGGTTTGGCAAAGGCTGCTTTTAATGTATCGGTAGGGGTGTCATATACATCCCCGATGGGGCTGTCATCTGCCGATTCCACAATAAATAAATACTCGCCATGGGAATTCATCCTCATGGTATAAACATAGCGTATTTCCGTTGCCCCAGCCCGGATTTTCTTCAAATAGTTTTGAATCTCTAAATATTCTCGGCTCCCCTCCTGACCACTGTGAAGAATTTTGTTGTGTTCATCCCCATTTATGGAAAGTGAGCCCACAGCAACAACATCGTGAATTCTCTGTTCCAAATCATAACGGATAATTTGGCGCACAGACAAAAAAACTACACTGCCCAAGGCAAGAGATGTAAGAACTACCAGCAATACAAAGGATGTGGATATACCAGAATTAATAGTTATACTGAATTTACCATCTTTTTTAAACACACTGCCCACCTCTTTTATGCTTTTTGAATATTTATCCATTTTCCGCTATTCTACATGATTCGACAAGAGGGGATTTTTCCCTGCCCCGATCAAACTATTCAAAGCGGAATAGTGCCCCCTCCGAAGTATGGTAGTTGATACACTGGAGATAATAGTGGAGCTGATTAACGAGCCGTACGCCTAAAGATGAAGATATTTGCTGATTAAAAAATCTGCCTCAGGTCATACTAATTGCCGGAGGTGTTTTAATGGCTAAAATAATTGCAGTGGAAGATGGACTGTCGGATTTAAAAGAAATTTTGAAATTAAATGGCTACCAGGTGGTAAGTCCAGGCAAGAATAATAATGCGGATGCGGTAGTGGTGACCGGGATGGACAACAACACAATGGACATTCAAAACATAACCACTAAGGCTCCGGTAATTGACGCCTCAGGCTACACCACTGACCAGATTCTGTCACGTATAAGGGAATTATATTAGACCTCCCGGGACCCGGATAAACTCCGGGTTTATTTCCTTTCCCAGGCAACTTTAGTCAGGCAAATTATTTGTGACAATTTTATCAAATGCCATTAATAAACGGCGTACTGTTAATGTATTGCAAAAGAGAAATATATCACATGCCAACCGATTAGAGAATACTCCTGTAATACATACAGTTCGCGACATGAAAGGGGAAACCCGATATGAATGTGTTCTAAAAATTATGTTACTCCGTAAGTTTGAACCTCACAAAAAAGGTTGTCCCTCCCGGCCCGGTATCAATATCAATGGTTGCTTTATGTCGGGCGGCTATGCTGTAACAAGTCGCCATGCCAAGACCGGTTCCCTTATCCTTGGTGGTAAAGAAGGGAGTCCCTATTTTCTCAAGAACAGCGGGCTCTATCCCAGTACCCTGATCCCTTACCAAGAGCACTACCTCTCTGTCGTCACAAAAGGTCTTAATGTTAATGCAGCCGCCCGGAGACATGGCCTCCAGCCCGTTGCGGACCAGATTGAGTACCAATTGGCGGATTTCCTTTTCATCAAGGAGCAGATCAGGAATCTTTTGCTCATTAAACTTTAGATATTTTTTTTCGTTCATGGCATCGGCAAAAAGAAGGGGGGACAACGCACCGATTATCGCATTGATATTCTGGCTTGTCCGCTCCACCGGTTTATCCCTGGCCACGGCCAGATATTCTGTTATTATTGAATTGGCCCTGTCCAGTTCGCCGATCATCAAATTAAAGTAATCGGCATAATTTTCACACTCCGGCTTAATCCTCAGCAACTGCAGCAAACCCCGGATTGCAGTCATAGGGTTCCTTATTTCATGGCCGATGCCGGCGGCCATTTGCCCCACCAGGTTCAGGCGGTCAAGCCTGGCCATTTCCTGCTCCATCTTCTGCTGTTCCGTGATATCCCTAACTATTGAAGAAAAACCTTCTATTTGCCCGCCCGGACCCCTGAGCGGAGAAACCGAGATGGAAACATTAACAAATCGCCCGTCTTTTTTTACACCCACAGTTTTATAATTCTTAATGGCCTTTCCCCCGGCCAGCTTAATAAGATTGTCATGCACCTCCCGGAGCACGTCCTCCGGTACAAGGTTAGATATTGGGCAACCCCTTATTTCGTCAGCGCCATAACCGAATATTTTTTCTGCGCCGGGATTCCAGCTCACTATTTTACCATCCAGGGATCCTCCTATAATGGCGTCATCAGAAGACTCCACGATGTTGGCCAGCAGTAACAGCGCTTCCTCTGAGCGCCTGCGATCCCTTATATCGCGGATAATAAGGCTGGACAGGTAGCGGTCATCCTTACCCCTGAAAAGGCTGGAAGATAATTCGCCCGGAAATTTTGTACCGTTTTTATGTATGAGCATTGCCTCGCATTTAAAATTCCCGGTGCGAGCCATATTCCTCATAGCAGATCTCACCGCCGGGTCATTGATGTCAATAATTCCCGCCATGCCCAGCTCTCTTAATTCCTCTTCCGTCCGGCCAAGCATCCGGCAGACTGCAGGGTTTGCCGCCAGTATAGCGTCGCCGGGCCGGCAAAGTATGATGCCGTCAACGCTGTTTTCGTACAAAGAACGATAGCGCTCCTGGCTTTCACGCAGTTTCATTTCTCTCTGCTTCCGCTCGGATATATCACGAAAATAAACCGATAAACCCTCTGCTGACGGGTAGGCGTAAATTTCAATCCATTTTAGCATCCCGGGGGAAAATGTTTCAAAATAAGCAGGGGTTTGGTTGGCTAATGCTGCATGAAATTCCTTAAATGTTTTTGTGCCCACCGCTGGAGGAATTTCCTGCCAAATGACCTTGCCGATTAAACCTTCCCTTTTATTTCCAAATATTTTTTCCGCAACCGAATTTATATAGGTAAACCTCCAGTCCCTGTCAAGGGCATAAAAGCCACCGTTTATGCATTCGATAATGCTTGAAATCTGCCGGTCCAGCTCTGCGTTTAGCTCTCTTAATGCATTCAGCTCACTTATAAGCTGACTCCTTGATTTTTCACAGTCCGTCATATAAAATACATCCCCTTACAAAGTACAATTGACAGGAATGTTTGATCATTTAAAAATTCAACAATATTTTCGCAATACCTTCGAAAACTGTGACATAATTTAGCAGGGGTCCTGGAATCAACCTTACGGTGATGTTTTAACAGGGTAATAGCGCCCTGGATTGCCTGTGCACTAGAGCGGCGAACTATACGATCCTGAAGAATACCGGTATTTTTACATCTTACTGGAACGCATATGGAAATATTTTAATACTATGTATCAGAACAGGAGCAACCCGGAAGGAGGACTATTATTAGGAATTATCATATCCACCGTTTATGTAACCCTTCAGCTTTTGACCCGTGGCGGACGCCGGGTACTCAAAGGCTCCCGGCACTTCCGGTTATGAGCCTGTTTAATAGCTCCGTCCGGGGTATGGAAAAAAGTATAAAAGGAGTGCTTGTTATGGGATATGGTTTTGGCCCGTCAACCGGGTCAGGCCCGGCAAAGGATAAAGGCGGTCCCTCACACGGGTCAGGTCCGGCAAAGGATAAAAAAAGCAGCCCCTCACCGGGATTCAAACAACCACCTTACGGGGCCGGACACGGTCCTGGCGGCTGGCCCGGCTATGGTCCCGGTATGGGCCCCGGATATGGATCTGGCAAGGGCCCCGGTTACAGCCCGGGCTCTGGTTATGGGCAATGGAAGTGGCCTGGCATGTGGCCACGCTACGGCCCGATGGGGCCGGGAGAACCACTAAAAAAGCCTTCCGGGAAGAAATAATGGTATAACCCAACCTTCGAGAACGGGGTCTTAAAGGCTGTTAGCGAGATAAAACCGGCAAACCGAGCGTTATTACAGACGTTCGGTTTTATCTTTTTTGAATACAAATTTTGCTATAACGTGGGCTGGAATGAAATAACAGGGAGGGTGAGCATATCCCGGCAGGACAGCAAAATTGAATTTCAGGCCGGCAGCCCCGGTGTTCTCGTTAACGGCACGGAAACGCAAGTAATTCCCGCGGCCAGAGTGGTAAACTGCAGGACCATGGTGCCGGTAAGGTTTGTTAGCGAGACCCTGGGCGCGGAAGTGAACTGGGACGACACTTCCCATACCGTCAGTATAACCTCCCGGGCAGGAAGCGGCACTCAAGCCATCCCGCCGGGGGAGAAAGATGGCCGACACAAGAAGATCCACAATTTACACAAAAACCCGACCCGTAACCCGGGTCGGGTTTTTGTGTTTCGAGGGGTATTATTTAATGATTTAGTTGATTTCCACACCTATAACCAAAGCTACAATTTTAACAACCTTGTCGTTGTCCAGGGTAAGCCTCACATCCGCGCCTCTTTTCAAATCGTCCAAGCCGGCGTCTTTATCGTTCACCACTACATCCACATCATCAGACAAGTCATAGACCCTGTAGCTGCTGCCGACCTTCACGGTGATACTGGATGTGGTCACTGATTCTAGTGTCCCGGAAATTGTACCTGTATAGGCAACAATTTCTGTTACCTTACCGTTCTCTACGGTCATTTTTATTTCATACCCTTTTTTCAGATCCTCCGGGTCGGCATTCTTTCCGTCCAATTGCACGCCGACATCCCCGTCAAGGGTATAGACCTTTAAAACACCGCTAACTTTTACCGTGATACTATCTGTCCCCACCGATTCAACAATGCCTGATACATCCACCGTATTCGATTCAGCTTCTATTTTTATAACTTTATTGTTCTCCAGGGTTAGGTCCACATTATAGCCTTTTTTAATGTCCACCAGGTCGGCGTTCTTTCCGTCCACTTTCACGTCCACACCCCCGTCAAGAGTATAGACCTTTAAAACACCGCCAACCTTTACTGTTATGCTATATCTACCCACCGATTCAACAATACCTGATACATCCACCATATTCGATTCGGCTTCTATTTTTATAACTTTACTGTTCTTCAGGGTCAGTTTCACATCATATCCTTTTTCCAGATCCTCCGGGTCAGCGTTCTTTCCATCAAGCTCCACGTCGATATCTCCGTCCAGGGTATAAACCTTCAAAACACCGTTAACTTTTACAGTAATCCTGTTACTCCCCAGTGATTGAACGATACCCGAAACATATTTTGTTGCGGTATCGTATTTGATTCTAGTTACTTTGCTGTCTTTTAAAGTCAGTACTACTTCGTAGCCTTTTATTATGTCGCCAAGTTCGGCTTCTTCTCCATCTATTTGAACTATCAAATCACTGTCGAGGGTGTATACCTGCAGACTGCCATCAACTTTTAAAGTTATGCTACTAGTACCTATGGATTCGACAATGCCTTCGACGGTACCGTCATTTATATCATTGTTGCTCTCATCCGTATCTGTGCCACTGTTAGCACGGGCCAGTATCACCACTGCCTCACCGTCTTCATTCAGTAGCATGGTAACCACATCGTCTTCTCCCAGATCCTCCCAATTAGCCAGTTTACCTTCCAGATAAATCACTGCCTCATCATTCACCGGAACGGTCAGTTCCTTTGTACCCACGTTGCGTAAGCTTCCCAGGCGTTTGACCGTAACGGAGTCATCATCAATTCCCGTGATTACCCCGTAAACAAAGCTAAATCCCTGCCGTGGGGAAGGCATTTCAAAACCCTCCTGTGCCCTTACCAGCATGGTGGCCATTTCGGCCCTGGTCACCGGTGCGCCGGGTCTGAAAACATTACCGGGAAACCCGGAGATAACTCCCTCATCGACAGCCACTTTTACATAAGCCCTGGCCCATACCGGAATAGCTGCTTCATCCTTGAAATCTAAATCTGCACCGGCATTATCAATAGCCTTATCCTCCAATCCCAGTGCCCTTACCAGCCATACCGCCACCTCATAGCGCTGAGCCGGTTTATCGAAAGCTAAAGTATCCAGTTCCACCTTGCTGATTATTCCTTTCTTGACCGCCAGATCCAAGGAAGAACTGGCCCAGGACGATATTTTCGTGTTTTTTAGTTTTACGGGTGTGGCAGTAATATTTCCGTAAGCCGTACGCGCAATCATGGTTAAAGCTTCTTCTTTATTTACAGGCTGGTTGGGTTTAAAGGAACCGTCGCTATATCCCTTGATCACATCATCAGAATTAATAAGCACTATATTCTGTTCAGCCCAGTGCCCGGCAACATCATTGAATCTAACCTTGCTCTGCTTTTTTACCTTGCTCTGCTGTTTTACCTTGCTCTGGGCCTTTGGCTTTTCCCAGCCCTTCATCTTGCCATTTTCCATCCACTTAGGCGCGGCCATGGCACTCCCCGCTGCCAGCGCAGTAGTCAGGCAGAAAATGATCAAAACAATAACTGACTTTCTAAAAATTTTCAATTTTTATCCTCCTTTGCCACCAGAGTTATTTTTTTTCACCGGTACCCCTCCGGACTCGCCGGATCTACCGGGTTGCCACTCGTTGGATTTGTCCCCGTCGGTTCGGCCGTTTTCATGTCCCTTTTTGGTGTTGTTCGCAGGCTTACCGTCCCGGTCCGAACTGCCCGGGGATTTTTTGTCCGGTAAAACAGGTATAGCCCCGGGCTGCTTTTTCTTTTTATCGTTTTGCTCGGTTGGCCTGCCCGGCGCTCCCCGTTCTTTATCCTGTTTTTTCGTTTCCTGGCCCGGTGACAAATCGTTTGCCGGAACTCCCTGAACCGGCCTTTCAGCTTTTTTGCCACCGGCTTTCTTATCAGCCCGTTTCTCTTTAACACCCGGGAACATTTGCTCCAGCCTGATATGTTTGGTTTTTTCCAGGCTGCGGATGCTTTTGACTTTCAACTCATCAATGTCCACCTGTACTTTGTTTCCTTTGGCCCTCTCCCTGAATAGCAGTTTCCCTGGGGAGATCCCCTCTGCCAGAGCCTTTTTCCTAAACTCAGGCTTGACTTCTTCCACCGCAACCCTTGTTGACATCCCTTTTGCAACCACTGTATCCTCAATGGTTACTTCTATTTTTTCCGTCTGACCGGCTAACCGGTTAACCGTTATGCCACTGTCTGAATTTTCCATGCCAGTACTGGCAATGGTGGAAAGTACGAAGTTATCCTGATCAGCCCTGATATACCCCTGTTTAATGGCTTCCCCGACGATGACGGATATGCCCCGGTACAAATCCAGTCTTTTTAAGTTCAGTTTGAGCAAAAGCTCTTCCCCATCCCTATTCAGACCCCGGATGGTAACAATACGGTTGTCGCGGTCTACACCCATTTCTATACTGGGGTTTATATCTAGCGATACATAGGCCACGGGCTGAGGCTGGAACCTGCCGGAGTAACCGTAGCCCGCAAAAACCGCGATAAAAATCATGGCAGCCGCCAGCAAGGGTCTCAGCAAAGTCTGAACACGGGGCGGCCAGGATACGGAAGCGGATAATATTTCATCCCCCGGTCGAATATCGCCACCGGGCCTGCGAACTTCTTCAAAACCTCCGTCCGGCGTGATAATAATGCAGGATGCCGGCTTTATTTCAACCACAACACCCCTAATTTTGTTTGCCTTCATTGCCGCCCCACCCCCTCCGGCCCGGCAAGGTCCAGTTTAAGATAGGAACCGAGGTATAAGAACCTCTCCCTGTGATTTAATATCAAAGCCACCGCGATAATATATTTTCTGCCCCTCTCCAGGGTTTTGCGCCCTATGCCGCTGGCTTCGGATAATTCGTTCAGCGGCAGCCGTTTATTACGGATTAAATAAGCAACCAGCCCGGGCTGACGGATCAATTCATGGGCCGCGGCAATCAACTGACGCCGGCTAGTACTTTTCTTGGGCGCTATTTTTACCAATTCATCAAAGCTAACGTCATAGTCGGCAAGCAGCTTCCGGTATTCTGCAATTTCCTCGCCGCGTTCCCTGGCCGCCCTTTCCAACCGGTAAACTTCCCAGGCCCGGCTGAGTTCGGCAGGCTGCAAGCCTTTTTCATCGTCCTGCAGGCTGAGTTCGGCGGTTAGCTGTCTTTTTTCCCGGCGATAAAAATCCTTGAGCCTGCTTTTGATCACCATTCCCGCAAAGGCCAGAAATGAATCACTGCGTTCCATGTCAAAGCGGTCCACCGCCTCGTTCAAAGCAATCAGGCTGACGCTTAACTCGTCATCCCTGCCCCACTGCAGACCCTTGCCACAAAAGCTTTCGGTAGTTTTTAAAACGAAGGGCTGGCATTCCCTGATCAGATCTTCCCGGGCTTCCCTGTCCCCGGAGCGGGCAAGCGCCAGATTTGTCTCCAGTTGCAGTCCCAGCAAAGCTACACATCCCCTCGCTCCCCCCTGCATCACCTCTCTCCCACCTGCTCCGGTCAAAAATCAGCCACCGGTCAACTGACCGGCGTTCTTTGTACGGCTGCCGGATTAATGCTTCTGAAATGTTATTACGCAAGTGCTTAAAAGTAATTAGGGGTATCTCACTAAAAATTCGTTTCAGGTATACTTTTGTGGAACTATAGCTTTTTCCTGCCCAGGGAACGTTAAATATGGGAAATCATGGTGGTATATTATGGCAAAAAAATAACAGGCTCTATTCGGCCTGTTGACATTATATAAGTTCATTACATATCTATATAACAGGGTTAATTTTAGTAAACATTTTTTAATAAATCAAACCATATTATGCTTCGCCCCGATAAACATTTAACCCTTCTGTGACATACCGTCCCAGCCCGGGAAATCTAGCAAAGACTAAAGGATTCATATAAGAGCTATTGAAAACAAATAAAAGTGAATAAGGAGGGGTTTTTATGAACAATACCAGCTTTAATTTTTCCAATATCATATGGATTATATTTATATTAATGGTGTTTGTACCCATGATCAAACAGTACAGGTTACAAAACCAGCGTTTCAGCACCCTGCGCATGCTTGAGAAAAAAAGAGGCAGCCGGGTTATAGCCCTGATTCACCGCCAGGAGATGTTTTCCTTTTTTGGCTTTCCCCTGACCAAGTATATATCCATTGATGATTCGGAACAGATATTGAGAGCTATTAGACTTACGCCCAATGAAATGCCCATAGACCTCATTTTGCACACCCCCGGCGGGCTGGTACTGGCTTCCGAACAAATTGCCCACGCCATACGCATGCACCCCGCCAAAGTAACTGTTTTCGTACCCCACTACGCCATGTCCGGCGGGACATTGATCGCCCTGGCGGCGAACGAGATAGTCATGGACCCCAATGCCGTGCTGGGGCCGGTAGACCCGCAAATCGGCCAGTACCCGGCGGCATCACTGATTAAAGTTACAGAGGATAAAAATATTAATGACATTGATGATCAGACCCTCATTTTGGCAGACGTCGCTCAAAAGGCCCTAACCCAGGTGAGGGCAAAGGTTTATCAAATATTGAAAGACCGTCTGGGGGAGGAAAAGGCTGGGGAAATATCGGATATTTTAACCGAAGGCCGCTGGACCCACGACCATCCTATAAGTTGTGAGGAACTGACAGCACTGGGGTTCCCGGTATGCGGGGTCATGCCGCCGGAAATATATGAACTGATGGATTTTTTCGACCAGCCCGTTAGACGGCAGCCCACCGTAAATTATATTCCCCTGCCCTATCAAAGGGAGAAAAAAGGAGATTTAGGTTAATATCTAGAACAAAAAGCCGGAAGAACACCGGCCTGCTGCTGTGCGATGAACCCACCGGCGCGCTGGATTATCATAGCTTTCACCCCCTACTAAATACCCTTTAATCAATTGATTAAGGGGTATTTTATGAAACAGAAACATGTCGAAAAATACTCTATTTTAGTTGATGCCCTGGACCCACGAATATGAACATAATTGCTCATTAAATATTCTTATCAATTTGTTAATATGTGTATTAACAGGATATTAACAGTTCCGATGGATAAACCTTGGAGGAGGAATGATACCATGTCAGAACTCCAGAGAAGGAGAATAGAGGAGCATCTCTTCCGCTGTGGATATTCCCGCTTCATGTTGCAACGCATGGATTTAAGGCGTCTAACAAGCTGCTACAACTGGGAGAGAGAAAGACAGCGACGCAAGAAATATGTGACTTCACAGCAACAGGCTGCTAAAATCAGGCAGGAATTTACAAAAAACAGCAAACCCAAAAAACTCAGATAAATATTCAGCCACACCATTCCTGAATGGGCCTGCAGGCAAAAAAATTAAATTCCGCCGGATTGGCGGAATTTTATTTTTTACATTAACTATTGTAACTAGAAGCCTGGCATTTATTAATAAGTGCTTTAGTAACGGCTATTCTTGCTGAAACAATCACGACAGTATACCGGGCGATCACCGGATGGACGGAAGGGAACTTCGGTCTCAGCACCACATTCAGCGCAAATTACAGCGTACATTTCGCGGGGTGCTCTGGAACCGCCATTGTTTCTTTGCCTGCGTGCAGCCCTGCATCTGGGGCAACGACCGGGTTCATTGGTAAAACCTTTCTCAGCATAGAACTCCTGTTCTGACGCAGTAAAAATGAAATCAGCGCCGCACTCACGGCAGGAAAGGGTTTTGTCCTGATACATTTAAATCCTCCTCAAAATAATTTGCCCAGTTAGGTTTAGGAGTGATTCACTTATCAACTATCTCCCTGACCTACAGAGCAGCCCGAGAAGGATAAATGAACTGTACCTAAAAACATGAGCCCAAATAATATTTTACCCTTTCTTTAGAAAAATGTAAAACATTAAACATAAAAAATATTTAACAAGCGGTTAGTTGTTTAACTTTTAAGCGATACCCCGCTGGAGCTAAACAGTCCTCCCCACCAGGGCGGCAAAATCCCGGCGCAGCCTTTCCGTCAGCGGGCCGGACCGGCCGCTTGCCACCTGTCTGTCGTCCACAGCCACCACCGGAACAATTTCTGATACCGTCCCGGTGATGAAAACCTCGTCAGCCCCCAGTAAATCAGCCATGTAAAAAGGTGCGACCATTACCTTTAGGCCGGCCGCCTCAGCCAGCCCGAGCACCTGCTGCCTGGTTACACCGGCCAGTATCCTGTTATCCGCCGGGTGGGTCATTAAAATACCCTCCCTGACTATAAAAATATTGCTGGCTCCGCATTCCGTCACCGTCCCATCCGGCAGCACGAAAACCACCTCCGCCGCCCCGGCCTTGCGTGCCCTGTGCTTGGCCAGCACGGCGGCCTGCAATGAAATAGATTTTACGTTGCGCATCTGCCAGCGAAATTCGGGCTGTGTAATTACCTTTACTCCCTCGCTGTATATAGCGGGGGATATCTCCGGCACATTGCGCACGGTTACAAGCAGCCCTGGCTTAATATCCGGGTCAAACAAATGGTTTCTGGGCGCCACCCCTCTGGTCACCTGCATATAAACCATGGCTTCCCTGATATTGCTTTGCTTGAGTACACCTTCCACGATGGCCGCAAGTTGATGCGAATTCCACGGCATATTTATCTCCACGGCGGCCGCACTCATTTCCAACCTCTGCAAATGCTCCTCCAAGGCAAACATTTTCCCGCCATAAACCCTGATCACCTCGTAAACACCATCGCCAAAATTATAGCCCCGGTCATTCACCGAAACAAAAGCATCTTCAAAAGGTCCGGTCCAGCCGTTGAGGTATACCAGTTCTCCCAAAATAAACCCTTCCCTTCAATAACTTCGTTATCATTATATTTTATGCTTTGCCCGCAAATCCCTGCTTTTTACAGTTCCTTTTCCGTATTTCCAGACCGCTTTTCCCAATACGTGTACGTGATAATACTGCGGCCATACACTTAGGCAGAAAAATTTTCATAATTTTATTACGTAAGTATTGCCAGAAGAATGTTGAAGTGCTATCATGCATAACAAGTAAACTATTTTAGTGTATTCAGTTTACCTGTATTAATCAATCAGCCGGTTAGAGAATGGGGGATTAATATGAGAAAAAAGATTGCCGCCTTAATTTTACTTGCTCTGCTGTCGGCCGGCGCCTACTGGGGTTACAGCAGGTATGTCCAGGCAGACGATGCACCCCTGCAGGCAGCGGGAACCATTGAGGCCGAGCAGGTTGAGCTTTGCGCCAGGCTGCCCGGAATATTACAGAACCTCACCATTAAGACCGGGGACAGAGTAAAAAAGAACCAATTGGTGGCATTAATTACCCGGAATGATTTAATCGCCCAGAAAGAAAGGGACGCTCTGGGAGTGACCAAGGCCGAGGCGCAACTGGCAGATCTTAATTCCGGCGCCAGAGAGCAGGAAATAAAAGACGCCGAAATATCCTTAAACACTGCCCGGACCAATTATGCACAGGCACAAAAGGACTATGACAGGATATACGAACTTTACCAGCAGGGGGCGGTATCCGAAGCCGATTACGAAAAAGCTGAGGTCGCCTGGAAACAGGGCCAAAACCTTGTGGATGCAGCCAGTTCCAGGCTAAGTCTACTGAAATCCGGCAGCAGGCCTGAACAGATTAAAACGGCCAGGGCCGAACTGGAACGCAGCAGGGCAATTTTAAAAGCATCGGAAGCATTACTTGAAGACACCAAAATTATCAGCCCCATTGAAGGAACGGTGCTCAGCAAAAATTTCGAACCGGGGGAATACGTGCAGGCCGGCGCTTCGATAGCCACTGTAGCCGATTTGAACGACATGTGGATTAAGGTATACGTCCCCACCGACGACCTGCCCAAAATCAAGCTGGGACAAAAGGTAACCTTTACGGTGAGCGGCAGTTCCGTAGAGTACGAGGGAGTCATTGAAGAAATTGCCGATCAGGGGGAATTTACCCCTAAAACCATCCAGACCAAAAAAGAACGCACCAACATCGTCTTTGCCGTAAAAATAAGGATAGATAACCAAAACGGCGCCCTTAAGCCGGGCATGCCGGCAGACGTTGTCTTTACCCGGAGGTGAGCAGATGCTGGCAGCGGAATCCCTGAGTAAGAGGTTCGGAACTGTATCAGCAGTGGAGAACGCCTCTATTGAGGTCCGTCCGGGGGAAATATTCGGGCTGGTGGGCCCCGACGGGGCGGGCAAAACCACCATGTTAAGAATGTTGTGCGGTATCGTAACACCCACCGGGGGCAGGGTGATCTTTAACGGAGACAGGAGCCGGGCCGGCAGTAGCAGCTTTGGCTATATGCCCCAAAAATTCAGCCTGTACGGTGACCTGACGGTCATGGAAAACATAAATTTTTTTGGCGCCATGTACAGGGTGGATGCCGGAACCATACGGCGGAGAGCAGACGAAATACTGGATATAACCGGGCTGATCCGGTTTAAAGACCGCTTCGCCGACAATCTCTCCGGGGGTATGAAACAAAAACTGGCCCTCACCTGCGCCCTGCTGGCCCGGCCCGGCATGCTGATCCTGGATGAGCCCACTTTCGGGGTTGACCCGGAATCACGCAAGGATTTCTGGAAGATTCTCTACCGGCTGAACAAGGACGGTATTACCATGATAGTTTCCACCCCCTACATGGACGAGGCGGAGCTTTGCCACAGGATAGCCTTCATGGACCGGGGCAAAATCGTAGCGGTGGAAACCCCGGGCAATTACAAGAATAACTTTTCGTATAAAATACTTGAACTGAAAACTGACGCCACAGACCTTGATTTTCTGAACCAACTGGAGATCGTTGCGGAAGCCGGCTTTTACGGCGACAGCTACCATGTAGCAGTTAGGGAAACGGAAGCCGCGGTGCAGGCCATAACCACCATGCTGCAAGAAAAGGGCGTAGCATTAATCAGGATTAAAGAAATAGCGCCGTCCATGGAGGATATATTCGTTGCACTCACGGAAAAAGAGGTGTCATGATGGAATACGTGGTAACAACCGATGAACTTACCAGGAAATTCGGCTCCTTTACCGCCGTGGACAGGTTAAGTATAAACATCAGGCGGGGAGAGATTTTCGGTTTTCTGGGACCCAACGGCTCGGGTAAGTCCACCACCATCAGAATGCTGTGCGGCATACTGGAACCCACCTCCGGCCGGGGCGCCGTGCTGGGCTACGACCTGGCCGGGGAGCCGGAAAAAATCAAGCAAAAGATAGGCTACATGTCTCAGAGATTCAGCCTTTATGACGATCTTACGGTATTTGAGAACCTGGACTTTTATGCCGGGCTGTACAGCATTCCTCATGCCCGGAGAAAAGAAAGAATAGGCGAGATGATTGACATGGCGCATCTGGCCGGGCGGGAAAATATGCTGGCGGCCAACCTCAGCGGAGGCTGGAAGCAGCGGCTGGCGCTGGGCTGTGCCATACTCTCCGGCCCCGCCATACTGTTTCTGGATGAGCCCACCAGCGGCATCAGCCCCACCAGCAGGCGCATGTTTTTTAAAATCATCCAGAGCCTGGCCGCAGAGGGAACCACTGTTATGGTTACCACCCACTATATGGACGAGGCGGAAAGATGCCGCAACATCGCTTTTATATCCGAAGGCGCCTTAATCGCCAACGACACGCCGGATAACCTGAAAAACAACATTATTCAGGGCTGTCTGGTGGAACTGGACATTCCCGGGGCCATGGACCGGATAGCCGGCATAGAAAAACTGCCTTATGTCAGGGAATGTTCCATTCACGGCCCGCTATTGCACGTATTGATTGAGTCGGAGGCCCACATGGCCGAGCTTGACCGCTTCACAGGAGGTAACAGCATCAGAATCTCTCCTTCCCTGGAAGATGTTTTTATCTCGCTGGCCAGGCAGAAGAAAAGGCAGGTGTCCTGAATGAGCAGAATACTGGCCATACTGAAAAAAGAATTTTTACAAATAAAAAGAGACCGGCTGACCCTGGGTATGATATTCATGCTGCCCCTGGTTCAGTTGCTGCTGTTCGGCTTTGCCATACAGACGGAAGTAAAGCATATACCCACCGTGGTATTTGACCAGTCCCTGTCCTACGCCAGCAGGGATATGCTGGATTCCTTAACAGCTTCCGGCTACTTTGAAATAAGCACCGCTGCCAGCAGCTATGACGAAGTGACCGAAGCAATCGACAGCGGCAGGGCCAAAGCAGGCATAATTTTTCCACCGGATTTTGCTGAAAAATTAAAGAGGGGGGAAACGGCCCCGCTGCAGGTGCTGGTTGACGCCAGCGACAGTATGGTTTCCGCCTCCGCCATTGCTACCGCCAACTCCGTCGGACTCCTGAAATCCCAAAAAATAATCGCTCAGAAGGCCCGGGTAACTGATATTCCATATGATATCAGGGTACGGCCCTGGTACAACCCTGATGGTATAACCGCTTTCTACATGGTACCCGCCATCCTGGGCATAATTGTCACCATGACCATGGTGATGATGACCTCCATGGCCATTGTCCGGGAAAGAGAAAGGGGCACCCTGGAGCAGATCATCGTCACCCCGGTAAAATCTTATGAGCTGATGATCGGTAAAATTATACCCTATATTGCCCTGGGCTACGTCCAGATCACCGTGGCCCTGCTGGTGGGCGCCCTGGTGTTTCATGTGCCCGTAAGGGGGAGCCTGCTGGAGCTGTACCTGTTAACGCTGTTTTTTATCACTGCCTCCCTGGGTCTAGGGATTATGATATCCAATATAGCCAAAAACCAGATGCAGGCCTTTCAGATGTCCTTTTTCGTATTGCTGCCCAGCATACTGCTTTCCGGCTTCATGTTCCCCAGGGAAGCCATGCCAGTTGTAATACAATATATAGGAAATCTGATCCCGCTTACCTTTTACCTGACCATCATCAGGGGCATTGTTTTAAAGGGCATCGGTTTCCAGTATCTGATACCACAGGTAATGGCACTGCTGGTTTTTTCTGTAGTGCTGATTGCTTTGAGCATTGCCAAATTCAAGAAGAAAATTGCCTAGGAGATTGAGATGTGAGAGGTGGTGGCTGGCGTGGATTACAGGCAAAGAATAATTGCCGCCTGCAGAGAAATGGTCCTGGTGCGGGGATTTTCCGGCTTTACGATGGATGACCTCACCGCCCGCACCGGTATCAGCAAGAGAACCATATACCGTTATTTCAACAGTAAAGAGGAAATTGTAGAATCCGTTCTGGAGCAATTCATGGCCGATGTCCGGCGGAGTATAGCACAGGCCCTGGGAAAAACGGAAAACCCGCTGGAAAAAATCATGAACGTAGTACTCGGTATTACTCAGAATCTCCGGATGGTGCAGCCTTCAGTGCTGTATGACTTACAAAAGCATTATCCTCACCTGTGGGAAAAAATGGAACAGTTCCGCACCCGGAATATACAGGAAATATTTGAAGGTATATTGATAAATAATGACCGCTATTTCAACAGTAACATCAACCCCAAGATTATTACCACCGCCCTTTTGGCCAGCATCAGGGCAGTGGGCAACCCGACCTTTATCCTTGACAACAATCTCACTCCCGAGGAAACGGTCCGCTCACTGTTTACTATTTTCATCCACGGGATTGCAGCCGACAAGGATGAATCCCTGCCCACTTGAGGTAATTAGCCTCGAAACTCATGAGCCGAAGGCAAGCCCACCAGCAGAGGAGCCTTTGTTACCGATGTGCGCGGTAGTCACTGCCCTGCAGCAATTTAGCACAGCTAGCGTAGAGATTTCCTATGAAGTGAGGGTAGCCGGACTGAATACCGGATCGGTCACTACTTGTCTCCCTCCTCGGGCACAATGCAGATAAAAGCAAAATCCTCATCCCCTGTGCTGACAAACTGGTGCTCGGCACCGGAAGGGACATAGGCCACAGAACCCTGCTCCAGCACATTTTCTTTACCGTCAATATACAGCATACCCCTGCCGCTCACCACATAATTGATATGTGGCCAGGGATGAGCATGGCGGGGGGAATTACCTTTTTCTTTCAGGGTAAATAGACGCATTACCCATCCTTCCCAACCCTCCCCAGGCCCGATCAATGTCTTCTTAAAGGCGTTTACCACGCCCGGAACGGTGAGTTTTATTTCCTCAATATTTTTCACATTGCCCACAAACATCCGAATCCCCCCGTATATTTAGAATTGTTAATATAGAGTTCTATAACCGTAATGAATTACCTTTAACGATATAACACAGGGCCACGGTAGTGCCGCCGGTAATTATAGCAGGCTGGCCCGGGATAAATACGAAAGACACTCCAAAAAGATCAGGGAATATGTTTTCTTTTCCTCGGTGATAATACTCTTTAAGGTTACACCAAAAAAGTCATTCGTTTAATTCCGGACACTATTTCGACCCGCAATTCAGCGAAAAATCACATGGTTTTTGGCCTAAAAGGAAAGGAAGATTTAAGTGAAGATATTAGAACAAATTGAAAAAATAGCAGACCTTGGGCAAACAACACTTGATTTACAAAGGGAGATGAATGTATTTGAAGCAGGACATTTTTGGAATCTCATAACTTCACGATATGACATTATAGAATTGACCCAAATTTCTCATAATTTTGCAAACGATGCAGAACTGAAATTGGTTTTAAGTAATATTCTTAAATATATTAAGCAACAAGTAACCCAACTGGAGGAAATAATAGACAAATACGGCATACCATTACCTAAAAGACCACCTGCAGGTTCAAAAACCGCAAACAATATTGAAGTTGTAACGGATGAATATATTTTTAAACGCGTGTTTTCTGGAATTCAACTACATTTGTATATCTACTCTTCAGCACTGGTTCAGACTACTTCGGTAAAACTTAGAGAGAAATTACTGAGCTTCTTTTTGGATGAGATTAATGCTTTTGATAATTTATTGCTATACGGACAGTTAAAAGGATGGATTAACGAACCACCTGCTTATAGGGTTTAGTTCTAGCTCTCTGCATTAAATTACTTTTGTTTCTAAAAGTAAAAAATCAAAGAGGGGTGTGTAATTCGTGAGAGCGCTAGAGATAATTGAAAGTATCACAAAAATAGGAAAATCGAGAAAGTATCTGCAAACTGAAATTAATATAAATTCGGCCTGGCATCTTTGGGATCATGTCATATCACGTTATGATGTAATAGAAATAACGCAAGTGCTTGAGAATTTTGCGAGAGACCCGGACCTTAAGTTAGTTTTAATTAAAGGCCTCGAAGAACTTAAGAAACAGGCTTCCGAATTAGAAAAATTAATGGTAAAGTATGGAATACCACTACCCAAAAGGCCTCCCTTTGCTTCTGTCAGTACTATTAATCCTGAAGTTATTACTGATGAATATATCTTTAGACGGGTGTTTGCCGGCATTCAAAGTTTCATACCTGTTCATGTGTCAGCTATGATTCAATCTACATCACCGGAGCTTAGGGAGGAATTCAAGAAGTTTCTAATTGATGAAATAAAAATGTATGATAAATATCTGGTTTATGGTCAGTTTAAAGGATGGGTTTTAGAACCACCTGCTTATAGGGTTTAGTGAGTCAGGGAAGGTTCCCAAAAAGAAAACCACCGGAGGATTTAATCCGGTGGTATTTATACTGACTGGACAATTTTTTCCCGGGGGGCCGTCCTGTTGGCCGCAAGTGCCACATACCGCTCCAGTTCATTCATCATGTTGAATTTCCATTTGGAACTAATGCCGGAAATGAGCCCCACGGCCCGGATAAATTTTCTCATGTCGGTATTCCCGGCTCTTTCCCCCAGTCCCCCTACGGTGGTATCCACATATTTTACGCCGGCCTTCACGGCAGCGATGGAATTGGCCACGGCCATGCCGAAGTCGTTATGGCCGTGAAATTCGAGATCAATGATATTCTTATCCGCCAGCGCGCAAAGTTGCTCGTAAGCCGATAACGGCTGCAGCACCCCGACGGTGTCCGCGTACCTCAGTCGTTCGGCGCCCGTCTCCCGGGCCGCCCGGGCAAATTCCTCCAGAAATACCGGATCGGCCCTGGAAGCATCCTCTGCCCCTACCGATACCTTGCAGCCATAATCCAGAGCGTACCTTACGGCGCCCCTGGTACAGTCCAGCACCCACTGCCTGGTTTTACCCAGTTTGTATTTAATCTGTATATCCGATACCGGCGCAGAAATATGAATATCCTTTACTCCACAGGCCAGGGATGCCTGAATATCGCCCAGCACAATCCTGTTCCAGGCAATTATTCTGGCTCCCAGTCCGAGGTTATTGATAAAAAACAAAGCCGTCTGCTCGATTTCGCCCATGGCCGGAACCCCCGCCTCAATTATATCCGCACCGGATAAATCAAGCAGCCGGGCGATCACGGCTTTTTCCCTCAATGTAAAGATTACGCCCGGCGTTTGCTCTCCATCCCTGAGCGTGGTATCTACCAGCAGCAAATCCTTCACAGGCTTTCCTCCATTCCGCTATTTTAAAAAAGGGGCTGCCGCCCATAAGGACTATCGGTGGCGAAAATCTTCAGGCATCATGACAGAGTCGTGTCGTGGAAACACGGGCAACTGCAAAAGGCCGCAGCCTCCGGCACCGTGATAAAATTTCGCTCATGCAGGTGGCCCGGTTATTTAAATGCTGCAACCTGGAAAATGGACACCCTTAGATAAGGTAATCCTGGTTAAAATCTATACATAATATGAATTGGTTGTCATTAACATCTGCAAAAAAAGAGGACACGGTTATGCAGAAGTTGCCGGAAGCCAATGAAATGTATGGCTCCGTAGTATACTTGCTCTGCCCGGAGTTAATAAAAAGATAATAGTAGTCCTTTAATGAATGCTCAGTGCCTTTGCTGGCCGGGCTGAAGATCAGTTTGTTATGCCGGGGAAGGCGGAAATTGTTGCAGTATGTATTGGTAAGCTGCACCCCCGTTAAATCCAGTATATAAATGCAGTCCATGAAGAGATATTCGTTAATTAAATGGCTGAGCTCATAATCAAAATTAGGACTGGCGGTACTGGACAGCTCTTCTATTATCCTGTCGGTTATCTTCATGTATTCGGCGAACTTCTGTCTTTCCGAACGTATTTTTTCGTATATGTGGTTTTTGTATTTAACAGCCATACAGTCTGTTTTGTGATCGAATCCGTTCAGCGATTGGCCGGTAAATTCCCCGGGTCTGGCGAAATAAAAGCCCTGCAGCATATCGGCGCCCAGTTCCAGGGCGCAAATTGCCTCCTCCTCGCTCTCCACCCCTTCCGCCACCACCAGGGCGCCAATCTTTTTGGACAGATTAACCAGAGTTTTAAACGTCTCCTGTTTGTAATATTTTTTATCCAAGCCGCCAAGCAGAAGCCTGTCTATTTTCAATATATCCGGTCGCACCAGCGAAATCCTGTCCAGGTTGGAATGACCTGCCCCCACATCGTCCAGGGCTATAAGAAAACCGTAGTCCTTATACCTAATGATAAACTCCTTCAATGCCGAAACGTCGTTGACCTTTGATTCCACAATTTCTATAACCACATTGCCGGGGTTTATATTCAATCCGTTGACCATCTTGATTAAATTTCCGGAGCCTACCACGCCCATATCCATTATGGATGTGTCAAAATTAAGAAATAAAAGAATATCCGTATTAACAGCATGAATTTCAGTGTATTTTTCCAGGGCCTTTTTACGGCAAAGCCTGTCCAGCTCGATAATCATGCCCTCATGCCTGGCATCATCGAAAAGCATGCCCGGGGGAATCATTCCCCCCGAGTCCGTATCAATCCCCCTGCACAATGCCTCAAGCCCGATAACCTTTCTTTTTTTAACCGAGATAAGTGGCTGAAAGTGCGCTATTATATTTTCATCTTTTATAATACTGTTAATTTTGTTACTCTCTTTAGTGTGACATATTGATTGCA
Source organism: uncultured Peptococcaceae bacterium (assembly GCA_964643075.1). Taxonomy (GTDB): domain Bacteria; phylum Bacillota; class Desulfotomaculia; order Desulfotomaculales; family Desulfocucumaceae; genus Desulfocucumis. Next base: position 24,776 of record CAZXQO010000017.1, read on the forward strand.
TCTGTACACCTGCTATGAAATTATGTCAAAGCAAACCTTTCTATTTTGTAGCATATGATATAAAATTAAGTGGCCGGGCCGACCGGGCGCCGGGGCTATCCGAATGATAACCCCATCGGCTGGCCCGGCCACAAATTAATGTCAATTACACTGGGTGCAGCATTTTTTAGTGATGGTTATTTTTATTTCCCCCGGGCCAACTCTGGAAAATTCTGCGGTAAGGTTACCGCTGATCATTTCCGCCTCCAGCCAGGGTGGAATATGGGAGCAGAGCACCTCCAGGGAATAAAAATTACTCTTGCGCAGGAAAGGCAGCAAGGCCTGCTTTGAGGTAATGCCTGTGTCGCTTTCCTGGAATTCTTTCAGCGACAACCGGAAGCAGCCGGGAGATACCTCCACTGGAACAGTCTGAAGTTTTACGCCTTCCCGTCCGGCTTTTTCCGTTTCCGAATCTTCTTCCCTTTCCAGCACATAGTCAAGAATTTCCACGGGCTTTCCTTCAAACTCCCAGATGCTGAAATCAGATTTTTCCAATTCAAAATACGGTACTCCCACTATGGTGGACCCCACAATTATTTTGCAGTCGTTCAGGAAAAAAAGAGCTTCTCCCATCTTTTTTCGCAGTTCCTGCATACCCGGGCAATTGGCCAGGGTAAAATCTTTTTCCCTTAAGGCGTTCCATTTACCCTTCTTTTTCCTGTAAACAACCAATTTTCCCGGTTCGTTCAGGGAAGCCGTGGAGCCGTTTTTCCCTACAAAAACCGCGATATCTCTGGGCAATTGTCATTCCTCCCTCCGGGTTATGGCGATCGCCTATAATTCCAGGCGCTTCACAGGCTTACCTCCCTCAATATGCTCATCCATAATTTCCTCTACATCATCCGGCGTTACTGCACCATACCACACATTGTCCGGATAGACAACCACGATGGGGCCTTTTTCACACAGGGCGAAACACCCGGTATTGGAAACAAAAACTTCTCCGCCCAGTCCCCTCTCTTCGATTTCCTCCATAAAGCCACTGAGTAAATCCACCGCAGACTTGGTATGGCAGAAACCTTTTTGCTGCCCGTTGGGCCGTGAACTGGTACAAACAAAAATATGGTATTTAGGCTTGTTCACTTCCTCACCCCCCTTTAAGGTTTGGGGACACACCTTCTTAGATTCTCTAAAATCCTTACATATTAACTTTCTTAAGAAGGAATGTCCCTTAATTATTTATACCGCTTTTTGCACGTTAGAAGAATCTTCACCGGCAGCAGCCCTGAACTGGTGTGATATATCCTCCCCTAAAAGACCGATTGCATCTGCCCTGCACTGCCGGCAGTGATACATTTGCCGGAGGTCGGCCTGACAAATATCCCTCATTTTTTTTAATTCTTTAGCGTTAGTGCCGGGAAAATCCTCAAAGGCGCTGCCCGGAGCTGGTATAAGAGGCATAATGTTAGAGATAAAGACACCCAAGTCCTTTACTTTTTTGACTACAGCAGGAATATGGACATCATTAACACCTTGCACCATGACTATATTTACCTTTACCATAACCTCGTGGCCAGTGAGGTATTTAATACCCTCAAGCTGGTTTTTTATCAATATACCTGCAGCTTTGGGCCCCTCATACAGTTTTCCTTTGTAATTAATGAATTTATAAATTTTGTTGCCGGTTTCCGGCTCCAGGCAATTTACCGTCACGGTGACATGCCGCACCCCCAGCCTTACTATTTCGCCGGCATAGTCCGGCAGCAGCAGCCCGTTGGTGGACAGGCAAAAAATTATATGGGGGTCCGACTGTTTAATCAGCTTAATAGTTTCTCTGGTAGCATTCCAATTAGCCAGCGCGTCACCAGGCCCGGCAATACCCACCACGCTGAGATTAGCCAACTTTTCTCTGACCAGTCTGAATTTCTCCAGGGCTGCGAAAGGGGTTAGCAGCTCACTGGTTACACCAGGCCTGCTTTCATTCACGCAATCATATTTGCGATTACAATAATTGCAGCTAATATTGCACGCCGGTGCAACAGGTAAGTGCATCCTGGCATATTTGTGGTGAGCGCCGAAAGAATAGCAGGGATGCCTGTCTGTCTGCTGTATTAATTCAGCCGGTATGCTACCTTCACCGGTAGTGCGGGTCTGTTTGCTGGTGCACTGGCAATCCATTGATTTCACCCCAACTTTCTTTAAAAGTCCTTTATGGCGAACCGGTATTGAATCTCCACCGGCGGTTACTGTCTCAGATGGCAGGCCGGGCATAAAACTTATCATACATGGAAGCCCGGTAGTTTTTGTGTTTTTGCTCCAGCAGGGTGTTGGTAACCCGGTCCAAAAACATGGTGGTGCCGGCATACCCCACCGATAAGAGGCGCTGCCCCCCTACCTGGTCGTGGATGGGAAAGCCCAATCTGACCAGAGGGATGCCCTCCCTTTCGGTTAAAACTTTTCCGTCCGAATGCCCTATGGCAATATTAGGTTTGAGTTCCCTGCACTTTTCCTTTATCCCTGCGAAATCCGCTGCGCAGAGTATTTCAGTATTTTCCGGGCTAAGGGCCAAAAGTGGCATCAACAGTCCGGGAAGTTTAGATCCTTTGCTGCCAGTAGCCGCCAGCACCGGGAATATACCGTTTTCCACACAGGTACAGGCCACGGCGTAGACCAACTCCGGCTCGCCGAAAATAACACTGCGGCCCTGAAAATTATATTTGTGGGAGTCAATCATGCAGTCCAGGAGTCTTCCCCTTTCCATTTCCAGTTCCGCAGGCACGGGATTGCCGGTAAGTTCTTTCAATACCCCTATAAATTTGTCCGTGCCCTCTATACCCATGGGAATGGGGACGTTATAAAGAGGCACGCCGAATTCGTTTTCCAGATATTTGCCCGGGGAAAAGGCATCGTCAGCCGTCAGGCCCATTTGAATGGTGGCCTGCGCCCCGGCTATATTTTTAATATCATCAATCCTGGTGCCACCGTCGGGAATCTTTTTGTAAGGCCTGGCATAGGGGCGGTCCAGGGTATCTGAAAAGTCCGGGCACAGAATGTAATCAACCTGCATCAGCCGCAGTATTCTCTTAATTTCTCTTATGTCCGCCGGACTCATATTGGGTACTATGATATTTATTTTGGAATGGGAGGCGGTTTTCCGGGCCAGGGTGGCTATAATCTTTCTAACCGCCAGCCAGTACCCCTCACTGTGACTGCCCCCGTAGCCGGGAGTGGGCACGGTGATCAGGGGATAATGCTCAAGTCCCCTTTCCGCCAGATAAGAGTCGGCTATCCAGTCGATATCCTCACCGATAGTTTCCGACAGACAGGTGGTCAAGACACCGATCAATCCCGGTTTATATAATTTAATCAAATTATCCAGACCCTGCTTTAAATTTTTTTCCCCTCCGTAAATAGTACCCTTTTCGTTAAGAGAGGAAGAAGCCACATCTATGGGCTCGTTAAAATGCTCGGCAATATGCCTGCGCATGTACGTGCTGCACCCCTGGGAACCGTGTATAATCACCATGGATTTTTCAATTCCCTTGAAGGGCAGGATACCGCCCATGGGCATGCACATATGGCAAGGGTTTTCATTAACATTACGGTAATGCTCGTTGTTCATAGTATCCTCCCCTCAAGCATCAGGATGCCACCTTAAAGTCATTAATCCGGTTATAGATAATTCCATACTGGTGAGCATAATGTCGAATATACTTCTGCGGCAAAATTCACCGCCCCCACGTAACCACTTAACGGGTGTTTGCGGTTATGGTTGTGGTCGATAAAGGCCATGCCCAATTTATAGGCCAGGGGCCTTTCCTTGACACCCCCCACCAGCAGGTGGGCGCCTTTTTCTACCATGAATTTTTCCAGCTCCGAAGGATTTGCATCATCCAGAATTACCGTGCCCTCGTCCACCAGGTCGGTGATGGCATCATATTCCTCCGGCCTGCCGGTCTGAGTGCCGATCATTACCACATCTATGCCTATCTCCCTGAACTGCTTGATTAATGAAATGGCTTTGAACCCACCGCCCACGTAAATGGCAGCCTTTTTGCCCTCCAGCCTCTGCCGGTACCACTGTATTTGATCCCTGACCAGAGCGGATTCCCTGGCGATAAGTTCCTCCGCCCGGCACCCGGCTTCCGGATCGTTAAAGGCCTCTGCAATCCTGCGCAGAGAGGAGGCGGTGTCCTCCAGTCCCAGAAAAGATATGTTCATGTAAGGAATACCGTAAAGCTCCTCCAGCTTCTGGGCCAGATAATACATGGAGCCGGCGCACTGAATTATATTCAGTGCGGCCCGGGTGGCGTTTTTTAGAGCTTCGCAACTGGAATCCCCGGTAAAGGCCACGTTAATGTCTATACCCATTTCCTTTAAATAATTTTTGATAATCCATAGCTCACCGGCCAGGTTGAAGTCGCCCAGGTAATTTATGCTTCTGGTTTTTAGCGGCATCTCGCCATCCGGTGGCTTAATCAGTCTCAGCAGGGCATCGCAGGCGGCCCGGTAACCGGCTGATTTATTACCTATAAAGCCGCTGGACTGAACGGGAATAACCTCTATATTGTGCTTTCTGGCGGCGGCCTTACAAACCGCCTCCAAATCGTCACCTATTACCCCTACAATACAGGTGGAATAAACGAAAACCAGTTTGGCAGGATATTTTTGCACCAGTTCATCAATGGCCAGGGCCAGCTTCTTTTCTCCGCCAAAAATAACGTCCCGCTCCCCCAGGTCGGTGGAAAAGCTGTATCTGTAAAGATCGGAGCCGCTGCTCAGGCTGCCCCTGATATCCCAGGTATAACTGGAACAGCCGATGGGGCCATGCACCAGATGGATGGCATCGGTAACCGGGTTTAAAACAACCCTTGCCCCGCAATATACACAGGCCCGCTGGCTCACGCACCCGGCGACACTGTCGGCGTCGCATTTAAGCTGCTGCTTTTGCTTGCCCTTGGTACGGATGAAATCCTGTCTTTCCTCCACAGCCGGTTCCGCCAGCTTTACCGCTTCCATTTCCATCACACCTTTCGGGTTGGTTTTTACATTACCAGTTCAAAATCTTCATCTACAGCATCCCGGTCCGCTCTGTCCAGCAAGGCGTTGCTGATCATCTCCAGCAGCCGCATGGCGCCCTTATAACCCACAATAGGCAGGTAGGGCTGCACGCTTCTGTCCAGGATGGGGAAGCCCACCCTGACAAAGGGTATATCTTCCGCCCTGGCGATATATTTACCGTAGGTGTTGCCCATGAGCAGATCAACCGGACCGTTTTTAATCCACTGGTGCAGTTCAAACAGGTCACCCGCCGCTTTTACCTTTCCATCAACCCCTGCCTGCTCCAACATACTTTTGACTTCTTTTTCAAAAGTACCCACAGGACCACCAATGGTCCCAGCCGGAGTGCCTGTAAGCACATACATGGGCTGCATACCCAGGCTCAGTACAAATTCGGTAAGGGCGATAAGTATGTCCGGGTCGCCAAATATAGCTACCTTTTTGCCGTGGAAATGGTAGTGAGTATCCACCATTATATCCACCAGTTGGCCCCTTTCCTCCTCCAGTTCGTAGGGCACCTCCGCAGCAAAGGCCTGGCGCAGGGCCAGCAAAAATTCATCGGTAGCCTTGACGCCCAGAGGAGTTTTTAGGGCAACGGCGGGAACTTTGCATTTCCTTTCCAACTGGATAGCAGGGTCGCCGGAAGCATAGCCGCCCAGGGCCAGGGTTAGTTTCGAGTTACCCGTATCCCTTATATCTTCCACCCTAGCGCCGCCCCTGTTGAACATGGTATATTGGCCGGTTATGGGCGAGTCCACCACGCCGGAGGTGTCCGGGAACATAATGTATTTAATGCCCATAAGCTGCGTCATTCTTTTAATCTCCCGCATATCTCCGGGATTTACGAAACCGGGGATAATATTAACCTGCTCCTTTTTAACCTCCGTGGCAGCAGCGGAAAGGTAGTTTACCATTCCTTTGGTCATATTGGAAAAACCGGTAATATGCGACCCCTGATAACTGGGGGTATTAGCGTGAATGACCAGCTTGCCCTCGGGAATTTCCGCCGACTTTATAATGCTGGGCAGGTCATCCCCGATGGTTTCAGAAAGGCAGGTGGTGTGCACCGCCATGACATCAGGGTTGTAAACTTCAAAAACATTCTTGATGGATGTTTTTAAATTGGAGACACCCCCGAAAACCGACGCCCCCTCGGTAAAGGAACTGGTGGTGGCCACCACAGGATCCCGGAAATGCCGGGTGAGATGCATCCTGTGGTAGGAACAGCAACCCTGGGAGCCGTGACTATGGGGCATGCAGCTATGAATGCCCAGGGCAGCATACATAGCCCCTATGGGCTGACAGGTTTTGGCCGGGTTAATCACTCCACCGCTGCGCGCTTTTATTTCTTTCGGTGTGCAGTCTAACATGTTAGGTTACTCCTTTCCGTAAAGATTATTGCTTCCTTCCAGCTACCTGGCTTTATCAACGGCGCAGGCAGCGCCGTTACACAGTGCGACGGTCCCTTCCAGCAAAGGTTTATCCTTCCAGGGCGGTACCATGAAATTCCAGGCAGGGGTAGTGAAACTCATACAGATGTCCCGGGCGAAATTCACAGATCCCCTGAATCCTGCATAAGGGCCGCTGTAGTCGTAATTATGCAACTGCTTGCAGGGAATACCCATCTTATGGGGTATATATTTATCCTTGATGCCGGAGGAGAAAATATCAGGTTTTAAAATCTTTATAAACTCCTCTGTTTCGTAATGATTGAGGTCATCCACGATGATGCTTCCTTCCGCCATGGTTACATTCATGCCGGAGTAGTAGCTCAGAGGTATTTTTGTTTTCAATTCCTCCATGCGCTCCTGGGGTATTTTCAGGCGGTAGCGGCTTTCATCCGGCGATACGTGTAGATCCGGTATGTTCTTGCTGTCCGCGTCCGGCTTAATATTGGGAATGACCTCCCGGCCTTCGTAATCGTCCCGGTGGGCAAATTCGTAGCCGGCCAGCACTGTGGATATGCCTAATTCTCCGTAAAGGCCCTGGTAATGGTGGCCCCGGGAGCCACCCACGAAACAGAAGGTTGTTTTGCCGGCACATATTTTTCTGTAAGGTTCCAGCAGGGGCTCTATTTCCTCTAATTCCCTGGCTATAACTTCTTCTGTTTTATTGATTAATTCTTCATCACCGAAATATAGTGCCATGTTGCGCAATGATTCAATGGTGGCCCTGATGCCGATAAAGTTAACCTTCAGCCAGGGTGTGCCGTATTTGGTTTCCAGCATGGAGGCGATATAGTTAATGGAGCGGTGACACTGCACCAGATTAAGCTGGGCTACATGGGCGTTCTTGAGGTCTTCGTAGGAGCCATTGCCGGTCATTACCGCCTGCACGTGATAGCCGATATCTTTCAGCACCCTTTCCACTTCCCAGCTGTCGCCGCCAATGTTGTATTCCCCCAAAACATTGATAGTATACCTGGTAGGCGGCTCCTCCATATCGCCCTCGCCGATGATGTTTTCCATCAGCCCGTTGTTGGCAATGTGGTGGCCGGCGGACTGGCTGACACCTTTATAGCCCTCGCAGTTGTATGCCGTAATGTTAACACCGTGTTTTTTCCGGGCTTCCCTGGCCACCTGCTGGATATCGTCGCCGATTAGCCCTACTGGACAGGTGGCGGAAATGGTGATGGCTTTGGGGCTCAGTATTTCCACCACCTCATCGATCATCCTGGCCAGCTTTTTCTCTCCTCCGAACACGATGTCGCTTTCCTGCATATCGGTGGATACACAGTAATGCAAAAAATTCTGTTTGGAATCTTCTGATTTGGCCTTATTCCTCCTGGTCATCCAGCTGTAATAGGCGCACCCGATAGGCCCGTGGACGATATGGACAATATCCTTCAGCGGCCCCAGCACCACACCCTTGCAGCCGGCGAAAGCGCAGCCCCGGTTGGTCATAATCCCGGGAATAGTGCGGGTATTGGCCTCTATTTCCTGATGCTCCGCTGCGGAATCCCTGATAATAATATGTTTCTTGCGGTTTCTTTTAACCTTAGCCGGGTATTCGTTTAAAATAGCATCCAGAGTTTTTTCATCGATTGCCACATAATCCACCTCCTTAAATTAGGGGACATTCCATCGGGGACATTCCTCATAGAGGTGTGTCCCCTTTCATAAGTTGGGGACATTCCTTCGTGAAATTGTTTATTAGTACGGAATTTTGATAACCAAGAAGGTGTGTCCCCTGACCGCTATATTGCCTCCCTGCCTCGTTCGGCGGTTCTGACCCTGGCAACGTCCAGAACAGTGACCACGAATATTTTGCCGTCCCCTTTGTTCCCCTCACGGTTAACCTTGATAATGGTATCCACAACCTTTTTCACTTCTTCATCCTGAACCAGAATGGTCAGCATCCGTTTGGGAATGAGCCTGGTCCCCTTGGCCAGCCCATCCGCCAGCATACTCCCTATTTCCTCGGTAACCCCCAATTCATCCAACACTGAAAAATCCACCTTCATTTTGCCCCGGCCCATCACCTTCATGGCATGTAGCCCGCAGATCCCGTTGTCGGCCAGAGCCTTTTTAGTGGCGTTGACCTTGTTCATGCGAATTATAGCAATAATTTCCTTCATTTCTGCTGCCCCCCTACAGGCCCTTAATGCCGCTACTGATGGTATAGGCCTCTTCTACCGGGCTGACAAAAATTTTGCCGTCGCCGAAGGCACCCTTTTCACCGGTTTTGGCGTATTTTGAAACTATACTGATGACATCCTCCTTATCTTCGTCCCTTACCACCATAAGCAGCAATTCCTTGGGAATTTCGTCGTAGATTACTTCTCCCACCTTAACGCCCCTCTGCTTGCCCCGGCCCACCACATCCATCTTCGTCACTGCGGGAAAGCCAGCGCTGTTTAGCTCGGCTAATATGGTGTTGGTTTTCTCTGGTCTGACAATGGCCCTAATCATTAACATCGGCTATACTCCTCCTTAATATCTGACCTAAGCCCTTATCGGGCCGGGCGGAACATGCACACCAGCGGCACACATGTTAAACCCGGGTTATTAATTTATAAAGCTATCAGTTTAATAAAGCTGTCAATCCAGAATGCCGTGGGCCATCAGAATTTCTTCCAGCCGGTCCTGCACCATGGGCTTGGGGATAACAAACATATCGTTGCCATCCATATTTCTGGCCAGTGCCCTGTATTCATCGGCCTGCTCCGCCACAGGATCAAAATCTATAACCGTTTTCTTGTTTATTTCCGCCTTCTGCACCATATTGTCCCGGGGGACGAAATGGAGCAGCTGGGACCCCAGTTCCTCGGCAAAGGCCTTTAATAGCTCATACTCGTTATCCACCTTGCGGCTGTTGCAGATGATGCCCCCCAGCCTGACGTCACCGTTAGTAGCAAATTTTTGTACACCCTTGCAGATGTTGTTGGCCGCATATAGCGCCATCATTTCCCCCGAAGCTACGATATAAATTTCTTTGGCCTTACCTTCCCGGATGGGCATGGCAAACCCGCCGCAAACCACATCGCCCAGCACATCATAAAAAACATAATCCAGATCGTCCGTATACGCTCCCAGGGACTCCAGCATGTTAATAGAGGTAATAATTCCCCTGCCGGCACAGCCCACACCGGGCTCGGGACCGCCGGATTCCACGCATTTGGTGCCGCCGAAACCAACCCGCAGGATATCCTCCAAATCGATATCTTCGCCTTCCTCCCGGAGGGTGTCCAGCACCGTCCTCTGATTTAAACCGTGCAGTAGCAGTCTGGTGGAGTCCGCCTTGGGGTCGCAGCCCACCACCATTATTTTTTTCCCGGCTTCAGCCAGGGCTGCCACCGTGTTCTGGGTGGTGGTGGATTTGCCTATGCCGCCTTTCCCGTAAATGGCAACCTGTCGTCTCATAATTAAACCTCCTCGCTTTAATTTATTTGGGGACATTCCTTCGTGAAGATGTGCAACCTGCCTTGTTTAGAACATTCCTTAGCGAAATCATTTGGAAGTAAGGAGCTTAGCCAACACAAGAAGGTGTGTCCCCTGACATACGTTGGGGATATTCCTTCGTGAGGTGTGGCAACCTTCCTTGTTTAGCACATTCCTTGCCGAAACCATTTAGAAGTAAGGATCTTAGCCAACACAAGAAAGTGTGTCCCCTGACCTCTATTGACTGAAAATTGTAACAAAAAGACGCCTTCCAGATATATCAGAAGGCGTCTTTGCCTGTTAGTCAAAACAGCAACATTGCCAGTATTATTTTAAAAAATGGCGCCCCGGATTTTCGGGGAGGAGTTTATCCTCCCGAAACCGGGGGCGCCAATGCCCTTTTCATAACAACACTGTTATATATATCGGAAACATTCCTTTATTGGAAACATTCATACGTTGGGGACATTCCCTGAAGGGGTGTGTCCCCTTTCCTTAGATGATGTGTGTCCCCAAACATCAATTGGGGACATTCCTTCGCGGAGTGTATACCTCCCTCATGTAGGAAAATCACTCCCTAAATCATCAACTAGTAGGAAATGTATCCAACATCAGAAGGTGTGTCCCCAAACCGCTAAATTGCGCTTTCTGCGGACTCACCTGTACGAATTCTTACCACATTTTCTACCGGGCTGATGAATATTTTACCGTCTCCAATTTGCCCGGTTTTAGCTGTTTTGGTTATTATAGCTACTATTTCATCAGCATCCTTGTCAGCAACCACTATTTCCATTTTTATTTTTGGAAGCAGGTTAATGGTCAATTCCGTACCACGATAGACTTCCTTCCTACCGCCTTGAAGGCCACAGCCCATTACCTGATACACAGTCATGCCCTTTATCCCGAATCGGCTCAAAGCATCCTTAACTTCTTCCAGCTTGCCGGGCCGCAATATGCACTCAACTTTCTTCATTGCTTTACCCCCTTGACTTAAATACAATATTATCTGAGTAAACGGTTAATAAGTAGTTTGCAGTTTAGCTTTGACCCTACCATGCGTTACCACATATCGGGCAGTATTAATTTTTCTTGCGCAGCGTCAGCATACTCTAAAGTCCGGATTTCAAAGCTTAATTAGTCTTCAGGCTACTGCTTAACATGGCCTGCATATCCCCGGTGGCGCCAAACTTACCACCCATTACAGAACCGCCAACTATATCCGGATAAGCGTCTTCACCGTGCATGGCCAGGTCCAGACCAAGCTCCTCTTCTTCCTCGGTGGCTCTCAGTTTTGTAACCAGACCCACAACTTTCAGTATAATTAACGTGCCGATGGCGGCGAAGGCTACTGTGGCCAGTACGCCGATGGCCTGGGTGCCCACCTGGGCAGCGTTGCCGTATATCAAGCCGTCTTTACCTGCCGGATTAACAGCCGTTGAGCAGAATATACCGGTGGCAATGGCGCCCCATGTACCGCCGATGCCGTGCACACCAAAGGCATCCAGAGCATCATCGTAACCGAATTTACTCTTAACCACACTCACTCCCAGATAACATACAACTCCGGCCACCAGGCCGATGACAATTGACGACAGGGGAGTAACAAATCCGGATGCGGGTGTGATGCCCACCAGGCCCGCCACCGCGCCGCTGGCGGCACCAAGCATGGTAGGTTTCCCATGGTGCAGCCACTCGGCGAATATCCAGGACAGTGCTGCCGCAGCAGCGGCGGTATTGGTCACCACAAAGGCGCTGGCGGCCAGGCCGTTGGCAGCCAAAGCGCTGCCGGCGTTAAACCCGAACCAGCCGAACCACAGCAGGGCCGCGCCCAGTACGGTAAAAGGCAGTTGGTGGGGAATCATGGCCTCGGAGCCATAACCCTTGCGCTTACCCAGCACCAGGGCAGCCACCAGACCCGATACACCGGAACTTATATGCACCACGGTGCCGCCTGCAAAGTCAAGTGCGCCCAGATTCAGCAGCCAGCCGCCGGCGCCCCACACCCAGTGCGCCAGGGGGTCGTAAATAATAGTAGTCCATAGTAGTGAGAAGAGCAGAAAAGCTGGAAAGCGCATCCTCTCGGCCACGGAACCGGAAATAAGAGCTGCAGTTATGATTGCGAACATCAACTGGAATACCATGAATACATACTGGGGAATCGTTGTACCGTAAGTATCGCTGGGAGCCTGACCCACGCCGCTTAATCCAGCCCAGCTTAAAGATCCGACGATATGGTTAATGTCAGGACCAAAGGCCAGCGAGTACCCAAACAGCACCCACTGTACGGAAACCAGGCAGATTAGTATGAAGCTCTGCATAATAGTGCTCAACACATTTTTCTTACGTACCATACCACCGTAGAACAGTGCCAGACCAGGAGTCATAATCAGAACCAGAGCCGAACAAAGCATCATAAAACTGGTATCCCCGGTGTCGATTTTGGCCTCAGCAGCCCAGGCCATACCGGGCACGGCCAACAAAACCAACATTGTCCACAGAATAAGGCCGACTTTTGATATTCTCATGATTAACTACCTCCTTTAAAATTTTATATTTCATCACTGCGGCCATAGCCGGCGCCACTTTAGCCGCAGTGTAAAACCCGGGACAATGACATGTTACTAATATACGGAAAAGCAAGGGGGCGGAGCAGCACCGCTCCTTAACTAAGCTCCCTTGCTTAATTTTTTCATGTAACGTTCAATTCTACCAAAAATAGGCATGCATATTTTTCCTTTATACCACCCCTGATATGATTTTCCAGGAGAAAACGCCTTCGAACTAAAAAAAGGGTGCCCGGCTGGAGACACAGCTCCCGCCAAAGCACCCTTGCTTGGTTATTCCTCAGTGAATATAAAAAGACGCTTTTTGACTAATTCAAAAAGCGCCCTTGCCAGCAATACAACACTGTATTATATATTCTATTGATACATTATATTATATATACCTCGACAATGTTTGTCAATACTTTAATCTAGAAAATATTAAGCCTGTTGCAACCAATAAGCAACAGGCTTCTTCGCCAAATTTGTTTCTGCACTGAAACACAATTTTTATTTACCTATTTCATATTAGCATATCGTCCCACCACTGTCAACATCCCATAACTAGAATTATATTATATTTATTATTCCCTGCCGCAACTTTTTCTAGAGGAAATTAATGAACCAATGTAGAAAAAAGATTAATAAATTACTGTTTTGGAAAGGATGGTTTTTGTGAAAGTATTAATCGTCTCCTGCGGCTCATATGCTTCACAGGGATATGGTTGCCCTGGCGAGTGGAAATGCCTGAAGGCTGCTAATGAAAAGGAAGGGCAGTTTGCCGGCTACGATTCCGTGCAGGTTGTAGGTTATCTCGAATGTGAGTGCCCGGGCCGTCAGCTTATCCCTAATATAGGATGCGTCAAGAAAAATGTTGATTTTGATGTAATCCACCTGTCAACGTGTATGGCCAATGCATGGCCTGCTTGCCCCAATAGAGATGTAGATGAACTGGTCGGTAAAATAGAGGAAAAATTCGGCGTTAAGGTAGTTAAGGGTACGCATAATTACGGTTAAAACTTGCTACACGAAGCAAGGGGACGGTTCTCGTGCTTCGTCGCTGAAAAGGCCGGCGATTTTTTCACCGGCCTTTTTATATCACTACATCTCCAGCCTGATACTTTTGACTTCTTTAAGACTATCCAAATCGTTGGCCTTTAGCATGCCGTCCGAAAGGGTATACAGTACGTCCTCAATATACACAGATCTCCGCACCGCCCCACCAGTGTCTTTTTCCGCAACCCTATCATCCTCGTGCACAATTTTACCCTTTAATGCAATGCCGCCAGATGGTGAAACATCGAAAACATAAGCTCCCTGCCAAAAATGTTGATATCCCGGCCAGATAGCTTTGGTATTGATTTCCGGCTGCAGCCAGTAGGTTACCGGAAGCACCAGCAGATTCTTTGATTTGGAGAATAGAAACGCCCTGTGGTCCCTTAATGCCTCCGAATCGGATGATGGCTGGTCAACTACAAATTTTGAAATCTCCTTCGGTTTTTCCGGATTGCTCACATCGAAAAGTGCTATTTTCAGCCCTCCCGGCCGCACTGGCGGGGGTACAATCTCAATTTTCGCCTCCGGGCGTGCCAAGGGCCTTACCACCGGCGGCCCGGGTATCCCCGCTTCCGGCACATCTTTTCCTATGCCTATAATATGGTTCTCATCATAGGGATGCAGGTAATCGGAATAGCCGGGTATTTTCAGTTCACCCAGAACTTTGGGATTTTTGGGATCTTTAAGGTCTATGACAAACAACGGGTCAACTCTTCTGAAAGTAACCAGGTATACCCTGTCGCCCAAAAACCTGGCTGCATAGATTCTTTCCGACCTGGCCAGCCCCTGCAGCCTGCCGGTAATCTGCATTTTATCGTCCAGCACAAAAATATTATTTTTGGTGTTCGTGCCGTTACCGAATAAAAACCCCGTGGAAGTGGTGGCCACTCTGAAATATTCCCCGTTTTCATCCATGGAAAACTGGTTCAGCAACTGTCCGGGGACTTCACCGTCAGCAATGTATGCCACACTGCCGCCCTGCACAGAAAGCTTGTGAATTATAGTATTGTCCCTGTCCCGCTCAATATCCCGCTGATATTTCTCACGGTACTGCTGAATTTTTTCTTCCATGGCAATGGATTGACTATAACCCAGGCTGTTCAGATACCCTTCCAGTACATCCTCCACCTGGCCCATAATAGTATTCATGTTAGTTTTGCAAGCCCGCAAGGTTTTTAGTCTGGCGGCCGCATCGGCGGGCACAAGCCCGGCCAGACCATCAATGTATTTATTGGTCAGCAGCATGAGGTCCGGGTTCTTCTGGTTGGTTAGATATATATTCTGCCGGGATACGTACAGATTCTGGGAAATACCGGTCAAAAAAGTTTTGGCAGCAACCTTTTGCTGATCATTACCCAGATTCACCGAAAGTATCACCGTATACACATAACTGCTGTCGGGATAATCGAAATAGGCTATTTCTGCCGGCGCAACGGTTATTTTACCGGTGCCGGTGTCAATGACGGGCAACTGTATATCCTCTTTGCCGTCTTTCTGCACAATTCCCGTACCCACAGGTATGTTGGCCACAAAATAGGCGCAATCCCCGATCAACCTGGAGCTTACCAGGCTACCTTTGAAGTCCAGGGTTCTTACCTGCTCAGGTTTGCCCTTATCGGATATGTCGTACGCATTTACAATAACCTCTCCGGTGGCATAATTGTTTTCAACAACGGCCAGCCTGTTTCCGTGAACAAACAATTCCACCGGGCTGCCCTGGCAGCTTATCCTGGATAAAACCCTGGCCTCCCGTGCGGGATAAGCTTCGATTATTATGACCTTGCCGGCAGACACAGCATATAAATATTTTCCGTCACTTTTTATAATATCGGCTTCATCCACACCCTCCACCTGTATATTGGTGGTGGCAAAATCCACCCCGCCGCCATTTTCCGCGCTGTCTAACTTCATTTTACCCGTGTCCGCCGGGACTTCCTTCATATTTGACTCAGGCGCGGCGGTTACCATAATATCGCCACCCCTGAACATGCCGGAATACCAGGGGTACCCGTACCCCGACATCTCCCTGTTAGCCTGGATGTACTCCTTCATCTCCCCCAGCGAGGTGAAGGTTTTCAACTGACCCGCCCCGGACTCTGTGGGATGCACCGACACAACGGACACCACCGCCGCCAGGGTAAAAATAACGGCCACCGCCACTATAAAAACGGATTTTAATTTCATATGGGCACCCCTTTTCGATTATACATTTTTCTTTATTTGACGTTTTTAGGTGAAAGGAGTTCCACAATATGCAGGGCCTGCCAAAAAAATAAATGACTCCCCCGACAAAAAATACATTCCCGCTGTTCCCGCTGCCGGGCGGAATTGCAGAGGCCAAAAACAACAAAACCCCCCCTTATTAGGGCAGGGTTTTCATAAGCAAATATTAAACGGTACCAGAACCCCTCTGTCAGGGTTGGATGTCATCCTTATTGGGCACCCACGGGCAGTATATCCACTATTTCTATACCCTTTTCATTCACCAGGTTTATTACTCCACTCCTGTCCCGCACCATGGGTCTGGCAGGATAGGCGGGGTTGATGACCACCACCTGGCCTGTACGGCCATCGCTGAGACGCACCATTTCACCAACGTAACAATCCGCCACCCTGTTCAAAAAAGTCATCAACATCTTGGTATCCAACAGATTAAAAAAATCGTGCTGGAACTGATCTAATACTTTAAAAGGACATATTTTTTCCCTGTGCGGCCTGTTCGAGGTCATGGCATCATATACGTCAGCTATAGCTATTATTTTGGCAATCAGGGGGATTTGCTCTCCCCTCAGACCAGTGGGGTACCCGCTGCCGTCCTCACGTTCGTGGTGCATCAGCGCCCCCACCCGAATGTTGTATGGGGCCTTGGCCATTTCCAGCATGCGGTAGCCGTAAATTGT
The DNA here is from genome assembly GCA_964643075.1 of uncultured Peptococcaceae bacterium. GTDB lineage: Bacteria > Bacillota > Desulfotomaculia > Desulfotomaculales > Desulfocucumaceae > Desulfocucumis. The sequence goes on from CAZXQO010000017.1 coordinate 41,195, forward strand.
GTGTTTCTTAATTTCCTCCCATTCCTCAGGGGTTAATTTACCCGGTTTGTTTAAAATTTCAGGAGAAATATTGCATTTTCCCAAATCGTGCAACAGGCCTGCCGTAACAATATCCTTACTGGTTGCCTCATCCATCGCCAGCCACTTGCAGATTACACTGCACAGAACGGAAACATTTACACAATGCCCGTAAGTATAATCATCTACCTGGCTGACGTTGTTGAGATAGGCAAAAAGATTGTACGGTGAACCGGCTTCATCCAGCAGGGCGCCGGGTATCCGGTAGGCCTGTTCAACATCCACCAGCTGTCCGCTGCCAATATTCTTCATAATTGTATTAAGTTCATCCCTGGAGCCAGAATAAGCCGATTCAAATTGACGAAACTCCGATTCATCAATATGGTGCCAGAAAGAAAAATCCACCGCTGCCTGTTCCTTCGGCTTTACACTTATATGTTTATATCCCAGCCTTTTAATAGTTCTAATATTTTCTTCATTAATGACGGAGCCCTTGGCCAGCAGCAGCACCTTATCCCTGGTATAAATATCCTGATCCAAAATCATGCCGGGCTGCAGTTCATTGGCAATTCTTTCTAGGCCCATTAAATTACCTCCACTTAAACGAAAAATTTAACAATTTTTACAATTATCAAAAAAATATTATCATAATTCCTGCAAATTTTCCATATAAACTATTTAAAGAAGGTTAAAATAAGCCTGTTGCGGCCTACTAAAGCACCCAACCTGATCGGCATAATCCAGCCAAATAAAACAAAAGCCCGGGCGAAAACCCGGGCCTTACCTTAATAGATAAAAACTTTGCATTACTGTTGATCCAGTTTCATTCTTTCCTTAAACAACCACGGAATGAGATACAGCCCGCTAATTCCCACCAGGGTATAAATAATTCTACTCAGCACCGATGAATCCCGAACAGTCGGTCCTCCGAACAGGGTGGTTACTAGATCCCACTGGAACAGCCCCACCAAAAGCCAGTTTATCGCACCAATAATAACCAGCGCCAGAGCGACTTTATTTACCCATTGCATTGAACATCACCCCTTAATAAATTTTTTAATTATAAAGTCCAAGCATATTATTAACAATTAAGCACTTACTTATACATTTGTGTTTGAAGCTCGTGAAAGTATGATAAACAGCTGGAGGCAATAGGAAAGGCACCCACTGCGGATGCCCTGGCAAGTCCATATTCAACTAGGTGGCCGTTGACGGCCTTAAGGATTCTGGATATCTATCAAAACTTACTTAATGGGTAATCTTGCTTTCCAGCATTTCAAGTATTTTAACAAACTGCATGGCCATTAGCTCACCAACAGGCCTGTTAAGTTCCTCAGCTCTTTTTTCAACAATTCTGTACTGTTTTTCCAAAAACTCATACAAGATGTATTCCACAACCTGCTCTTCAGACTGGCCGGTCCTTTTGGCGTAATCCTCCAGCTTGCGGATGGCTTCTTCAGAAAGTACCAGATTAAATTCCTTTTCTTCTGACATATTAACACTACCTTTCATATATAACTTGCCTGCCGCTAAACGGTATCAAAACATCACAATTGCTGCACACCGCTTTGAAAGCGCAGGAATTTCAGGGTATCAATCTTCCAGCAGGTCAGATTGGAGCCCGCTATACCGGTTTGAACTCCTTCAGCAGCTTTATTAACCGAAACCAGTTCCATCACCAGGGGGATATATTCAAAAACTCCGTCTTCCACATCATCATCAGTCGAAATTTCCCTGAGTGCTACCCGGACATGCAAATCATCATCAAAAAGTATACCCCCGGTTCGTGGAGAATCAAGGAAACCTGAAATATTATTTTTCAGTTCCCTGATTATTGAGCCCATGGTATCGTTGATAAACCCGGACTCACCGGCAAGGCTCATGATGGTGGTCAGGCTTATGTTGGGTAGAACATAAGACCACAGCCCCAGAAAATATCCCCTTCCCTGCATATCCAGCATTTCCCAGACAACGGCGGCATCCTCTTCCCGGATTGCTTCCAGAAATTTTAATGCTACAGCACTGGCCGTTTCATCGTAACCCGTCAAATTTAGTATCTCCTTTTAACGAATATAATTAGCGCCTGTATAACAATGTGCACTTTTCGCCAAAAGCCGGCTCGTTTCCTCCCGGCTGCAAGTAAAAAGATTCCCGAGGGAATCTTTTTACTACAGTCTGATAATTTTATTTTCTACGTAATTAGCGATCTTTAACCAGTATTTTACGATCCGGAATGAAAGCCCAGGGAGGAAAGGCACAATGTCCCGGGATAAAACAATAATTGCCCCCCAAAATACCATTTTAAAATTGGACCAGAAAACTGCAATAAAAAGTTCTTGCAGGGTTAACTGTTCCGTTTTTGCCCAGGTAGTCATTATATCCTCCCCCCTCTTTGTGTTTCCTATATCCTACCTGCAGCAGGCAATATATAAAATAGATTGCCTGCCAAATGCCTTTTTAAATGGTTTTTATAAAAATTGGGGCTCCCCCAGCGTCCAAGAAAAATTTTTTCATCCCAAGTAGATAGTCGAACGTTTCACGAATAGAAAAAACAGCCGCTCAGGGCTGTTTTTTCTATTCGTGAATGCTTTTTACAGTTTGCCGAAAAATATTAGCTGTTGGTCCGCTGGTGTTTTGTCACCAAAGCCAAAATCGATATCAATATCACCCCTAAGCCAGGCGTTAGCTTTATCCAAAGCCTTAGCTGACGAGGCCAGCACTTCTTCCTCTGTAACAAACACGTTTTCCTCACCGACCATGGATACGATATGCCCCTTATCCATCAAGGCCTTAATAGCAGGCCTGACATCACATAGAAGTATTTTTTTGCCACCCTTAAGAGCCCTGGTTATAAAGCTTTCGATTACTTCCAGAGAGGTTATGTCCATCATGGTGACACCTGTATATTTAATAACAAGCACCCTGGCCTCGCAATATACTTCGCTTAGCTTATGTTCCAAATCAGCGGAGGAACCGAAATAAAGATTACCATCCAATTGCACAACGGAGATAGTGGAGTTTATAGTCTGGCCGTTCCCGCAGGCATTATAGTCAATCAATTGGCCCGGGCTTCCTTCCAGCGGGGCAAGCTTTGTAACGCTGGCGGCTCCAGTTTCCCTCAGATAAAGTATTATTGATATGGCTATACCGGCATATATGGCGTCTTCGAGCTCTGGGGCCAGTATGGTTGTCAAAAAGGTAATGATCATCACAATGGCGTCATTGCGGTTTGATTTTAATACCTTGCTGAACGCATTTTTATCTACCATGGAATAAGCTACCACCATGATTACCCCGGCCAGACTGGCATTTGGAATATATTTCGCAAATGGGGCAAAGAAAATAAGGATTACCAGCAGTACTATACCGGTCAACACCCCGGTCAGCCGGGTTGCCCCCCCGTTTTGAAAGGCTATGGCCGACCTGGTAAAGGAGCCGGAGCCGGCAATGGAGCCCAAGAAAGAACCTCCCATATTTGCCAATCCCTGCCCGATGAACTCCTGGTTGGGATCTATTTTTTGCAGGGTCTGGGACGAAATAGCCTTGGAGATGGAAACAGCCTCTACCAGGCCGATAATGGCAATCACCATGGCGCCCCCGAAAAGGTCGCCCATAGTCGCCAGATTAAAATTCACCAGATTAAAAGGCGGAATAGCCGAAGGGATTTCCCCCGCCAGCTTGATGCCGTACTTTTGCATACCCAGGGCCATAACCAGCACCACCGAGAAAATTATACCCAGCAGCGCTCCGGGTATGTTTTTGTTGATCCTTTTGGCTGCAATAATTACCATGATGGTAAAAATTCCGAGCAGAAACGCAGAATAATTCATTTTGTCAATGTGGGCAAAGGTCAGCATGACCTTCTCCATAGTGGATAGCTTTCCCTTGGGAAGAGAGATCCCCAGCAGGGCGTTTAACTGCCCCAGGGCGATTATGACCCCGGCCCCGGCGGTAAATCCCACAATGACAGAATGAGAAACGTAATTAACCAATTTGCCCAGCTTCAGGGCACCCATGGAAAACTGTATGGCTCCCACCATAAAGGTAAGCAGAAACAATGTGGCATAAAAATTCCCCTGGCCGAGATATACCGCCATATAGCCGGATATTAGCAGGGATATGGCATTTGTGGGGCCAGTGGCCAGATGATTGGAACTGCCGAACATGGAACCCAGCATGGCCAACACTATAGCAGAATACAACCCATAGGCCGGGTCAACCCCGGCAATCATGGCATAGGCCATGGATTGCGGCAGCGCCACCACCGCTACAGTCAGGGCTGCAATGAAGTCAAACCTGATATATTCTTTTTTATATGTAGATATGGTCTCAATTAGAGGTATGTTCCTCTGCAAAAAATTCATCTGCCAGCCCCCCATACATATTCATTTACACTTTTTTATACACACTCTTACCTTGCAGGAAGTATACCAGGCGACTAATCAGTCCGGACCAGCCTAAATCAAAGGCCTGCTTAAAAAAACAACCGCTGGATTGTGTGTTTTTGTACATTCCAAGAGTAACATTTTATAATAAATGAAATAATACCATTGCTAAAAGGTACAACAAAAGGCTGCTCCGCTTGATTTAATACATTATTGCACTATCAGTTGATTGGCTATGTATTAAATATTACATCATTGTCTGTTAATAGACAATTAATTTTCACATAATTAATGGCATAAAAAAACCCGGGGTAGCCCTCGGGAATAATTTTGTTCTTTTATGTTTTAGCGATACTACTATAGACCTACCCTTTCCTCCCCGGACCTGCCGGATTCCTTCCAGCGCTTACCTTGCCCAGTGTTATCAGCCGGCCTGTTAAACCATATCACCAGCGCCAGCAACAACAGCATTCCAGCCAGTACCAGAATGCCCGGCTTGCCGGCTGATGTAGTGCATACCCTGATTAGCCCCAAAGCAGCGGAATACTGTATGGTCCACAAGGCAAATACGCCATAGTTTTCCATCGAAAGCTCGAGCAATATTCCCGCCGTTACCGGTAAAATGCTATACCAGAGCAACAGGGGCTGCCAACAACCTAAAAGGGGATAAAATTCCAGCAGTATGCCTATTATTATTAAATACCTGCCCAAGGAACCACACCTGCGAACCAGTCGGAATTTTTCCGCATACATACTATAAAAACTCAAACCAAGCATTAATACTTCTTTTAGTCCAACAAATTTTTCCCAATCGGACAGAGATGAACTGGTTACCGGCCGGGATTCCGGAACATGCCTGCGCTCCGGATGGAGGAATGAAATCAATTCCGGCACCGCTACCAGTAAAATAACAGCCAGCCAGTTGAGCGGGCTGCCGGCCATAGATTTTACCGGATGTCCAGGCATTATCAGAAGGGAGGACAGCCAGGATATAAACAGGTAAACACCGGCAAACAACAGTGCATGCAACAGGCGCAAATCAAAGCACCAGAGGGGTATAAGGCTAGCCCAGAGCAGTGGCGCCACAATCACCAGCACCGGTGAAGGGTTAACCAGATATACCGCTACTGCACTGACAACCGCCCAAAAACAGGTCAGCCAGAAGGATTTCAAGTGCGGTTCATGGCTTGCAAAAAAATTAGACCAGTACAGCAAACCAAAAACCGCCAGAACACTCAGCGGCAACACTGTCATATCCACAGCAAAAAGCAGGGACTGGTTCAGACCCGTACCGTGCAAGGCTTTGACCGCAAAACTCCCCAGCGTAACCACAGGCATGAACACCCAGCGATTAATTTTTCCCACTCTTAAAACTGTATAAAAACCCGTGAGGATATAAAGGAAGGACTCCACAACGTAGAAAGAAAGAAAAGAGGCCATTCCCCCCAGTGCAAAACCTTCGGCTGCAGAGAGAAATAATAATTTTTCTTTTCCGGTTCTGATGCTTGGCACAGGTTTATTACCCGCCTTTTCCTTTATCCTAAATTATATTATTCTTAATATGAAAAATAAATCCCAAACCAAATCAAATATTATCTAATACTACAGCGCAAACAAAAAGTTTAGCGGAGCCATGGGGACGGATATAAGGTACGGGGACACACCCCTGCGGGGAGTGTCCCCAACGTATGCTTCCGAAGCGCAGCGAATTAGAATCGGGGACATTCCTCCAACCCCAAAGTCTAGCCCTAAATAGAGGTGTGTTCCCACACCTTAATCGGGAAAGCGATGGAACCGTCCCCATGGCATAGCGAAATAAGCAATATTACGCTGAAGTACTAATCCATTTCAAAAATATCGGCATAATAATCCCTGTTAAAACTATTGTCATAATCAATACCGTCAAGATAAGACAGTAATTCATATCGAAAATGCAACAGCAGGGGTACCATTTTCTCTACACATCCAGACCATAGAAAAACAGACGGAAGGTATACCACAACCGCCGCATAATATTGCCACCGGTTTGTTTTATCACTTAACCACTAATAATCTCTTGCCGGCCGACCATTCCAGCCACTCCCCGTTATTACAGGCGGGACACGGCGCATGGTGGGATTTTATCATGTCCCATTCCTGAGTAAAGGCTTTAATCCAGCCCTTACCGCTGCAACGCTCACACTGACTTTCCACGGCCATTTCTGCTAAAGCGTTATCCGCAATAAATTCTATTACATTTTCACCGCCACCGAAAATGACAGGGCTGATCACCCTGCTTGCCTGACCCCTTAAAAAAACCCCGCCGCATTTAATGCATTCGGCTTGGACCTCGGTGGCGCAGTATATTTCGGTACAACCGCAGGTCCATTTGTCACGCTTCACCTTCTGTTTGGCGCCGTTACGGCTTTTTATCCCCGTACCCAATACCATAAAAATCTGCACATCCCTGTTTTTTATACAAATAATAGCATAAAACAGGATATTTTACTTGCTTTTTAAACTAAAATGCATCATTTTTCTTTCAACCCCATCCAGAACAAAACCCACCGCTAATCCTGAAAGAAAGAAAGAAAGAAAGAAAGAAAGAAAGAAAGAAAGAAAGAAAGAATGGATGGATGGATGGATGGATGGATGGATGGATGGATGGATGGATGGATGGATG
>CAZXQO010000017.1:48359-85843 GCA_964643075.1 uncultured Peptococcaceae bacterium
ATGGATGGATGGATGGATGGATGGATGGATGGATGGATGGATGGATGGATGGATGAATTAATTATTATGCGTAAGGAAATCATAATTTCCGGAGGTGATATTTACTTGACCATGTTAACGAACAGCCACTATGAAAAAAGTGCTCTAAATGTGGTGACGAAAGAAATGGATATCCACGACAAGGAAGCGAACGAAGAAGCGGCCCAGGATTATCTTAGGATTTTAACCAACTTATAGTCAATGGCATACGCCTCTGCAACCTGCGAACTCCGGGTATAACTCAAAGTTTTCAGGTATCCTAAAATACTTTTTGCAGATCCATACGCAAAAGCCATCCCGTCAGGTGAAACCGTCACGGGATGGCTAATTTAAAAAAACTATTGCTAAAAGCAGTACATGATTATATAATGTTTTATAATATACCGAACAAAACAATAATATCTATTTTGAATCTGTGCAATATCAATAATTAAAAATTGTTTAACAGTTTATCCCATATGTTTCACGTACGGCACTGCAATTATAATAACTGGTAGCTTACAAAATAATATGGTAGTTTAGCGGTTGGCTCCGTGAGGGGTTTCAAGATCCGATTACTTGGGTGGGTAGTCTTTGTGCTGCCCACCCTTTTTATTTGGGCAAAAAGTACTTATTCCCCATCTGCCGGTAAACTTATGAATTCGCCATTGAGAACAAGGCACTTAAAGGAGGTCTTTACTTTGCCGGATAACCTTCAAACAATAATTGCCACGGTTATATTCCTGGCTACATATGCCATTATCGTATCAGAAAAGATTCACCGTACTGTGATAGCCCTGGTGGGAGCGGGATTGCTGGCCCTGACCGGCATATTAACGCCGGAGCTGGCTATTGAGGCCATTGATTTTAATACCATCGGACTTCTGGTGGGTATGATGATAATTGTGGGCATAACCCGACAAACCGGGATTTTTGAATACCTGGCCATTAAAGCGGCAAAACGCTCCCAGGGCCAGCCCCTTAAAATAATGGCCGCACTGGCCGTGGTTACAGCTATTCTTTCTGCCTTACTGGACAATGTCACCACCGTTTTACTTATAGTTCCGGTGACCTTCGCCATCGCCAACAAGCTGGAAATAAATCCTCTGCCGGTTCTCATCGCCGAAATACTTGCCTCGAATATAGGCGGCACCGCTACCCTCATCGGAGACCCCCCCAATATAATGATAGGCAGTGCCACAAAACTGGGCTTTATGGATTTTATGCTTAATTTAACCCCTGTAATATGTATAGTTTACGTATGCACCATCTTTATCCTGAGAATTATCTACAGGAAGGAATTAATTACAAAGCCGGAACTCCAGGCAAGCATAATGGAGCTGAATGAAAAAGAGGAAATAAAGAACCCTGCCCTACTGAAAAAAAGCCTGTTCGTTCTTTTCCTTACCGTAGCCGGATTTGTTCTGCACCAATTTGTGCACCTGGAGTCGTCGGTAATTGCCCTGAGCGGCGCCAGCCTGCTGATGCTACTCTCCGGGGAGGACCCCGAACATGTGTTACACGCCGTGGAATGGCCGGTAATATTCTTTTTCGTTGGCCTGTTTATACTTGTGGGTGCGCTGGAACATGTGGGCATAATTGAGGCCGTGGCCAAATACGCACTGGAGGTAACCGGCGGCCAGCTGATCCCTACGGCCATGCTGATATTGTGGATATCGGCCATCGCCTCGGCCTTCGTGGACAACATACCCTTCGTCGCCACCATGATACCACTCATACAAGACATGGGCAGACTGGGAGGCATAGAAAACCTCAACCTGCTCTGGTGGTCACTCTCTCTGGGCGCCTGCCTGGGCGGAAACGGTACAGTCATTGGCGCATCGGCCAACGTTGTAGTTATCGGCATGGCAGAAAAAAGGGGTTTTCATGTGAGTTTTGTGGGATTCATGAAGATTGCCTTTCCCCTGATGCTCATGTCCATCATAATTTCCACCGGCTACCTGCTGCTGTGGCACTATTTTTACGGCCCGGTAATGGCCGCGGGGTCCATTGTGCTAGCTTTTGCACTATCATTTATACTTAACCCGATAGTAAACTCACTTAACAAAAAGGATTTTCCCATGGTCGGGTAAAATCCCGCAAGGCCAACTACTGATCACAAAAAGCTTATATTAATTATTCTGTTCTGCTGGAAAGAAACTGTTTCAGGCCGTGGATGTATGCCATGGGATTGCTTATCCCTGGCTTATATCTGCGGCCTTTGGTCTGCCATATTAAGCTGTTTAAACTGAATATTTTTTCATATTGTTTTTTTCGACTTTTTTATTTTTCTGACTTTCCAAGCAGGATATTTTGCCAATTTTTCGTATTAATATATCAGGGAGGTGTAAGTATGAGTAATGCGGTGGATTTAAACATCTTAGAAAAAGAAATCCGGGAACTGGAATCATCACTCAAAGCCCGGGAATCCTGGCTCAACAACAACGACTCAAAGCATAATTATATCCGCCAGAAACATATGTACGATACCAAAAGGCTATCGACACTAAAAAAAATGGCGGATATAATCAAGCTGAACCCGGATGTCCGGATTTGACCCGGTGAAGGTGTAGACATCAACACTTTTACAAGTATACATAGGGATCGCCGCTACTGCCGCAAACGTGTACCCGTACCTCCAGCCCCTTTGCGGTGCACTCTTTTTCCAAATAGTCTCTCAATACAGGCAAAATAATCCTCTCTGTACCGTAATGCCCGGCATCTATAAAGCAAAGGCTTGCCTGGACCATGTCCCTCGCCGCATGATAACTCACATCGCCCGTCACCAGCACGTCTGCTTCAGCAGCCTTGGCCACCGGCCACAGGTCAGCACCGGACCCCCCGCAAAGAGCCACCCTGGTTATGGTCTTATCTATTTCGCCGCCCACCCTTAAAACCGGAAGCCCAAGAGAACTTTTTACCTTTTCGGAAAACAGACCCAGACTCAAAGGAACAGTTAAATCCCCTACGCGACCCAGGCCAGCGCTTGTGTTTTTTATTTTCAGGGGATACAAATCATAAGCCACTTCCTCATAAGGATGTACGCCCCTCATGGCCTCCACCGCCAGCCCCGCCAGCCTTTCAGGGACAATTGTCTCCAGCCTGATTTCATTTACCCGCTCCAGGCGTCCCGGTTTCCCGATATACGGATTAGTCCCCCCCAGAGGCCGGAAAGTGCCCGCACCCGCCGATTCAAATGTACAGTTGCTGTAGTTGCCGATCCAGCCCGCCCCGGCCCGGGTCAAAGCTTCTCTTATCTTATCCTCATGTCCGGTCGGCACAAAAACCACCAGTTTCAAAAACCCACCATCCCGTGATGGTTTTAACACCCGTGCTTGCTTCAGACCCAATATCCGGGCCAGGACTGCGTTCACACCGTCCGGAGCGCAATCCAGATTGGTATGGGCGGCGTAGAGGGTAATCCCGCTCCTGATGAGACCTGCCACCAGGGAACCAGTAGAAGTCCGCAGGTCCAGGCTTTTCAAATCTTTAAAAAACAACGGGTGGTGGGTAATAATAAGCTGGCAATTTTTTGCTGTAGCCTCCCGGCACACTTCTTCATCAGCATCCAGGGCCAGCATAATGCCTTCAACCGCAGCATCCGGGTCACCTACCTGAAGACCGCAGTTATCCCAGTCCATGGCAAGGTCCGGCGGGGCATAGTCCTCCATTAAACTGAAAATCATCTGGCATTCTGCCTGCATAAGCGCAACATCTCCCTTACCCCTGCAAATTTTTTTGTTAATATATTGGCTTTACCCCGGGCCTCCCTGCTACGGCTGCGGGCCAGGCCGCTTAATACCTTCTGGTAGTCTGATTTTATCTTTTCCAGATAATCTTCCAGGAGCGGGTCCCCCTGCTCCAACAGCCTCGGCCCCAGTTCCAGCTTAAGGGTATCCCTTTCCGGTTCCTCCCCTGGCTCGGCTACCAAAACAGGATAAATCCTCCTGTCCTCCCTCACCAGTCTTTCAGCTGCCAGCCTCCAGCCATTGCCTGCCAGCCACAGCCTCAACCGGGCAGCGTCCGCCATGGGCTGTAATATCAGCCGTTCGGTATGCGCCAATATGCCTGTAGATTCTTCCAGTATGTTTATAATGGTGCCGCCTCCCATGCCTGAAATTACTATTATCCCGGCTTCCCCCGGCGACAGGGGTTGAAGTCCGCTGCCAAGTCGTACATCAATCAGATTATCGAGATTTCTTTTCAATACCGCCAGGCAGGCGCCCACAAAAGGTTTTTTATTCAAATCGGTGGCTATAGCCCTGGGGGTTTTTCCGCTCTGCACGAGGTATATGGGCAGCAGGGCGTGGTCCGTTCCCACGTCGGCCACAACCGCCCCCGTTGGTATGAAATCTGCTATAGCAGCCAGACGCTGCGTTAACTCCAAAAATATCCCTCCAAATTAGCCCTTCACTATACACACAAGTCAACAAATACAGTAAAATAAAAAAGGGTAGAGCAAAATTTAATAGAATATATATAAACTGATTGAGTTTTTTTAATTCCAGGTATTACATTATTGTAACATAAAACACTACATGCGGCATTAATTAGTCCGGCACCAATGGAACATGATTTAAGGCGGAGGTCAACCGGTATGTTTTTTGATTCCAACGAACTTTCTTTCCTGGCAGACTATGCCCGCCAGGTTTTAACAGTATACGCCGCGATAATTTCCACCTACGTTTTGTACCTCCTGGTCAGACAGTCGCGTCCTAATATCAAGATAACTGCGGAAAGAAGCGAAGATAGAGGCTTTAGCGAGAACATGATTATCATAACAGCACAAAATGCAGGTAAAAAACCCGCCACCGTAACTGTTTTCGGCATAATAACCCCGGACGGAAAAAAGATTATCGTGCCGCCTGCCAACAAGGAAATATCCCGGCCGTTTTTGCCCGCAAGGCTGCGGGAAGGTGAGGTTTGCACCGGCTTTTTCAACCTTGATGCCAACCTTCCTTACCTGGTTCAATTTGGAGATAAAATAATAATTGAAGGGTTTTTCCGGGATATAGAAAAAAGGGATTTTACCAGTCTGCCCATGGAAATCCGGCTTCCAACCCTTCCGGAAAACGTCAAAATACTGCAGAGGCCACATTAACGGAACGACACACCTATTGGACCATAATTTTTATGTTTCCTGAACCGAGGAGAAAATATGATGCAATTGCTGGGATGGCTGGGTTTTTTGCTGCTTATCGCTACACTGCTACCCTTTATATTGAGGCGCTGCGGTATTAATAACCCATATAAATCCTTTTCCCGCAACCACCACCTTCTGGCCCTTAGCAGCCTGGCCGTTCTTACCTTGCACGGAATACTGGCACTGACCTGGCACGGGCGGGGCTGGGGAGCCCGGGCGCATATCGATGTCAATGCTTTTTCGGGCGTGCTGTCCTGGCTGGCCCTATTTGCAATTTGCCTGCTAGCCCTGCAGAGCTACCGCCGGAAACCATCTCCCCGGACCCACTGCCGAATTGTTGTACTGCTGGTGATTTTCATAGCCGTACACGTCATATAACCCCGTTGCCCAACTTGATACTACAGCGTAATTTAAAGGTTAGCGGAGCCATGGGGACGGTTCGAACGTCCCCGAAGCGCAGCGAAGGGCCGAAGGGAAGACGATGGAACCGTCCCCATGGCGTAGTGGGCACAAACCCGATCCAGTGGATGAGGAAGTGATAACCCGCTACTGTAGTTGCTCCGGCTACTTTTATAATACTTGTTCTGGAAATACAGTAACCCCATGGGTATAATACTATCAAGGGGTGATGAAGTTGCCTATTTTAAGTGCCTTTACAAGCGCGGCAATGCGTGAGGCGAAATATAAAATACTTGAGGATAGTACTTTTTTCGGAGAAATACCCTCCTGTCCCGGCGTTTGGTCAAATAAAAAGTCTCTGGAAGAATGCCGGGAAGAACTTCAAGAAGTCCTTGAGGAATGGCTTATTGTTAAATTACGTGATCATGAACCACTCCCACAGCTCGGCGGGGTTGATCTTAACACGACGGTGGCCGAAATATGAAACCTATTAGCAGGCGCGAATTAATCAGGCGCTTACGGTCATTTGGTTTTGAAGGCCCGTTTTCGGGAGGTCGTCACTCATTTATGCGTAATGGTCAATTAAAACTGCGTGTTCCTAATCCACATGAAAGCGATATAAGCGTACCATTACTCAAGGAAATACTTAGACAGGCTGGCATTAATGAAGAGAATTGGGGAAATTAATGTGAGATGTATAAAATAAGCAACAGCGCCGGGGTCAACCCCCGGCGCTGCGTTTTATTGCCGCTTTTCTTGAACTGGTGGGCGATGACGGGCTTGAACCGCCGACATCCTGCTTGTAAGGCAGGCGCTCTCCCAGCTGAGCTAATCGCCCGTTTTCGATGTTCGATATTCGAACTTCTAACTTCTAGAATGGTGACCCCTACGGGATTCGAACCCGTGTTACCGCCGTGAAAGGGCGGTGTCTTAGACCGCTTGACCAAGGGGCCGTGCTCGAAGTTCGAGGTTCGACGTTCGAGGTTCGATGCTTGTTGGAATTGGCTTCACCAATTCCTTCTATTCGAATTTCGAACTTCCAACCTCGAACTTCGAAATTGGTGGGCCCACCAGGATTCGAACCTGGAACCAGCCGGTTATGAGCCGGATGCTCTACCGTTGAGCTATGGGCCCGTTGATGGCTCCCCGAGTAGGATTCGAACCTACAACCTACCGGTTAACAGCCGGTTGCTCTACCGTTGAGCTATCGAGGAACGATGCAATATTTATTATACATAAACAGCCCCTTGTGGTCAACACCTTTTTAGATAACCAATTTCTGGACAAAGACATTAGTTGGGGACATTCCTTCGTGAATTTGTTAAAACGCAAGGATTTTTTACAAGCCAAGAAGGTGTGTCTCCTGACATAAAAGGAGATGGTTACACCATCCCCCCATATCTTTCATTTATCTGCCGCTACGGGTCGCCTACGTCTTTAGTCCAGGTAGTCTTTAAGCTTTTTGCTCCGGCTGGGATGACGCAGCTTGCGCAGTGTTTTGGCCTCAATCTGGCGGATTCGCTCCCTGGTTACGCCAAATTTCTGTCCCACTTCCTCCAGGGTGCGGGCTCTGCCGTCGTCCAGACCAAATCTCAGCCGCAGTACCTTCTGCTCCCTGTCCGTGAGGGTTTTTAAAACCTCATCAAGCTGCTCCCGTAACAGGGTGAAGGAAGCCTCTTCGGCGGGCGCCCGGGCATCGTGGTCCTCGATAAAGTCCCCCAGGTGGGAATCCTCCTCCTCACCGATGGGGGTCTCCAGGGAGACCGGCTCCTGGGCTATTTTCATAATCTCCCTTACCTTTTCCTGGGAGATATTCATTTCCTGGGCTATTTCCTCCGGCAATGGCTCCCTTCCCAATTCCTGTAAAAGCTGCCGTGATACCCGGATTAGTTTATTTATAGTTTCCACCATATGCACCGGTATGCGGATAGTTCTGGCCTGGTCGGCGATGGCCCGGGTTATGGCCTGGCGGATCCACCAAGTGGCATAGGTGCTGAATTTGAAGCCCTTCCGAAAATCGAATTTTTCCACCGCTTTAATAAGCCCCAGGTTGCCCTCCTGGATCAGGTCTAAAAACAGCATGCCCCTGCCCACGTAGCGTTTGGCTATGCTTACCACCAGCCTCAGGTTGGCTTCGGCCAGCCTGCGCTTGGCTTCTTCATCGCCCTCTTCCATGCGCTTAGCCAATTGTATCTCTTCCTCGGGACTGAGCAAAGGAACCCGCCCAATCTCTTTGAGATACATCCGCACTGGATCATCTATACCAACCCCATCGGGGATTGAAAGATCAATATCAACCTCATCCGGCTGAGTTTCCTGCTGTTCATCCAGGGGGTCAACATCCGGCACTTCGGACACTACTTCTATGCCAAGGCCGTTAAGTTTTTCATATACCTCGTCAATCTGCTCCGGCGTCATTTCCGCCCCCTGCAGGCTATCCATGATTTCGGTATATGAAAGCATCCCCCGTTTTTTTCCCTTTTCAATCAAGTCTTTGATGCCGTCGGCCTTTAGCTCGTCGTTCATTTCCACTTATCCCCCTTTCAGGGCCGCAAAATTTAACGGAGGTTTTGTATCTGCTGCATTAGCTCGTTCATTTTCCCCCGGTCGCCGGCTTTCTCTGCTTCGGCTAACTCCTGGATTAGCTTGGTTCTCCGCATGATAGCCAGGTTTCTCTTGATGGCGCATATATAATCTTCCATTATTTTTTCCAGGTCATCCCCTGGAATTTGCTCAAACAGAAGCCGGTTCATAAGCTCTGCGTCGGGTTCATCCAACTCATTTACGGCTCTGGCAGGTTCGAAAAAACCCTGTTTCCGGTGTCTGCGAATAATTTCAAATATTCGGCGGTGCTGCTGGTCACTCCAAAAATCATCCCCCAGCACCGTTACCAGGCGGTCAATGCTTTCCGGTTCCTCCAGCAGGAGTTGCAGTATGCCCCTCTCCGCCTTCAGTCCGGGATCGGTAACTTTTTCGCTTTTAATAATATTATGCTTGTTTTTAGCAATTTTATCCGGTTTTGGCCAATTTTTTCGCTGGTTTTCCTTAAAGCTTCTCAATTCATCCATAACGGCATCCCAGCTTAGATTCAGACGGGCGGAAACTGACTTAACGCCTTCCTCCAATTCCGACCTGCGAGAAATATTGGCCAGATTTTTCACTATCCCAGCAAGGGCATCGGTCCTCATCCCGCCATCCCGCAGCAAATGGGCCAGCTTGTATTCCAGCAGCGGCTCCGCCGATAGTATCAATTCCTCCCAGCCGGCCTGGCCGTGTTTTTGTAGAAATTCGTCCGGATCTTTACTCTCCGGTATGGTCAGTACTCTAAGTGAGAATCCCTGTTCCTGTAATATATCCAATCCTCGCAGTGTAGCCGCCACTCCGGCCCGATCGGAATCATAGGCAAACAGGACACGGCTGGTATAGCGCAACAGCAACTTTCCCTGTTCCGGTGTCAGGCTGGTACCCAGGGAGGCAACAGCATTGGTAATGCCGTGTTGGTGGGCGGATATTACATCCAGGTAACCCTCCATGATAACCGCCTGATTATACTTGCGGATAGGTGCCCTGGCCTGATCCAGTCCGAAAAGAATTTTACCTTTATCAAAAAAGTCCGTCTCCGGGCTGTTTAAATATTTTGGCTGACCATCTCCCAGAATTCTGCCGCCGAAACCCAGCACCCTTCCCAGAGCGTCGGTAACGGGAAACATAATCCGATGTCTGAACCTGTCCCGGAGCAGGCCTCTTTCACCTGCCATGGCCAAACCAAGTTCAACCAGTTGCTGCGGGGCATATCCCCTCCCCCGCATAAACGTCAGCAGGCTCTCCCAGCTTTGCGGGGCGTAGCCAATTTTAAAGCGCTTGATAATCTCTTCCGAAAGCCCCCTGCCCTTTAAATAGCCTCTTGCGACAGAGTTCTCCGATCTGTTTAACAGTGTATGTTGGTAAAAGTCCGCAGCCATTGCGTTGGCCTTCCAAGCCCACTCTTCCCGGGCAGCCCTTTTCCTCTCCCGGGGGCTGTCGGCATCGGGTATCTGGATGCCCGACCGGCCAGCCAGCCTGCGAACTGCTTCCTGAAAAGACAGATTCTCAAAAAGCATCAAAAACTTAAAAACATTGCCCCCTTCATGGCACCCAAAGCAATAAAAAATCTGTTTATCCGGGGTAACCGTGAACGAGGGATCCCGCTCCTGGTGAAAAGGACATGCCCCAACATAATTTTTACCCTTCTTCTGCAGCCTTACGTACTCACCTATAAGCTGCACTATATCGGTATTGAGGCGGACATTCTCGATTATTTCAGGAGGTATAAGTCCCATTTGGGGTTCACCACTTTAAATAGTCCCACTATCTAAATATTATGACCGGCAAACTTACCGGCACGGTATAATTAATAATTACGCAACTTAATTATGCCCACGGAACAGGCCGAATAGCAGGGAGAAGGCACTATATCGAAGCTAAAAGACCTTTAACAAAAAAATAAATCATCATGTTTACTTTTAACACATATTCGCTATTACTAATTATTATCCTTCCTCTGTCGAAAATTTTACATCTCACTCAAAAATCCTGAACGAGCGGGGAACGAACAAGTCGGTAAACATGGTAATGGCGTAACGGTCAGTCATTCCTGCGATATAATCGCAGACCACCCTGACCTCACCCATATCCCTCGCCTTGCTCAGGTACTCCTTCGGTAATAAACCGGGGTGGCCGTTTAAATATTCATAAAGGAATTTAATTACATGCTTGGCTTTGCCTTCCTCTCGCTTGGCCTCCGACCCGATGTACACATTTTCAAACATGAATGTTCTCAGTTTATCGGTAACATGCTGCATAACCGGGCTTAGTGCTATACGATCCTTTTCCTGACTGTTGTCAATAAGATCCAGCACCATTTTGTTAATTCTCTCCCGGTGGGTTTTTCCCAGCGCATCTATATAATCGGCGGGAAGCCTTTCCGTAGTCAATACTCCCGCCCTCAGGGCATCGTCTATATCGTGATTGATATACGCAATACGGTCGCATATTTTAACCACCTGCCCCTCCAGAGTGAAAGGGCAATCCGGCCCGGTATGGTTCAATATACCGTCCCGGACTTCATGAGTAAGATTTAATCCTGAACCGTCCTCCAGCAAGTCCACCACCCTCAGGCTCTGTTCGTTATGCCTGAATCCCAGAGGGAAAATTTCATTTAACACCTCTTCCCCGGCATGACCGAAAGGCGTATGCCCGAGATCATGGCCCAGGGCTATGGCCTCCGTTAAATCCTCGTTCAGTCTGAGTGCCCTGGCAACAGTACGGGAAATCTGGGCTACCTCCAGGGTGTGAGTAAGCCTGGTACGAAAATGGTCGCCCTCAGGAATAATAAATACCTGTGTTTTATGTTTAAGGCGACGAAAGCCCTTGGAGTGAATTATTCTGTCCCTGTCCCTCTGAAAGGCAGCGCGCACCATACAGGGTTCTTCAGTAACGGGCCTGCCGCGGCTGGCATCACTAAAGGCTGCATAAGGGGAAAGTATCTCCCTTTCAAATCTTTCAGTTCTTTCCCGAATGCACATGGCATACCTCCAACAAAATTTAACCCCGGCCAGACTGGCAACCGGGGACTATAGTCTTTGTCTCGCTAGCTGACTGGGTGGGCCGTACGGTGAAGGCGTAGTGGCATGGTTGCCCCGGCCATCTCAACCACACGGCGGGCCAGTATCCGGACCCGCTTTATACCGTTGGCGTCGTCCCCGGAAGGCTGAACAGCACAGGCGCCCTGGTGACCAGCATCATTCTCCCAGTAACCATCCCCCACCACGGTCATTCCCTGGCAAAGCATCATGTCATGCATGGCCCTTAAGGTGGTTTCCTGTCCCCCGAAACGGGCTGCCCCAACGGTCAGCGCACCTCCCACAACATTTAACAGGGCCTGTTCCTTGCGCAATTTCCTGGTTTTATCCCAGAAAGCCTTTAGCTGGGCCGAAACAGTGCTGAAATAAACAGGGCTGCCCATTATTATTCCATCGGCCAGACGCATTAGATCGAAGGCTCCCCCAAGTGGGGTACCCGCATAACAGTTCCCCTTGCAGGGTGTGGAACAGGCAATGCAATAGGGTATTTTCTGGGCGGACATTATACTAGATAATTGCATATAGACGGTTTCCGCCCCGGCTGATTCCATTACCTCCAGAGCCGCCCTGAGCATGAGGTTGGTATTACCATCCGGATTAGGGCTGCCGTTGATCACAATTATAAGCACTCTTCATATCATCCTTCCATCAAGTTAAGGTATTCCGTTCAAACATATAAAAAACGGCATTATTCTGGTTAATTTTATGCCCCCGTTAATTTTTATAGTACACGGACCTAAAGAGCAATCCGGACCAGGGGATTATAAACTGGTCCCCCCGGCCCCAGCCGGCTTTGCATCAGTTCCACCGCCCCCACGCACAGACTTCCCTCTATACTCCTGTGCGCCATACTTTCTACTCTCGCCTGAAGGGCTTCGGCTCCGAACGGTGATTTTATTCGGGCCAGGGTGAGGTGAGGCGAAAACGGCCTTGATTCGGGTACGAAGCCTACGTTTGTTAAAGCCGACTGAACTTTGCGCTGCAATATCTTTAATTTACCCACCTCTCCACGGACCCCCAGCCACAGTACCCTGGGATTCCCGGTAGCGGGAAAAAACCCGGGACTTCCGAAACACAACTCAAAAGGAGCGAAACCCTGAATGTTATTGTTAACAGCCGCCTTCATGGCCCCGATGAGGCTGGGCTCTGTGTCGCCCAGGAAGGCCAGAGTAAGGTGAAGATTGTCCCTGGCCACCCACCCGGCTTTAAGACCCGGTACGGCCAACTCCATGCTGAAAGCAGCAATCTCTTTCTTTAGCTCACTGGTCAGGTTAACGGCCCAGAAAAGGCGCAGTTTTTCCGACAAATCAACATTCTCCCTTATTAAACTATTTCTTATGATTTCTTTTATGATTTCTTTGCGTATTTATGTTTTCCTTTCAGAGAACCCAAAATTTACACTGAATTAACACAGTCTCAACATTTTTAAAGTTTGGGCCAGTGACTACAAAAAAACTATCATGACCGTGCTGCCCAGTGAGCCGGGCAATCATTTTGAAAGAGAGAACGTAATATATAATTAATGGACAGTGGACTTTTCGGTACCGGATTTTTGGGTGGATAAAATACAAGGAGAGGGTGTTATGAATAATCATTTTTGGACAATGATTATATGTAAGACTACAAACATTTCACAAGAAAGTGTAAATGAAAAATTAACATATATTAATAACAAAGGGGTTAGTCGCTCAAACAATGCGAGATCCTGGATTAAGATATTATATAACTGCAAAAGGACGCGAGGAATTAGACAGGCAGGGTCAAGCTTGACTTTTTGCAGCAACAAACTAGCCGCCCGGCAGGGCGGCTAGTTTGTTGACCGGTATAATCAATATTAACCTTTATTAACCTTGGCCTGAGCGGCCGCCAGCCGGGCAATGGGCACCCGGAAAGGCGAACAGCTGACAAAATTCAAACCAATCATATGGCAGAATTCAATGGAACTGGGCTCGCCACCATGTTCACCGCAGATGCCGATAAGCAGGTCCGGCTTGGTTTTACGCCCAAGCTCCACTGCCATGCGCATCAGTTTGCCGACACCCTGGCGGTCCAGAACCACAAAGGGATTATCTTTTAATATTTTTTTGTCCAGGTAATCGGGCAGGAACTTACCTTCGGCATCGTCCCTGGAGAAGCCGAGGGTGGTCTGGGTCAGGTCGTTGGTGCCAAAGGAGAAAAACTCTGCTTCCCCGGCCACTTCGTCGGCCAATAGGGCAGCCCGGGGCACTTCAATCATGGTACCCACGGTATATTCGAATTTTACGCCGGTGGCGGCCAGAACCTCATCCGCCACCTTGACCACCAATTCCTTCAGGTAGGATAGTTCTTTTATATCAATAACCAGGGGGATTTCAACCTCCGGTATGACATGATAACCCTCTCCGGTAAGTTGCGCGGCGGCCTGGAATATGGCCCTGGCCTGCATGGCGTACACCTCGGGGAAGGTAATACCCAGGCGGCAGCCCCGGTGTCCCAGCATGGGGTTGAATTCACCTAAAACCCTTACCTTGCGCAGCAGTTCTTCTTTCTCATTGATTTCCTCAGAGCTGCCGCCGGTGAGCTTAAGCCTGGCGATTTCCACCGCAAGCTCCTCCGCATTGGGCAAGAATTCATGCAGCGGCGGGTCCAACAGGCGTATGGTCACAGGCAGGCCCTGCATGGCCTTCAATATGCCGTAGAAGTCGCCCTGCTGCATGGGCAGCAGTTTATCCAGTGCGGCCAGCCGCTCCTCGTAGGTGGCGGCCAGGATCATCTGCTGCACTATGGGCAGCCGGTCCTGGGCCATAAACATGTGTTCGGTGCGGGTGAGCCCTATGCCCTCGGCTCCGAATTCCCTTGCCTTGGCAGCATCTTCAGGGGTATCGGCATTGGCCCTTACGCCCAGGGTGCGGACTACGTCAGCCCACTGGAGCAGCTCGCGAAATTCATCGGAGAGCTCGGGATCAATCATGGGCACTTGCCCCAGGATTACATTTCCGGTTGACCCATCTATAGATATAATGTCGCCGCTTTTAACAACCAGCTGGCCAACTGTAAACTGATTGGCTTCGTAATCCAGGCGTAATGCATCACAACCACAGACGCATGGTTTACCCATGCCCCTGGCTACCACCGCGGCGTGGCTGGTCATCCCGCCCCGGGAGGTAAGCACCCCCTGGGCGGCCACAATGCCGTGTATATCATCAGGGGTGGTTTCGGTACGCACAAGTATTAGCTTTTCACCTTCATTGCCCAGCCTCTCGGCCTCGTCGGAGTCAAATACCACTTTGCCGCAGGCGGCGCCGGGGGATGCCGGCAGACCCTTGGCGATAACCTCAAGCTTGGCATTGGGGTCAATGCGCCGGTGCAGGAGTTGGTCCAGTTGGGCAGGCTCAATCCTGACAATGGCCTCCTCCTTGGTGATTAGCCCCTGGTGCATCATTTCCACGGCTATTTTTATAGCCGCGTGGGTGGTGCGCTTGCCGGTTCTGGTCTGGAGCATGTAGAGCTTGCCCCGCTCGATGGTGAATTCTATATCCTGCATGTTGCGGTAATGCTTTTCCAGTAGCTGACATATATCCTCAAACTGCTTGTATATGGCAGGCATTTCGTCCTTCAGGGTGGCAATGGGCTGGGGAGTGCGAATGCCCGCCACTACGTCCTCACCCTGGGCATTGATCAAATACTCGCCGTAAAGCAGGTTTTCCCCGGTTGAGGGGTTGCGGGTGAAGGCCACCCCTGTACCGCAGTCGTTACCCATGTTGCCGAACACCATCATTTGTACATTGACGGCGGTGCCCAGATCGTCCGATATTTTATTTATTTTGCGGTAGACGATGGCCCGGTCATTGTTCCAGGAGTTAAACACGGCGTATATGGCCATGAACATTTGCTCCATGGGATCTTGCGGGAACGGGCGCTTGATTTCACGCTCAATAAGCTTTTTGTACTCCTCCACAACTTCCTGCCAGTCTTCGGCTTCCAGTTGGTTGTCATATGTAACCTTACACTTTTCCTTCTGCCCTTCCAGTATGCGTTCAAATCTATGGTGCTCAATACCCAGCACCACATCGCCAAACATATTCAAAAAGCGGCGGTAGCAGTCCATGGCAAAGCGGGGGTTACCCGTGGCCCGGGACAATCCCTGCACAGTGGCATCATTAAGGCCGAGATTTAAAACGGTATCCATCATGCCTGGCATGGAAATGGGCGCGCCGGAACGCACACTTACCAGCAGGGGATTCTCGGGATCGCCGAGCTTCTTGCCGGCCCTCTCCTCCAGCACCTTAATTTTTTCCCGCACCTGTTCTTCCATACCCGGCGGGAACTGCCTGCCCACGGTATAAAACTCCTTGCAGGCATCCGTGGTGATTATTATCCCCTGGGGAACCGGCAGACCGATGTTGGTCATTTCCGCCAGATTGGCGCCCTTGCCGCCCAGCAGATCTTTCATGTCCGCCCGGCCCTCTTCAAACAGGTAAACATACTTTTTACTTGACATTGGCATTTCTAACCCCCCTGTAATATATCTCCAGCACCCGGCTGGCAGTTTCTTCCACTGCCTTATTAGATACATCTATAACTGAACAGCCGGCCTTTCTCATGATCGACTCGGCATATTCAAGTTCCTTTAAAATTCTCTCCATGCTGGCATAGTCGGCATCAGAGGTAAGCCCAAGGGTTTTCAGCCTCTCCCGCCTGATTTCATTAAGGTTGCTGGGCCGGATGGTCAGGCCCACCACCTTATACGGCGGGAGCTTGAATATTTCCTCCGGGGGGGCGACTTCAGGCACCAAGGGAACGTTGGCCGCTTTAATCTGCTTGCTGGCAAGATACATACTGAGAGGAGTTTTTGAAGTGCGGCTCACCCCCAGTATTACTATATCAGCCTTCAGGATGCCCCGGGGGTCCTTGCCGTCGTCATATTTTACGGCAAACTCAGTGGCCTCCACCTTGCGGAAATACTCTTCGTCCATTTTGCGGACCAGGCCCGGCTCCAGTTTTGGGCTGGTGCCGAGAAACATGATCAGGGCATCGAGCATGGGAGTCAATATATCAACGGTAATAATATTATATTTGGCGGCTTCCTTTACCAGCATCTCCCTCAAATCGGGCTGTACCAGGGTATAAGCTATAAAACTCCGGAAAGCCGCAGCCTCTTCGACTATTTCAGGAATTTCCTCCGGATCGTAAACATAGGGTACCCGCCTGACATCGACGCAGCCGCCGTTAAACTGGCTGGCCGCGGCCCTTGCTACCAATTCAGCGGTTTCACCTATAGAATCTGATATTATATAAATAACCGGTTTATCTCTCAATGTAGCGGTAATGGCAAATTCCCCCCTAACTACTTTCTCCTAGCTCAACAAACAACCTGGTAATATTGGTTTTGCTTAAGCGCCCAATAACCTCAGCCGCTCCGGAATCCGCCGCCTCACGTACCACCGGAAGGGCATCCACCTCGTGGGTAATCAGCTTTTTGGCCGCAGTCCACACTGATTCATCGGGAGTCACAGTCACCACATTGGGCATGCGGGTCATAATAACCCCCGCCGGAAACTTATGGATATCATGGCTGCCCAGGGTAATCTTCAGCAGATCTTTGCGGGATAGCACTCCTTCCAGAAAGCCGCCCTCCCTTATCACGAACAGCGTACCCACATCTTCAATAAACATTGTAACCACTGCATCATATACGGAGCATTGATCAGTAACCACTATGGGCACGGACTTAACATCCCCCACTTTAATACGGTGCAGTTTTTCCACCAGCATCCGCCCGGGACCTTTGCCGCTGTAATAATAACCCACCCTGGGCCTGGCCTCCAGCATACCGGACATAGTAAGAATGGTCATATCCGGACGCAGGGTGGCTCTGGTAAGAGACAACTTATCGGCAATCTGCTCACCGGTAATGGGTCCTTCCTTTTTTACTATATCAAGTATTACTGTCTGCCGTTTGGTTAATTCCAATCCTATCGCCCCTTAAGAGCATTTATGACATACTAATTGCTTCTACATGCCATAATTATATATTATATATCCGGCGTTAATTCCCCTCCTTATTAAATTAAATACAAAAATAATTTTTTATACTGTCACAATTTTACCCAAATCAGCTATCGGAGTCGCCAGACCGGCAACATTTTTTAGCAAAGCCAGCCTGTTGTCCCTGATCCTTTCGTCCTCCACCATCACCATTACGCTTTCGAAAAGAAGATCCACCGGAGCCCTCAGGGAACCTATCACCTTCAAGGCCCCCGCAAAATCCCTAACCTCAAGCAGCCCATCCACTTTTCCGCTTACCTCGATATACGCCTTGTAAAGCTCTCTCTCTGCATCGCTTTCAAAAAGTGCGCCGTCCACAGCCGTGCGGTCATATTTTTTGGCCAGATTGTTGGCCCGGCTAAAAGCCGTCAGCACAGCAACAAAAGAATCGTCCTGTCTGAAGGCTGCCAATGCCACCGCCCGCTCCAGCACACCGTAAATATCGTCCACCCCTGCCGCCAGCACCGCATCCACGGTATCGTAGGCATAACCCCGTTCGGCCAGAATACCCTTAAGCCGCTGGGCAAAAAAATCCTCAAGCCCCGCCAGCACATCCTCCCGGGTCACCGTCAGGCCACTTTGTCCGCCCTTTTGGTCCTGCTCTACATAACCGTCATAAGCCCTGCCCGTAACATCCCTGAGTGACAGCACCAGCCCTCCCTCAAGGATTATATGGCAGATGCCCAGGGCCTGCCGGCGCAGCGCGTAAGGATCCTGAGAACCGGTGGGTTGAATGCCTATGGCGAAGCAGCCCACCAGAGTGTCCATTCTTTCTGCCAGGGATAGTGCCCTTCCGGGGAGCGTCCCGGGCAGCCGGTCACCGGCATAGCGGGGCAGGTAATGCTCAAAAACGGCCTCGGCCACACTCTGGTCCTCTCCGTTGCGCAGGGCGTATTCCTTGCCCATAATTCCCTGCAATTCAGGAAATTCATAAACCATGCCGGTGACCAGATCGGCTTTGGACAGCAGGCCAGCCCGCTCAACGGTATGCACTTCTTCTTGTCCGCCGTTCATCATCACGGCCAGTTGCCTGCCAAGACTGGTGATCCTTTGCATTTTTTCATAAACAGTACCCAGGCTTTCCTGCCAAACCACCTTTTTCAATTCATCCACCCGGTCAAATAGAGACGTCTTCAAATCCTCATCCCAGAAAAATGAGGCGTCGGAAAGCCTTGCCCGCAGCACCTTTTCATTGCCCGCCCGGACAATATCCAGATGGTCCGCCGTTCCGTTTCTTACGGCAATGAACTTGGGCAGCAGGCCGCCCGAGGTATCAACCACAGGAAAATACCGCTGGTGCTCCCGCATGGGGGTAACCAGCACTTCCTTGGGCAGCAGCAAGAAGCTCTCGTCAAACCGGCCGCACAGAGCGGTTGGCCATTCCAACAGGTTTGTCACTTCGTCCAGCAATTCATCGTCTTCTTCCACGGCCCCGCCTTCAGCACTGGCTACTGCAAGTATCTGCTCCCAGATTACCCTCCTGCGTTGTGCCATATCGGCCATAACATAGGCTGATTTAAGCTTTTCCGTGTATTCTTCCGGGCTTGCCAGTTCTATTGGCCCCTTGCTTAAAAATCTGTGTCCATAGGTTACCCGCCCGGACTTAAGACCGGCATACTCAAAATCAACTATTTCACTGCCGTTCAAGGCCAGCAGCCAACGCACAGGCCGGGCGAAGCGCACCTCCAGGTTTCCCCAGCGCATGGGTTTGGGGAAATGGATGGAGTTTATAATTTCCAGACACATATCCCCCAGAATTTCGGCGGTGGGCCGTCCCTCCTCTTTCTTTACGGCAAAAACGTATTCCACCGGGCCTACCGGCTTAACTATCAGATCGGCTATGTCAACGCCCTGGCTTTTGGCGAATCCCTCGGCCGCCCGGGTCGGTTCACCCATGGCGGTAAAGGCCACCTTCACAGCCGGCCCCTTGACCTCCTGCAACAGCGGCTCCTGCAAGGACGACATGCCGGTCACCAGCAGGCCCAGCCGCCTCGGGGTACCGAAAGTCTCAATATCATGGAAATTAACTCTTTTTTCATTTAGCAGTCCACCCGCTATATTTTTCATCTGCTGCAGGGCCGGGCCGATAAACCTGGCGGGTATCTCTTCTGAACCTATTTCAAGTAAAAAGCTATTGTTCATATTCTCATGCCCCCTTTCCCTTCATTAGCGGGTAACCCAGTTCCTCCCGCTGCTGAGCATAGGCCTGGGCGCAGGTCCGGGCCAGATTCCGCACCCTGTGGATATAACCGGTTCTCTCGGTTACACTGATGGCCCCCCGGGCATCCAGCAGGTTGAAAGCATGGGAGCATTTCAACACATAATCATAAGCCGGTAAAACCAGTCCCTTGTCCGCCACACGCAGGGCTTCCCGCTCAAACATTTCAAACATTTTAAAAAGCATACCGGTATCGGCCTCTTCAAAATTATAATGGGAGTGCTCTACTTCACCCCGGTGGTGCACATCACCATAAGAAATGCCATCGACCCATGTTATATCGAAGACATTGTCCACTTCCTGGATGAACATGGCCAGACGTTCCAATCCATATGTAATCTCAGCACTAACCGGGCGGCAGTCCAATCCACCGCACTGCTGGAAATAGGTAAATTGGGTAACCTCCATACCGTCCAACCAGACCTCCCAGCCGAGGCCCCAGGCCCCCAGAGTGGGTGACTCCCAGTTATCCTCCACAAAACGGATGTCGTGCCTGTCCGGGTCTATACCTATGGCCCGAAGGCTGTCCAGATATACCTCCAGCACGTCATCCGGTGAAGGCTTCAGTATCACCTGATACTGATAGTAATGCTGAAGGCGGTTGGGGTTTTCCCCGTAGCGGCCGTCCGTGGGCCTGCGGGAGGGCTCAACGAAAGCCACCCGCCAGGGCTCAGGCCCCAGCGCCCGCAAAAACGTGGCGGGGTTCATGGTACCCGCACCCTTCTCAATGTCATAGGGCTGCTGTATGATACAGTTCTGTGCGCCCCAAAACTTATTGAGGGTCAGTATTAAATCCTGAAAATTCACTTCTACCCGGCCTCCTTGAAATAATGTCTTAAGCCGCAAAGCGGCACTGTTAACTGGTTAAATATACACCCATGTCATGATATCAGCCATCGCCACCCATCTAGACGCTAAAGTTCCGAAAACACCAAAAACCTCCCGTCCCGGCTGTTATGCCGGGGACGGGAGGCATTATCCCGCGGTTCCACCCCGCTTGGCCTTGATCATATCAGGCCCTCTCTTTTCAGGTGCAGGTTTTACTTGCCGTACCACGGCTTTCCTCCTGCTGCTCCGGAACCCCCTTGACACGGCGGCCTTTACCGGGCTTTCACCTTGT
The DNA here is from genome assembly GCA_964643075.1 of uncultured Peptococcaceae bacterium. GTDB lineage: Bacteria > Bacillota > Desulfotomaculia > Desulfotomaculales > Desulfocucumaceae > Desulfocucumis. The sequence goes on from CAZXQO010000017.1 coordinate 68,906, forward strand.
CCCGGCTCTCTGAAAAAAACCAGACCTGCCACTTATTCCTTCATAGCGATATTTTTTTGTAATTTACCATAACCCAAAAAAATAGTCAAGATGTCTGGGGTTCCGGGGTCTATCAGTTGCCGGTCTGCCCTCCCTTGATCTTCCTGCGCTTCCTGCTGCGCCGCCAGATTCCGGCACCCAGACGCAGGCCGGATGTCCAGCCCTTGGCTCCAGTAACTCCTCCCGCCACTTTGATATCCGCGGCATTTTGCTCAGGCATTGCCCCGGTGGACACTGGTGCCCGCCGGGACAGTCTGCCATCATCTCCAACAGGGGGAGGCCCGGCATAATCAGCCGGACCTCCCCCTGTCAAAGGGTCCGGAGCGCCATCCCTGCCCTCTTCTTCAACTTCATTTTCGCCGGAACGGTCAACTTCCAGGGTATAATTATTGGCCATGGCGGTCACTGTGCCCAGGGCACCCAGTATGGCTAACTGGCTTGAGGCTAACACACCCAGTATGCCCAGTGCTCCCACAGGGGCCGGAAATTCCAGCACTGTTTTATCACCCTGCTTGACCCTTATTCTGGTCTCCTGGGTTTTATGCAGCAGACCTTTCAGCTGCCCCACCAGTTCCTGGCTGCGGTCCTGGAAGCGGCCGGAAAACCTTTTCTCCTTATCCTCCAGGTGGATAAGCGCTCTTACCACATCTCCGTCGGACACGTCAAGTGCTTCCTTAGCCTCGGCATAGGAAACACCCAGGCGGGATCTGATTAAGTCTATTTTTTCCAAATCGTTCAATTAGGCTACCCCCCATTACAATTTATGCTCTATATTATTTAACCCCTAGTAAGGTTTTTATGCACCGGTGCCGTGAACATCATTCTCCATCCAGCCAGTCCAAAAATTTAATCGATTTAAGCCTGCCCTCCAGATGATATTCTATAAAACCCCGCAGCGCCTTTTTAATTTCCTCCTCCCGGGCATGGCCTGTTTTAATCCGGGACAATTTGGCCAGCGGCCAGCCACCGATAACTTTCAATATTTCCACCGTACCACCGCTCAATGCAAAGTATTTTTCCCCTCCGGCACAATCTCTACAGGCCACACCCCCGAGGGCGGGCACAAAAATGATTGTGCCGGGCGTATTTGCCGCCCCGCACATTGTACAGCTGTCCAGATGAGGCCCGTAGCCTGCAAAGCACAGCAGCTTCATCTCAAAAGAACGCGCCAATAGCCGGTCATTCTCCCCCCCCAGAAGCCTGAAAGACTCCATAATCAGCTCAAAAATTCCCGCCGTGGTTTCACCCTCGGGGCTGAAGGCGTCCACCAGTTCAGCCAGATAACTGGCATAGGATAGCCCCTCCAGGCTTTGTCTAAGGCCGGTGAAATACTCCACGCCCTCGCACTGATCCACCGAATCCAGATCCCTTCCCCGTCTAAGTAAGAATTTACCAAAAGTAAAGGGCTGTACGGAGCCCCTCTTTCTGCTGGCAGGTTTGTCAACCCCGTGAGCTACCGCCCTGAATTTACCTCTGGTCCGGGAATACAGGGTCAGTACCCGATCAGCCTCCCGCATGGAAACCGATTTTATTACCACAGCCTCATCGGTGTACAGCTTCATTCCAATAACGTTCCTTTCTCAGGGAGCGATTTTCGTACGATCAATGAATTCTTTACAAGCATACGACCATACGTTCTATTGTGAAGTATAAACATGAATTGTATAATCAATGATATTTTACTGCTACTGCGGGGTGTAGCGCAATCCGGCAGCAAAGAGAGCACCATAGCCCATTCATAGAAAAAAAACAGCCTCCATCAGGGGGTTTCACTGCGGCTTCCGGAACCCAAAGAAACACCTGACCAAACTCCGGAACAGCTCAAAATATGCGGGAGGTGCGTAAAATGCGTATAATAGTTGCCATTACCGGAGCCACCGGTGTAATCTACGGTATTACCATTTTAGAAACCCTGAAAACGCTGGGTATAGAAAGCCATTTAATATTAAGCCCCTGGGCAGCCAGAACCATAGAGTTGGAGACCTGTTATACCATTGCTGAAGTCGCGGCCCTGGCCTCCGTAACCCACTCCCCGGACAATCTTGCGGCGGGGCCGGCCAGCGGCTCCTTTCCCCACCGGGGCATGATCATCGCCCCCTGCAGCATGAAGACCCTGGCAGCCATAGCCCACGGCTATGGCGACAATCTAATTTCCAGGGCGGCGGATGTGGCTATAAAAGAAAGGCGCCCCCTGGTCCTGATGACCAGGGAGACGCCCCTGAGTACGATTCATTTGGAAAATATGCTTAAACTTTCCAGGCTGGGGGTAATCATTATGCCACCCATACCATCTTTTTACCAACTGCCGGATTCAATCAAGCATTTGGTCGAACAAACCGCCGGAAAAGCGCTGGATTTGCTCGGCATAGAAAACCCCCTGCTCCGGCGCTGGGAGGGCAAAAACCTATAACCATTTGTTTAACCTGAATATCAGGTACATATACAGGGATACCCCCAGCAGCCCGGCGGTTATGACCAGAGTGGAGACACCGCTTTGCTGAGCGGGAAGGGGGACATTCATCCCGAAAAAACCTGTCACGAAGGTCAAGGGTATGAAGATTGTGGATATAACCGTCAACACCCGCATGCTTTCGTTGGTTCTGGCGCTGATAACCGAATAATAAGTAGCCAGGGCACCGTCCACCAAGGCGCCAAAACTCTCAATGGAGTCGGTGATGCGCTCTATGTGATCCACCAGATCCAGGTAATACGGCTTGTTCTCCTCGTCAATGGTAAAAGAGTACTGGCCGTTTACATTGGCAAACATTCTTTTCTGGGGCATGATGGCCCGCCGCATGCTTAAAATGGTTTTCTTCAGGCTTAAAAATTCTTCCGTGATTTCCTTGGTAGGCTGTTCATAGAGGTCGTCTTCCAACTCCTCAACCCGCTGATTGATGCGGTCCAACACAGGAAAATACATATCTGTAATTCCGTCCAGAGTGGAATAAAGGAAAAAATCCGGCCCTTTACTCATTACCCCAACCCTGTTGGCCAGGCAGTCCCTGGCAATGCGCCCCAGAGTGGGCAGGGTACGACGGTGCAGCGTAACCACATAATTTTTGCCCAGATACACGTTAAGCTGCTCCAGAGAAATTTCCTCGTCACTTTCTTCCTCATAGCGCAGGGCATGCAAGGTAAAAAAATAATAGTCATCGTAATTGTCCACCTTAGCCCGGGGGCTGTAGTGCAGGCAGTCCTCCACGGACAGTGTGTGAAAATCGAACAACCGGGCCATCCGGTTGGCCTCATCGTCGGTGAAATTGAACAAATCAACCCATATAAGGCTCTCTTCGTTGGTCAGCAATTCTTTGGGCTTTAGTTCAACGTCATGTATTATTCGGTTTTGCGAAGCATCAAAATAATAAGTTTTGATCATCGGGTTCACCCCCCGGAATTTTAATACATAGATCAGCCTCCTGGCAGAATTTGAGCGAAAATATTCCTTAACAAACAAAAACAGGTGGTATGGAATAAATTATGTGTCTTTCGTGGTGGGCACGGGTCATCCATTTTACCACCCCCATATCTAAAAGAAAACTATTGCGCTAAAAACATTACATAAGCTTTTATATTTTATAATTTTTCATAATGCCAAGTCAATCTTTTAAGCCCTGCAAAAATAATAAATACCGGCTTTCCGGGGTTTATTGTAAAACTGAGTTAAAGCGAAAAAGACAGCCGGCAAACCCCAACAATAAGGCTTGTAGCTATCTTTACCCTGTCGATAAAATTTCACAACATGTTGTACAGTATTATTTTTGTTCCCCGTAATGCCGGCCGTACGATTAACCGCCACCACCACTTATTTTTCCGGTGTGTAGCCGAAGTTTCTGATGTGTATATCCTTATTCCGCCAGTCTGTTTTTACCTTTACCCAGAGTTCAAGAAATATCTTGGAGCCGAAAAGGGCCTCCATTTCCTCCCTGGCCTGCTGGCCTATTTTTTTCAGCATGGCGCCATTTTTGCCAATTAAAATACCCTTCTGTGAATCCCGCTCGGTATATATAACCGCACTTAACGACACCAGGCCGTTTTGCTTCTCCTCCACTTCCTCCACCACCACCGCCACCGAGTGGGGTATCTCCTGGGATGTAAGGTGGAGTACCTTTTCCCTGATTAACTCTGCCATGATAAACCTTTCCGGACGGTCAGTGACCATATCATCAGGATAGTATTTGGGGCCTTCGGGCAGATAGCTCACCATCAAATCCGTGAGACGCCCGGTATTTTCCCCTTTCAGGGCTGAAACCGGCACTATTTCCCTGAACCCGTACAGTTTGCTATATTTGTCTATTAATGGAAGCAGATCCGCCTTGGCCAGGCGGTCAATTTTATTGATCACCAGTAATACCGGGGTGGTCACCTGCTTTAATTGCTCCAGGATGAATGCATCTCCAGGTCCAGGCGGCTCTGCCTCCACCACAAAGAGAATCAAATCGACCTCTCTGAGGGCTCCCAGGGCTACTTCAACCATATACTCGCCCAGGCGGTGCTTGGGCTTATGTATCCCTGGGGTATCCAGCAGTATCAACTGGGCGTCGTCCCTGGTAATGACGGAATGTATCTTGTGGCGGGTGGTCTGGGGTTTATCCGAGACGATGGCGATTTTCTGCCCCACCAGGCGGTTTGCAAGCGTGGATTTACCTACATTGGGACGTCCCACGATAGCTGCAAAACCAGACTTATAGGTATTTGGCCCGGTCATGTATATGGTCACCTTCTATCTGTATTAGTTCAATCTGTATTAGTACTATGCCCAGGCTTGTCCGCATCAGGGTCGAGGGTGAAATATCCGGGCAACAGTTCGGCTACCTTACGTTCGGTGTACTCACCCCTGTTATTGCACATGATGACGCTTATGTCCCCGCCGAACTCTGCCAGCACCTGGCGGCAGGCGCCGCAGGGGGTGCAAAAATCATCACTGTCCGAAACCAATGCAATAGCTTGGAATTTACACTCCCCACTAACCACGGCGTTGAAAACCGCTGCCCTTTCCGCGCAGCAGGTCAGCCCGTAGGACGCGTTTTCCACATTACAGCCCCTATATATTTTCCCCCCGCTGGTGAGCAGGGCGGCTCCCACCCGAAAGCGGGAATAAGGGGCATAGGCCCTTTCCCTGGCAGCCAGGGCAACTTTGATAAGTTCCTGTATCATAATAATCACCTTTTATTAATATATTCTATCCCGCCAGCAGGCTTCTCAGGTGCGGGTAAAATATAACCAGCCCTATGATAACTGAAAACACCGCGGCCAGGAACACCGCCCCGGCGGCGATGTCCTTGGCGGCCCCGGCCTGCGGGTTATATTCCTTCACCACGGCGTCTATGGCCGCCTCAATGGCGGTATTAATCATTTCGGCAACGATCACCAGAGCGATGGCAAAGATTAGCATGGCCAGTTCCATGCCCTTTATACCCAGCCCGAAAGCCGCCGCCAGCACCGCTATGGCCGTGACATAATGTATCTTCACGTTGCGCTGGGTACAGCAGGCACGGTATATGCCCTTAATGGCGTACCCAAAACTCTTCCATAAACCATTTGCGGCCATAAAACAAAAACCGCCCCCTAACGTCCCAAATCCAGGACGGCTAAGGCGGCCTCCTCCTTTTGACGCATTATCCGGCGTTCTTCTTCGGTGTCGTGGCCGTAACCCAGCAGATGCAGCACGCCGTGGGCAGTTAAATAGACCACTTCCCTCTGGAAACTGTGGCCGTATTCACCGGCCTGCTCCTCAGCCCTCTCCAGAGAAACCACCACGTCACCCAGTATTGTTTCCCCGTCCGCATCGGGCATGGGCTCACCCTCTTCCAGGGCAAAGGAAAGGACGTCCGTGGGGGCATCTATGCCACGGTATTCCAGGTTTAGCTGGTGAATATAGTCATTGTCCACAAAAACCAGACTTACTTCGGCCCCGGAATCAATACCCTCTGCGCTCTCAAGTACTACCAGTACTACCTTTTCCACCAGACGCACGAGTTCATCAGTAGCCCGGATTTTTTCCTGCAAGTTGCTTACGAGAACCGGCATTGCGCAATTTTCTCCTTTCCATCTCCTTGGACATATCCGGGTATTCTACCCGGGAATGGAAAATACCGCTTAACACTTTCAGAAAGGCGTTGGCAATGGTGTCCAGATCCCGGAAGGTCAGATCGCACTCATCCAACTGTCCATCCAGCAGTTTATCCCTGATGATTTTGCGCACCAATCCCTCCACCCGGCCATGGGTACGGTTCTGCAGAGACCGCACAGCCGCTTCCACGGAATCCGCCAACAGAACAATGGCAGCCTCCCGGGTCTGGGGCTTGGGACCTTCATACCTGTACTCATCCTCACTTACGTTTTCCGCACCGTTCTCTATGGCCTTATGATAGAAAAAACTGCACATACTGCTGCCGTGGTGCTGTTCAATTATTTCCAGAATGTCCTTGGGCAGTTTGTATTCCCGGCCCAGCTCCAGCCCATCTTTGACATGCGAGGTAAGTATCAGCGTGCTCAGGCTGGGGGCTATTTTATCATGCGGATTTTCGGACGTCATCTGGTTTTCTATAAAGAAATAGGGCCTCTTTATTTTGCCAATGTCGTGATAATAGGCCCCCACCCTAACCAGCAGGCTCTCGCCGCCCACTTCCTCCGTGGCCGCTTCAGCCATGTTGGCCACCAGTATGCTGTGATGATACGTACCCGGAGCTTCAGTGAGTAACTTTTTCAGCAGCGGATTGCTGGGATGGGAAAGCTCCAGTAGTCTCACCGGCGAGGTAATTCCGAAGGTGCTTTCCAGATAGGGCAGGGCTCCAATGGTAAGCACTGAGGAGAGCAGTCCGTTGATGGTGCCCAGCATAATGCCTGAGCTAAGTACCAGTCCGGCAGAATTGTTGCCGATGATGCCCATGGTAATGATGGCCAGAACATTGGCGGCGCCGGTATAAAAGCCTGCCCTTACTAAATCGCCCCGCTGGCTCAACTTGCTGACGCTGTATACCCCGGCAAAGCCACCGATTAAACCTACCAAGCCAAATGCTATCTGACCGCCTGATATGAGGGCCAGTAAAAAACTCAAAATGGCTACCATCAGCACTGCCAGCCTGGAGTCAAGCAATATGGTGATAAGCATACCGGCCGAAGCAAGGGGCACCATATAACCTAGCTGCGACCCTAATTGCGGCCATTTTTCGAAGTTTATGGCCAGTATACCCTTGGCCACGCCCAGCACCAGCACGACAATAATTCCCAGCAGGTAAATGTGGCCGGCGTGCCTGTATATATCCCGGTTTTGCCGGTACAGATAAAAGAGGACCACCAGCATCAGCAGTGCCACCAGCAAGGCACTGCCCACCAGGCCCCGCCAGGAGGCCAGACTGCTGGTAAGACCCAGAGCCTCAAGCTTCTTCATGTGCTCTTCGGTAACCACATCGCCTACACCTATTATTTTTTCATCCTGTCGTATTCTGACCATTACCGGCAGCACGGATTCCCTGGCCGCCTGCTGTATTGCCCGGTACCTTACCTCGTTTAAAATTTTATTGGGACGCAGGTAATAGCTTACCAGCCCCTGGCCCAGGTTAGTATAAGCCCTGTCAATCTGCAGGTTTTTAACTGTGTTGTTTATGTTTTTCTTAGTATCTTCCAGGCTTTCATAGGTTACGCCGGTTTCCATGGCTTTAGTTATATTCTTGTGCAGTTCCTGCTCCAGCTTCTTCAGGGAATCCGCACCCGGCATTATTAGTACGCCCAGATCCCTCTGGCTCATGTTAAAATGCAATAAAGAAGTAAGGCGGTCCTCCTTGTCGCTAGCGCTGAGGTCGCCCTGCTCCTGAATGGCCCTGATTGATGCAAGCACCGATGAAATATCCTGCTGCACGGCACCGCTGACCTGATCGTTGATCTCGTACAGCCTTGACATGTCCACGTTATCCGCGGCCTGCTGCCTCACGTCCGCGGTTCTGTCTTTATCTTCAAATTCCACTTCCCGGGGAGCAAACACATCTTCTCTGGAAACGTCACCCAAACGCAAATCCACTCTCTGAGGCATAAAATCCACGGATGTCAATAATGTTATGAGTAAAAAAAACAATACTGCGGCACTGACCCTGCGGACTTTTCGCTGCTTAACAAGAAGAGATACGCCGTTGGCGACCTTTCCCCCCAGTCCGGCAAATGGAAACATATATCCACCCCCTAAGAGTTCCCTTTATTCCCCTCATCGTAAGCCTTTATGATGTCCTGTACCAGAGGGTGGCGGACAACGTCTCCTATGGTAAGGTACTGAAAGTCAATACCCTGGATACCACTCAAAATCCTCTTTACGTGAACCAGACCGGAAGTCTGCCCCCGGGGCAAATCAATCTGGGTTATATCTCCCGTGATCACGGCCTTGGAACCAAAACCCAGCCGGGTAAGGAACATCTTCATCTGCTCCACGGTGGTATTCTGAGCCTCGTCTAGAATAATAAAAGCGTCGTCCAGCGTCCGACCCCTCATATAAGCCAGGGGCGCTATCTCGATGGTGTTCCTCTCCAGATATTTTTGTGTATTTTCAGCCCCCAGGGTATCATAAAGCCCGTCGTACAGCGGGCGCAGGTAAGGATCTACCTTATCCTGAAGATCGCCGGGTAAAAAACCCAGCTTTTCACCGGCCTCCACTGCAGGTCTGGTCAGCACCAGCCGCTGCACTTCCTTATTGCGCAGAGCCTTGATGGCCAAAACCACCGCTAGATAGGTTTTACCTGTACCGGCAGGACCGATTGCAAAAACTATGTCGTGTTTTTTAACGGATTCAATGTATTTTTGCTGTCCCAAAGTTTTGGGCTTGATTTGCTTGCCCCTGGAAGTAGCGAAAACCACGTCTCTGGCAATACTTGTAAGAGCGCCACTTACCCCGGAGGATACTGCCTTCAGGGCATAATTAATTTCATGGGAAGTCAGACTGTTGCCGGCCCGGTAATATTCCTGTAACTGACTAAAAACCTCCCTGGCCCTATGGACCTGCTCAGACTGTCCTAATATTACCAGTTCTTCCCCACGAACCACCACCCGGACACCCAAAGCCTTCTCAATTAACGACAGATGCTCGTCGTGACGACCGAAAATTTCCGCCGCCGCTCCCATATCTTCCAACACGACCCTAGCTTCGGCTTGTTCCGTCAATAAAAATACTACCTCCTGATATTGGTTTACTAATAGTTGTCAGGGTTTGAACGGCTTTTCCACCCCTATATCCTCCAGGGTTTCCAGGAAAACCTTAACCCTTACTATATTCTCGGGATTTTTCACACTGACCTCTTTAATTTCCCTGACCAGTACCCTGGCATTGGCGGGCATTTTTCCCGACACCCCGGAAAGGGCTTTCTGTCTGGCCAATTCAAGCGCCTGCCCCCTGGTCCGCTGCTCAGAATAATTTTCCAATTCAAGGTAACTCTCAGTAATTAGTTCGACGGGTACATTGAGATTCCTCCATTGCAGAGGTTTTTTCAATACCCTTTCCTCTTTGTAATTCCCCGGAGGAATATTTTTGGGTCCTTTTAAAATTATTTCCTTCGTGCCGATTTTCATGCAAACCCTGGAAATTACCCGCCCCGTAGGTCGACTCATTTTTTCCGTCAACAGGGCCTCCCCGTAGCCCTCGTACCATACCCTGGCCCGCACCAGGCCCTTGGCGTGCACAATGGTGCTTTCCGCCAATTTAGTATTTTTATTGTCCTCTTCCCCCTGCCCGCTGTTCTGTTTCCCGGCTTCCGATTCCGGCACTTCCTCCTGGGCCGGTATGATGCCGGAAATCAACAGTTGGCCCGGGACAACGGTATCCCCTTCCTTGACCGCCGGGTTACCGGCCAGGACCAAAATCTCCTTGACCAGTCCCGCCTTGGAGGCCACAATATGGGCCGGGTATTCGTCCCTGCCCCCCGGGGTAACCTTTTCAGCTATCTGAATGACAACCCTTGTTCCCCTGACATTGACTCCTGCCCAGGATACCTGGGGCAAATCTTCCTTGATGGCCGATTCAACCTTTGCCGGCTCGAAATTCCATTTAAAAACCCATCTTTTTAATCCGGCCCCGGCTGCGGACAGCATTATCTGCTCATCAGTTATTTTTTTATTGCCCTGAATGTCCACAAACCATACAAAGGAACTGAGCAAATACATGCCCACCAGAAATAGCGCCGCCCCCACCAGCAAGGATTTACGGCGCCGGACCCGGGAAAAAATGAACGGTAGGCCCTGCCTCTCCTTGAATTCAAAGCGGCAATTAGTTTTCCTGGCTATATGACGGAGGGGATGAACCGCACTGAGCCTGGCGTTGACCAATATTCTGCCGCTGTCAAGCCTACTGATATCCCACAAAAATATACCACGTCCGGCGGCCATGTTGATGAATTTTTCCAGACTTTCTCCCCACACCATAATCCGCACATAACCGGTCATGAAGGATAAAAATTTAAAAATAAACATACCGCGCCCCTCGCTTATAAGGTAAGGGGACACACCTCTCTTTGAGGCATGACTTTAGGGTCAGGGGAATGTCCCCAACTTATGTAAGGGAACACACCTTCTGTGTTGCCGTATTTCCTTACCTTTTTTATAATTTCACAAAGGAATGTCCCCAACTTATAAGTCAGGGCTTGTCCGGCCTGCTATTCGAAATAAACACCGGTGATCTTCCCATCCACGCTTATCTCTTCCGGCAGTATGTTCCGCAGCAGTAGATTTTCGCCTTTTACCACAACTTCATATTCACTAACATTTACTCGTACCGTTTCCGAAGTGTATTCCACTATGCCCCGGTGATTCTCGATAAAGACCTGAAGGTTGCCCACCATTACAATCTTGGGCAGATCCAGCATAACATCACTGGGTATTTCAAGAATATCGGACATCTGCCGCTTCATTTTCCTCTTAAAATCACTCCAGCCCATGTCATCCCCTCCTTGTCCCAATATATGATCCTGCAGGGGAAAAGATTACCACATTTAAGAAAAGGGCTGCCGCCCCTCAGGACTATCGGTCCTTCACCCCGCACTAGAGTGTAAGGGGGACCCCCCTTACATATCCCCCACTTGGATAATTCCCTATCTCTTATAAAAAGGCGCTGCCGCCTCTTTATGACTATTGGTCCTTCACCCCGTTGAATAGCAATCATATACAATTCTTATGAGTTATGGACGATTAATAAATTAATTTTATTAAAGACCATGTTGATAAATTTTAATTGTTTAGAAAAAAGGTGGTATCATATTTGGGAAGGTTTACACGGGGGGAGGCGTAAACATGGAAAAGATAAAGCTAACCGGCATGACCCGGGCATCAGGGTGAGCGGCCAAGGTGGGACCGGCCACCCTGTCGCAGGTGCTGCGACACCTTCCCCGCATCAATGATCCCAGACTTCTGGTAGGTCCGGCTACTTCAGACGATGCTGCAGTTTATAAAATAAGTGACGATACTGCCCTGATTCAAACGGTGGACTTTTTCACCCCGGTGGTGGATGATCCCTATCTTTTCGGGCAGATTGCGGCCGCCAACTCTTTGAGCGATGTCTACGCCATGGGCGGCAAACCTTTTCTGGCGCTTAACATCGTCTGTTTTCCCAACTGTCTTTCCAGCGACATACTGGCTTGCATACTTAAGGGCGGAGCCGATAAGGTGGCGGAAGCGGGCGCCATTGTCGCTGGGGGACACACGGTTCAGGATGACGAGCCCAAATACGGGCTGGCAGTAGCGGGACTGGTCCATCCGGAAAAAATAATGGCGAACTCCGGGGCTCTGCCCGGCGACATACTGGTGCTTACCAAACCTCTGGGGACAGGCATCATCAGCACCGCCATCAAGGGCGACATGGCTTCCCAAGAAGCCGTCGAAGCAGCCGCCGGGTCAATGTCGGCATTAAACAGGGGAGCCTCCGAAGCCATGATTGTGGCCGGGGCACGGGCCTGCACCGATATTACCGGCTTCGGGCTCATCGGCCACGCCACGGAAATGGCCAGGGCCAGCAGGGTAACCATCACCCTGTATTGTAAAGACCTGCCGCTCCTGCCAGGGGCAAAGGAACTGGCAGCCATGGGACTTATCCCCGCCGGCGCTTATACCAACCGGAATTATTTTAAAGACATGGTCCGCTTTGATGAAAGCATCTCCCCGGAAAACCGGGCCATTATGTACGACCCCCAGACATCCGGGGGGCTATTGATTGCCATAAAGAAAAATAATCTGGAAGAATTGCTGGGAGAACTGGAAAAACTGGGAGTTAATTATGCCGTGGTAGGAATGGCAGAGAAGCAAAAGGATGCCGCCGTGGAGGTAATATAAAACATCAATTGGGGACATTCCTTCCCGAATTTGTTGAGAGGCAAGGAATTTATCCGGTCTAAGAAGGTGTGTCCCCTAACCTTAGTACGAAGGAGAGTGCCTATGTCCTTTAACGATTTAGATTGCCGGGGCCTAGCCTGCCCACAACCCGTAATTAATACCAAAAAGGCGCTGGACAAGATGGATTCAGGCACCCTGGTCACCGTAGTGGATAACGAAACAGCCAGGGAAAATGTCACCCTTTTTGCCAAAAATGCCGGCTGTGAGGTTTCCGTGGAGCAAAATGGCAGCGATTATTATATTACCATCAGCAAGGGAAATACCGGCAGCGATGATCAGCAAATCCCCGCCGCCACGCCTGCCAGGACAGTGTCAGAGGAAGACGCGGGAACGGTGTATTTCGTCAGTAGCAATGTTCTGGGGCAGGGATCGCCCGATCTCGGCCTTACTCTAATGAAGAGCCTCATGACCACCCTGGACGAAATGAATCCCCCGCCCCGGGCGCTGGCTTTTTTGAATAGCGGGGTATATCTGACCTGTGAAGGCTCGGAAGTGCTGGCAAAGCTGCAGAATATGCACGGCAGAGGGGTTAAAATACTGTCCTGCGGCACCTGTCTGGAATATTACAAGCTGAAGGAAAAACTGGCGGTGGGCAAAATAAGCAACATGTTTGATATCAACAACCTGCTCATCGGTATCGGCAAAGTTATAACCATATCCTAAAAGGCCGTTGAAAAACTGCGTCTGGCGTTTAGGGTAAGGGGACACACCTTCTGTGTTGCCTTAATTCTTACCTTTTAACAAATTTCCCGAAGGAATGTCCCCAACGAATGCTCGCCGTCCAGTATTAATTGGGGACATTCCTCCTAAGGAGGTGTGTCCCCTGACCGCTGACTACCAGTACACTCCGCGCTGTCCGGCTTCTCCTTCCGCGCCATACTTGTTTTTGAACGGCCTTATATCCTGCAATAAAAAGGAGGTTCCGAACCGCAACTGGAACCTCCTTCATCATTAAACCTGAACAACTTCCTTAACTTCAGGAATTTCTTGCTTGATTGTACGTTCAATTCCCATCTTCAAGGTCATTGTTGACATTGGGCATCCGCCGCAAGCCCCTTTTAGCTTAACCTTTACAACACCATCAGTCACATCTACAAGTTCAACATCACCGCCATCACGCTGCAGTGCCGGACGCACTTTGTCCAGGGCGGCCTGTACCTTCTCACGCATCTCTAGACCTCCTTTCCTGCTGAGTATTATTATAGCCTTGTTGCTGCAAACATTATGTGTTAACAATTGCTGCAATCTTAATCATTGTAACCTTTTATTGCCCTTAATGGCAAGAAAAACTGTACATTCAAATCATCTCCGGAACAGCGGGCAGCAATACTCGCAGCTATTTAATCCAGGATTTATCCGGCTCCCTGGGCAGCTTAATAATCTGGCCGATATACAGCTGGCTGTTTATGTCAATACCGTTTAAGCGGGCCAGATGCTCTGTATATTTTATGGTACCATAATACTGCTGAGAAATTAGTGAAAGGTATTCTCCTGCCCGTACCGTGTGGTGAATCAGTCCATCTGGTTCAACCTTTGAAGAGCCTGTGACCGCAGGAGAGATATCCCCAGTTTTAGTTTGTACGTTTTGCTGTAAGTCACTGACCCCGGCATTTGCTCCAGTGGCAGTGTTGGTAGTGATTGCTTTACCAGCTCCGGTGTTTGTTCCTGTGCCGTTAATGGCAGGGCTGCCGGGAAGCTGCTTCTTCAGCGAGGAATTCTCCTGACCCAATCTGGTATTTTCAACTCGCAGGGAAGCAACATCCTGCTTCAGGTCCCAGATTACCGAACCGCATACCAGCAAGACAGCTACGGCAAAAAAAATCAAAACCGCCTTGAATATCCTTCCCTGGCTGCTGGCCTGCCTTCCTGATAAATAATTCTCCAGTTCTCTTATTGTCCTGCCCTCAACTCTGTATTGCTCTCCGCTGTTCCCAGCTTTTTTCATGACTAAGACCCCTTCATAGTTCACGTGCGAAACGACCGTTAAAAAACCACGCCTGGCATTTATTCTCCTGGCTATGAACCCTTTTTAAAGATAAACATATTGCAGACCGTGCTTCCATCTTGAACCTGAGGGGTTACGCTTTGCAGCTTCCAGCCATCTTTCTCCAGCTCGTTGATCATTTTCTGTATCTTCGGACCCTCTTCCGTATTGATAACGCCAGGCAGCACCTCAACCTTATATACCATGACTGCAACACCCCTTTTATGTTATTTCCCAATAATTCGGCAAAAAAACTTTTTTCCCTTGATTTATACTTATAATTTCATTAATGCCGCTATCTGGCCGAAACCATCATATACTACGTTTTTTCTTTAAGCAAGGAGAGAGAATATAATACAGCCACCAAACGGTGGCTGTATCTGTTACTGGCGTTAAAACCGCATTATACCAGGAGTTATTGCTTTTTTAATATTTTTATTCTAATAATAGCGTTGTTAACAGACTCTTCCAGATCGCGGATTTGACCCCGTTTTGCATTAATCTCCCTGGTAAGCGCATCTTTTGCCGAGACATCGGCGGGGGAAAGGGCTTCTTCCCTTTTTTCCAGGTCCGTTAAATTATCCACTGTATTGGCATACTCGGAAGTAACGTCCTTTTCAGTTATCTTCTTATCCCCCGCGCCCATTTTCCCCAGATCGTCGATGGTAACATTAAAATTATCAACGGGCAACCTAAGAATCAATACCTGTTCTCCCGGGCTGCCAGACGGCTCAACATGGCCGCCTCGGGAGCGGGCCAGGCCGGACACCTTTTCGGCAGCCTGTTCAGGATTATCCACGGCCATAGTCATTTCGGCCTGCTTTAAAATCTTGCGGGGTTCAGCCTGCAAGAAGTACATTTTAGCTTGCGGTGAAGACATCCCCTCTCCGGCATCGAAAGCCTGAGGTGCGGCCGAGCTTTCAGGCCGGATGGAACCGGCCTTGTCCGGCGCCGCCGAGATACTATATAGTTTATCAACTTCAGACACACCGGCACCGGGAGTTGATTTGTTATTTTCATCAGTAATCTTTAAATTATCTTCCCGGGTATTAATATCAGCACCTTTCTGCTGTTCAGCAACCTGATCCCGGGAATCCGATGGCAACCGCCGTATATCCGCTTCTACCGCAACATCTGATGTATCTTTTTGAACACCATTAACACCGGCAGCATTTTCTTTATTGAACATCGCTACTTTTTTACCCGCAAAAATTTCATCCTTGTGCGCCACATCTTTCTGCCCCCACTGCCCCGGATTGCCATATAGTACGGCGGTTACTCCGGCTATAATTAACACGGTTACCGCCACCGCCAGCATACGGGCGACACCTTTTCTTGTCAGATATCCCAGCACGCCACTTCTTTTTACCGGCTGGGGTGGGGCAAGGGCTTCAATCCTTTTCCTAAGTTCAGGCCTGAAGCCGGGGGGAGGGGAGATTTCGGGTAAATCGTGCAGTAACGCCACCACCATCTGCAAATCTTCCAACTCCTGGGCGCACACAGTACAGTCAGCCAGGTGGGCATCCATCAGGTCATGGTCGGAGGGTTCCAGCACTCCGTCCAGGTGCGCGGAAAGAAATTCCCGGATATCATTGCACTGCATGTCATCCCCTCCTTTACTTGGCTTGACGAGAAATAAGTGTTAAAAGTTCCCTGTCGACCATTACCTTCTGTTTTAGTGCCTGCCTGGACCTGTTAAGCCTGGACTTAACCGTTCCCAGCGAGCAGTCCAGGGCTGCGGCTATTTCATCATAAGACAGTTCCTGTATTTCCCTCATTATCAATATAAGCCTTTGCTCATCGGACAGGGTGTTCAAACACCTTTGTACAGCCCGCTGCAACTCGCTCTTTTCCAGTGATACTTCGGGGGAGACACCGTCGTCGGCCAGAGATAAATTACCTCCCGGCTGGGACATCATCTCATCCAGCGATATTTTCTTGCGCCTCTGCTGCCGCCTCAGTTCATCCCGGCAGACATTGGACGCTATCCGGTAAATCCAGGTGGCAAAACTGGAATCCCCGCGAAAGGATGGAAGCGACTGATAAACCCTGATAAAAGTCTCCTGAGCAAGGTCATTGGCATCGGCATGATTACCCGTAAATTTATATGCTACTGTATATATTTTACTCTCGTACCTTTTAATCAGTTCATCAAATGCATCAATGTTACCGCTCTTACTTTGCTGTACCAATATATCATCAGGGTGCAACTTCCATTGCCACCCCCTTCCACAGTGAGTAAGCGTTTATGAATATCTATTCGACAGCATGCAAGTCAGTCCTCCCATAAACAGCAAAAGGAAGAAGATGTTATAACATTTTTAGACATTTAAGTTAAATAGACCCTGAAGTACAATATTGACAACGCCGGCCCGGCTTGGTATACTAATAATCGACTCTGAACACAGTATATCATGCCGAAGTGGCGGAACTGGCAGACGCAGCGGACTCAAAATCCGCCGTTCGCGAGAACGTGGGGGTTCGACTCCCCCCTTCGGCACCAAGTAAAATCACAATGTCATTAACTTAAGGATTTTTAAAATATAAGGAGTCAAATA
>CAZXQO010000018.1:0-84780 GCA_964643075.1 uncultured Peptococcaceae bacterium
TGGTGGATTTATGTAACTTGTTTAACCATTTTTCACACACTCTGCCGTCCCCTTGTCGCGCTTATAACAAATCTATCTCCGCCAGTTCGGCAATGGAGCTGATTATTATGTCGGGCTTTTTAAGTCTGCCCAGAAGCACCCCGGCCATGGCCGGGTATTCCTTTTCCGGGCGGCACAGCACCCACACTGTTTTTATCCCCAGTTCCATGGCCGGAGCCAGATCGTTTTCGTAGGTATCCCCTACCATCCAGGTGTTTTCCGGGCTGACCCCCAGCCCGTCCAGGGCACGCCGGAATATCTCCCGGGAAGGCTTCTTGATTCCCTCCCGAAAGCTCAAAGCTGCATAATCCACCAGTGCCGCCGCTTCCGGGCAGGCCTGCAAAAAAGCCCGGTAATAGGGGGCCCATATATCGGAAACCAGTCCCACCTTAAAACCAAGGCTCTTTACCCTGTTCACGGCCCCGGAAGCGCCGGGAATTTCCCTGGCCGACATTTCCTGCTCCCGCCACAGGCTCTCAATATTCGGTTCCAATTCATCCGGCACCGCAAATCTCCCGGCCAGTTCCCGGCACACATGCCGATGGCAGATGAAATCCCTGCACATGACCAGGTCCGCTACCCTGCCCTTTTCCCTGTCAGGCAATCCCAGCAGGCGGCTGATGTATTTGGCCGGTGATATGTCCGGCCCCACGATCAGGGTGGAACCTATATCAAACAATACCGCTTTTTCCGGCAATATTGACAATCTCCTCAAAATAGTTATTGTTGTACTGTTAACAACTTCATAAAACCTGCTTGCTCAAAATGATACCTGCTGATGAAGAGAATCACCACGATGAATTAACGCAATCCAACACGCTGTATCTATAAATACAGTCCTCTGAATTTTCATTATTTATCTGTTCCATATAAATAATAATCATGTTGATGTGCCAGATCAGCCGGTATACTTTCATTAATTGCAGGAGCCCATTTATCAACATGTACAAAAGGATCCGCATTAAAATTAGGCTTATCCCTTTGTTTTTCTTCCGGGATAACGATAACTCTCATCCCGTCTGATAATTTATATTCCTTATCTAAAATTACCATGTTGCCTTTAACTACACCCTTATAAGAGGCTACCGCTTTTTCAGACATTACCAGCACCCCCAAATTTTCTTTGACAACATTATATCATAATAGAATCTACTCCGGCGGCCAGTAATCCACCTTCACCCCGTAGCGCTCCAGGTAGTCTATACCTTCCCTGGTGCCTTTATGATCCCGCCGCACCACCACCCGGCTAATCTCGCAGGTAACGATGAGTTTGGCGCAGGTTACGCAGATATCAGCGTTAACGTAAATTGTACCACCCTTTACCGCCAGCCCCCTCTTGGCACAGAGGCAGATAGCGTTTTGCTCGGCGTGCACGCAGGGTTTGTAATCCTCCCGGCCAGCAATTTCCTTGAGACACTGGCCGGTGTCGCAACAGTGCACCTCACCGCTGACCAGACCATTGTACCCGTGGGAAATAATACGCTTGTCAACTACAATAACCGCTCCTACCTTTTTGCGCAGGCAAGTGGAGCGGCGGGCTATGGTTTCCACCACTTCCATGTACGTTTCATCAAATGAAGGGCGGGCTGAGGTCATATCCAAACCTCCCGAAAATACACAAATGGTATAACTGATTTATTAGTGCGACACCGGAGAACCGTCCCCTTTGTCGCACAATAGTATAACTGATTTACTCGTACACGGGGTATCTCCGGCACAGCGCCGCAGCCATTTCCCCGGCCTGGCGCAAATGTCCGGCATCCCCGTCAAAACTAAAAGCATGGTGCATGATATCCGCCAGTATTTTCATGTCGTCTTCATTCAGTCCCCTGGTGGTCACCGCCGGGGTGCCGATCCTTATGCCGCTGGCCACCACCGGGGGCTGCGGGTCAAAGGGAATGGCGTTTTTGTTTACCGTTACCCCCACCTGATCCAGCAGTTTCTCCGCATCCCGGCCGGTGATATTTTTACTGCGCAGGTCCACCAGTATCATGTGATTATCGGTGCCCCCGCTGACCAGATTGAAACCGTCTCCGGTCAGGGCATCGGCCAGGGCAGCTGCATTCCGCACCACTTTTTGCTGGTAAGTTTTAAATTCGGGCTGCAGGGCCTCGCCAAAGGCCACCGCCTTGGCGGCAATCACGTGCATCAGCGGGCCGCCCTGGATGCCGGGAAATACGGCCTTGTCGATGGCCGGCCCCAGTTTTTCCTTGCACAGAATCATGCCGCCCCGTGGGCCGCGCAGTGTTTTGTGAGTGGTGGTGGTTACCACGTCGGCGCAGGGCACAGGGCTCATGTGCAACCCCGCCGCCACCAGGCCGGCAATATGTGCCATGTCCACCATCAGGTAGGCGCCCACTTCCCTGGCTATATCCGCCATTTTGTTGAAATCTATCTCCCGGGGATAGGCGCTGGCCCCTCCCACTATGATTTTCGGCCTGCTCTGCCTGGCCGCCTCGTGTACCTTGTCGTAATCGATCCGCCCGGTATCCTGATCTACCCCGTAGGAAGCTATTTTAAAATATTTACCTGAAATATTCAGCGGGCTGCCGTGGGTCAGGTGCCCGCCGTGAGCAAGGTTCATGCCCAGGATGGTATCACCGGGCTGCAGGAGGGCGAAATATACGGATAAGTTGGCCTGTGCCCCGGAATGGGGCTGGACGTTGGCGTATTCCGCTCCGAATATTTCTTTAGCCCTCTTGATAGCGATATCCTCGGCAATATCCACACATTGGCAGCCGCCGTAATAGCGGCGACCTACGTAACCCTCGGCATACTTGTTAGTAAGAACAGACCCCTGGGCCTCCATCACCGCCCGGCTTACTATATTCTCCGAGGCAATAAGCTCCAGAGTGTTGCGCTGCCTATCCAACTCCAGTTTTATGGCCCTGGAAATTTCGGGGTCCGTTCCGGCAAGGGTGTTCATCAGGCTCATTTAGTTCTCCTCCCGCAATTCACTTGACAATTGTCTGTTAATTACTCGGTGCCGTGGCAGACGCCGTTTTCTATTCTGCTTATTTTCTCCAGCCGACGGGCATGCCTGCCTCCCTGAAACTCAGTCTCCAACCATATCTTAACAATATCCAGGGCCAGACCGACGCCAATTACCCTTTCTCCCATGGTAAGCACGTTGGCGTCATTATGTTCCCTGGAAGCACGGGCGGAAAATGTGTCGTGGCAGAGGGCCGCCCTGATCCCCGCAACTTTATTGGCTGCTATGGATACTCCTATTCCCGTGCCACAGCAAATAATCCCCCGGGTAAAGTCACCCAGCCGTACAGCCTCGGCCACCGGCAGGGCATAATCCGGGTAATCCACAGATTCATTGGAAAAGGTGCCAAAGTCTTTATATTCTATATGTTCTTTGTGCAAAAAAGCGATAATCTCGCTCTTCAGCC
This sequence comes from uncultured Peptococcaceae bacterium, assembly GCA_964643075.1. GTDB lineage: Bacteria > Bacillota > Desulfotomaculia > Desulfotomaculales > Desulfocucumaceae > Desulfocucumis. Next base: position 3,438 of record CAZXQO010000018.1, read on the forward strand.
TGAATCCTCCGTGATCACTGGCAATAGCCACCCGCAAGGTAACATCCTTCCTTCCGTTGGTTTATTATTATAGCTAATAGATATTTTTTCTACAACAAATATCATATCCCTTTATATTAAACAAAAATTTGCAACTCCCGCGGCTCCTGGCTTTAAAGTCATTCAGAGGCCGGTCAAAAACAAGCATGGCGCGAAAGGCGAAGCCGGACAGCGCGGAGCGTACTGGTAGTCAGAGGTCAGGCGCAGTTTTTCAACGCCCTCCTAGCTTTCCCGTAACAGCCTGTCCACCGCCAGTATAATCAACCGCTGCAAAGAAGCGGCACAGGCGCGGTAAATTTCCCGATCCCCCCCGAAGGGGTCCGGCACATCTCCGCCGGGGCCGGCATAGCCGGCCAGAGTATAAACCCTGGGGGCAGCCCCCGGACATATATCCTCGACCATCCGGCGGTGTCCGTGGGTCATGGTGAACACCAGGTCGGCGCTTTCAACCAATTCCCGGGTTAGCATGGTAGAACGGTGGCCGTACAAGTCCAGGCTCATATCCGTCATTACATGGATGGCATGATGTGATGCGGGAAGTCCGGAGACCGTACTTGTACCCGCCGACAGCACCTCTACCCTGCCGGATAGGCCACGCCTCTCCAGTTCCCGCCTGGCCAGAATTTCAGCCATACTGCTCCGGCAGGTATTGCCGGTGCATACAAACAGCAACCTCACAGCGCCCAACCTCCTTATAAGGTTAAGGGACACACCTCTCTTTAGAGTCTGACTCTAGTACTACAGCGCAAAATAAAAGTTAGCAGAGCCATGGGGACGGATATAAGGTACGGGGACACACCCCTGCGGGGAATGTCCCCAACGTATGCTTCCGAAGCGCAGCGAAGTAGAATCGGGGACATTCCTCCAACCCCAAAGTCATTCCAATCGGGGACATTCCTCCGACCCCCAGAGACAAGCTCTAAAGAGAGGTGTGTCCCCATACCTTAATCGGGAAAGCGATGGAACCGTCCCCATGGCTCTGCGGACATAACGAAATAGACAATATTACGCTTATAGTACCGGGATCAGAGGAATGTCCCCAACTTATGCCTTAAAAAAACAGCTTTACGCCGATGCCGATCAGAATCAGTCCTCCCACCAACTGTGCCCGCTCGCCCGTAACCCGCCCCAGCAGACGCCCCAGGCAAAGACCTCCAAAAGTCATTATCCCCGCCACCAGCCCGAACACACCCACCGCCAGCATGAGGTTGACCTTCTGTGTACCCAGGGTGAAGCCCACGCTGAGCGCATCCATGCTGACGCTGGCGGCCAGCAGAAGCAGCCCCCAGGTGTTTATCACCATTATCCGGGGCGGGTTTTCGGGGTCTTTTTTAATAACGTCCCGGAGCATCCTGACCCCCAGGAAAATTAGTATTGACGCCCCAATTACTGCGGCCACGTTTCCGAGAAGGCTTCCCACCAGTTCTCCCACATACCAGCCTGCAAGGGGCATGGCGATATGAAAGACCAATACGGTTATGCTTATCAGCAGTATCTGGCTTCTCCGTACTCCGGTCAGGCCTATGGCCAGGCACATGGAAAAAGCATCCGTTCCCAGAGCGATTGCCAGTAACAACAGCGTTACAATACTCATTATTTTTCCTCCGGCACTATGATAGCCAAATTAATACTACAGCATAATTTAAAGGTTAGCGGAGCCATGGGGACGATTCCCAGGGAAGCACGAGAACCGTCCCCATGCTTCCCCCATTCTGACTCCTGAATACTTACAAATATTTATTCACAGGCAGCGCCGATATTAACAATTTTTACCGCAGCCCGGCGTAAGCGGTTGGCCACGGCCAGGCCCATACCCAGGGGCTCCACCCCTTCCGCCAGGATTAAATCCACTCCCAGCAGATCCATCCTGCGCAACGCTCCGTATAGCTCCGCCGCCACCCCGGCGGGGTTGTCCGCCATTCCGGCAGGTACAGCCACAGCGCCTGGATAAAGGGCTGCATTCTCCTCGCGACAGATTACCCCCACCCGGTCGCCCCGGATTACCGCTTCTTCTATTAAAAGCCTGATTTCCTTTGTCATCCCTGCCGGACTCCCTTCCAGCAAAATCAGGGGAGCACAAGGGGCATAATGGCGATATTTCATACCCGGCGAGCGGGGTCTGCCGCTAACCGGCCCCCCTGACTCCAGGGACGGGTCCAGTATAATTTCCCCGGCTACGGATTTGATCTGCCCGGGGGTTATCCCCCCCGGACGCAACAGTACAGGAATCCCGCCGGACAGATCCAGTACCGTAGACTCCACTCCCAGCCCTGCAGGGCCACCGTCTACTAAGGCGTCTATCCGCCCGTCCAGATCCGCCTTTACGTGCTCAGCGGTGGTAGGGCTGGGCCGGCCGGAAAGGTTGGCGCTGGGAGCGGCCACGGGCACCCCTGCTGCCTGGATTAACGCCAGGGCTACGGGGTGATCCGGCATGCGCAGGGCCACGGTGTCTAAACCGGCCCTCACCCTGGGCGCCACCACGCCCCCGTCCTTTAGTATAACCGTCAGAGGCCCGGGCCAGAATTTTTTCATCAGCGCCAGGGCCGCAGGCGGCACATCCACGACCAGCCCCCACACTTTGTCAAGGTCCGCCAAATGGACTATCAGCGGGTTATCCTGAGGCCTGCCCTTGGCCCTGAATATATCTGCCACCGCACCGTCGTCAAGGGCGCTGGCCCCCAGGCCGTAAACTGTTTCCGTAGGGAAGGCCACCAGCCCACCCCGGCGTATGATTGCACCCGTCTCCCGGATGATTTCCGGGTCGGGTTTGGCAGCGTCAACATGCCAGTATATAGTTTTCTTGCCATCTATCATATAATGCTTCTCCAAGTTTTTTCTGTTGGCTAGTTTAACACACCAGCAGCAGTTTTAAAATAAGTATTACTATTCAGGTAGTCAGAATTCAGAATACTTCGAGACGATAAACCGTTCTCTCATTCTGACTCCTGACTCCCGAGTAGTTACAAATAAGCATTATTTATACTGCCCGGGAATAGGCATAGTTTGTACACATCCATTTTACGGGGGTGTTTTGGTGAATTTTTTCTGGGGAGTTATGTCCGCCCTTGGGCTGGGCGCACTGCACGCGCTGGAGCCCGGGCACGGCAAGAGTGTGATGGGGGCTTACCTGGCAGTTTCCGGGGCGCGGTTGTCGGACGCCATTTTATTGGGCATCTCTTCCGCCGCCACCCATACCCTGGTGGTAGTGGTCCTGGCTTTTATACTGGATGGCGCAGCAGGCGCCGTGTCCACCGGGGCCGGTGTGCCCGGGGAAAAATTTGCAGGGTACATGAAGCTGATCTCCGGGGCTCTGATTATATTGATCGGATACACCATGTTTTCCAGGACGCGCCGCCGGACGGCCTGTGCCTGCTGCCGGCAGGAAACCCAGGTGCATAAAAGTGGAAAGGCCGGCGCGCTGCTGGTAGGCATCAGCAACGGGCTGATGCCCTGTCCCGGAGCGCTGGCTGTACTGCTAATGTCCCTCAGTGCAGGAAAGATAGCCAGCGGCATCTGGCTGGTGCTGGCTTTCGGAGTGGGTGGGGCCGCAGCCCTGGTTTTGGTGGGGATACTGTTTGTAAAGGCCTCATTTCTGCTGAAAAAACTACCCGGGGGTAATGCCAGCAGGGGGTTGACCCTGGCCAGCGCCTGCCTGATTATGACCATCGGCTTATTTACGCTGGCTAATGGCATGAAGAGCCTGTAGCAGTTACTAAGTAGTCAGTAGTATTGGCATTCCTTAACAGAACCTTGCGCAATTTTTATAAAGCGGATTTTATCCGCTTTTCTACGTTTACGGAAACCGCAATATTCGCTGCTATAGAGACAGCGGCACGCCGAAATTGCGACGACAAAAAGTATGTCTTATACTAAGCAAAGGGGATACACCTTTCAGGTTACTGGTTATTCGGTTCTATATCTTTCATGTAATAAGGAGTGGTCTTGTGTTACATCTGATATCTCCAGACAAGGAATGTCCCCTAATTTAATGAAACACCCCGGATAGACAATAAACCATTCTCTCATTCTGACTCCTGACTCCTGACTCCTGCGTTAGCACCGCCACCACCAGCCTTTCCCGGCCGGCAAGATCACGTAATATATCCGTTTCCCAGGAATCGCCGGGCAAACGGGCCAGTATATCCGCCTGGTCCGGGGCGGTTTCCATTAACAGCGCCCCGCCCGGCCGCACAAAATTCTCTGCCAAGGGTATTAGCCGTCGGTAAAACTGCAGCCCGTCTTCCCCGCCGTCCAGTGCCGTATGGGGCTCAAACCGGGCCACATCGGGCATCAGCCCGTCCATATCCCCGCTGGGAATGTAGGGCAGGTTGGCAGTTATTAAATCTACCCCCCCTGTGAGTTTCCCGGGCAGGGGGACCAGCAAATCTCCGCAAAATAAATCCATCCTGTCCGTCACACCATGTCTTTCAGCATTTATCCGGGCCACGGCCAGTGCTTCCGGGGAAATATCCACGGCATAAATTTTTGCCCCGGGCAGCCTGCTGGCCAGGCTTACAGCTATGGCGCCGCTGCCTGTCCCAACATCCACTATCACCGGCTGCGGTATGCCGGTGGATATGTGCGACACCGGGAACCGTCCCCTTATCGTATTTTCAATTATGCCCAGAGCGGTTTCCACCAGAAGTTCCGTTTCCGGCCGGGGAATCAGCACCGCCGGGGTTACGTTAAAATCCAGTCCCATGAATTCCCTCACCCCGGTCAGGTAAGCTACCGGCTCCCCATGCCCCCGGCGCACCACCAGGGATAAATATTTTTCCAGGGTGGCCGCATCCGGTTCTATATGGGAGCGGGCGTACAGCCCCGCCCGGTCCGTACCCAGGCAGTGGGCTAGCAGCACCTCTGCGTCCAGTCTGGGACTGCTTGAGCCCTTTTGTTTTAAAATTGATGCAGTTTTATTTAGAAGTTCACTTAGCCGCGTAGTAGTCACCCCCAAGAGTCACCCCCAAAGGGGACGTTGTTTACATGTTTACAAGTTATAAACTTGTAAACATGTAAACAACGTCCCCTACTTATTGCTCCGGCAGGTTGAAAACAATTAACCCTTTGATCATTCGAAAATGTTTAACATTCCTGGTTATCAGGTTTGTTTTCACTTCCAAAGCAGTAGCAGCGATAATAGCATCAACCGGGGTTAACCCATTGTTGCAGTAATCTCTCAACAGCACTCCGGCATGACGGGCAATGCTCCTATTTATTGGAATAATATTAAAAAGTTCCAACAATCCTGCAACAAATTTTTCGTTGTGCGGATCCTGCATGCTTTTGCCTGCATAAAGTTCCGTTTCAGTCATTACGGAGATGCTGGCCTGAACACCGCCATTAAATATTGTTTCCAGAAATTCAGTGGCAGGACTGTACCCGCGCATATGATCGATCAGGATACTTGTATCCAGCAATAAATCAGTCAATTCCCAGCACCTTCAGTCTTTCACTGTCTGATTGTCTTAAACGGTTCACATATTCTTCACCGCTTTCTTCCATGTCCCTCCATATACCTGCAGCTTTGTGCAAAACCTCTATTGCCTTATCAATATTTTTCTCTTTGAGATCAAATCTTCTCAGAATTATTGCTCCTTCATCAGCAATCTTTACGGTTAGCACATCACCCGTTTTAATCCGCAGGCTTTTGCGTACTTCAACAGGAAGAGTAATTTGCCCTTTTGAAGACATGCGTGTTTCCATAATTATATATCACCCCTATCGTCTTACTTTCCTTACAATATCATACCCTGCAGGAACGATCAAGTTGCCCCGGAATCAGATTCCATACAAAAAGAGACAGGCTGTTGTTCAACCTGTCTCTTAACCATTGCAAGTATTAATCCACACTTTTCAGCCTTTCCGCCTGGTCGGAAGTAATCAGCGCGTCGATGATTTCGTCCAAAGCGCCCATCAGTATTTCCGGCAGCCGGTGGGTGGTCAGCCCTATACGGTGGTCGGTAACCCGGTTCTGAGGAAAATTGTAGGTGCGAATGCGTTCGCTGCGGTCGCCCGAACCCACCTGGGACTTGCGCTCGCTGGCGATTTTCAGGCGCTGCTCCTCCTGCACTTTGTCCAGCACCCTGGCCCGGAGCACCCGCATAGCCTTATCCTTATTTTTGTGCTGGCTTTTTTCGTCCTGGCAGGAAACCACTATACCGGTGGGCAGGTGCGTCAGGCGCACCGCCGACTGGGTGGTATTCACCGACTGGCCGCCGGGCCCGGTGGAGCAGAATAAATCAATCCGGATATCGTTGGGATTTATATCCACATCCACTTCCTCAGCCTCGGGCAGCACCGCCACGGTGGCCGCGGAGGTATGGATGCGCCCCCCGGACTCGGTGGTAGGTACCCGCTGAACACGGTGCGCGCCGCTTTCAAATTTCAGACGGCTGTACGCTCCCCTTCCCTCCACCATAAAAATTACTTCCTTAAAACCGCCGATATCGGTAAAGCTGGTGTTCATAATATCCGCCTTCCAGCCCTGGCGCTCGGCATAGCGGGTATACATCCGAAAAAGGTCCGCAGCGAAAAGCGCCGCCTCTTCCCCGCCGGTGCCGGCCCTGACCTCCACCAGCACGTTTTTATCGTCATTGGGGTCCTTGGGCAGCAATAGCAATTTGAGCCTGGTTTCCATGGCTTCTTTCTTTTCAGCCAGTTCCTCCAGCTCGGTTTCCAGTAACTCTTTCATCTCCGCATCAGGCTTTTCCGTGAGCATTTCCTTTGCTTCCTGAAGTCCGTTAATGATCTTTTTATATTCTCTGTAAGCAGAAACAACCTCCGTCAATTCAGAATGAGACTTTACATACTGTTGCCACCGGCTATGGTCAGCCATGACCTCAGGATCGGCAATTATATTTTCCAGCTCCTCGTAGCGTTCCTCGAGACTGGCCAGTTTATCTAACATGATACTCTTCCTCACCCTCTTTGAGCACAGCGTTAAAGGCGGCTATGGCCACCTCCACCTGCTGGTCGTCGGGATCCCCGGTGGTCAGGGCCTGAAGCCAGCGACCCGGTGTAATCAATAACCGGCAAATTATATTGTTGGCGTATTTGGCCGACAATTTAAGCAATTCATAAGACAACCCGGCCAGCACCGGCAGCAGCAGCACCCTGGATGCAATGCGCCAGAATAAATCCTGGTGACCCAACAGGGAGAACATGAATATGCTCATCACCAGTACAATTAGTATAAAGCTGGTGCCGCACCTTGGATGAAAGGTGGAAAAGCGCTGCACGCCGGAAGCGGTCAACTCCTCACCGGCCTCATAGGCGTTAATCACTTTGTGCTCTGCCCCGTGGTACTGAAATACCCGGCGAATGTCCGCAAGCCTGCCGATAGCGGCCACGTAGGCCAGAAAGAGCGCCAGCCGGATAAGGCCCTCCACCAGATTCTGGGCAAGGCTGCCCTTCACCAGTACCCGCAGGTAATGGGCGGCCCCGGTGGGGAGCACCACGAACAACACAATGGCCAGCCCAAAGGCGAACAGCATAGTGAGGACAATTTCCGTTTTGCTCAATTCCTCTTCCTCGCCCATGGCCTGGTTGGCCGAGTAGCTCAGCGCCTCCATGCCCATGATCAACGACTCTACCAAGGCTACCACGCCCCGGATTAAAGGCCATTTCAAAAAGGGGTGGCGCTGGGTGATGGAGCCCACGGACTTTTTATCCAGGGCTATGTCTCCCTCGGGGCGACGCACAGCCACCGCCCGGAAAGCTGGTCCCCGCATCATAACGCCCTCTATTACCGCCTGGCCGCCGTATTGGAATTCAGACATGACAGTAAAACCCCTTTTTAAACAAATAGCAGAGCCCCCGCTCTGCTAACTGCCTTATTTTAAGCCGTATTTTTTGCGGAACCGGTCGGCCCTGCCGCCCACCTCCACCGCCCTCTGAGAGCCGGTGTAGAACGGGTGGCACTTGGAGCAAATTTCAACGCGTAGTTCTTTTTTGGTGGAAAGCGCTTCAAAGGTCTCGCCGCACACGCAGCTTACCTTGGCCATGTTGTATTTAGGATGTATTCCTTCTTTCACGGGGTTCACCTCTTTCATGCATTGGAATAAAAGAAAATATGATACACTGCCTGAACAGTGATATCTATCGGTTATGACACCGTATAATTATAGCATAGAGTTTTATGGCCCGCAATAAATTTGATGCCATTATTTTGATGCATAGAAACTCAGTGTTTTACCGGGTGGCTGAAATTACCCACCTTTAGCCCGGGTATCTTTTGGAAGGCTTTAATAAGACCGGGAACACCCAGTAAATCGCCCTCCCCCGGGGAAAGCCGCTGCATCAGAAAATCCGGATCGATGTTCAGGTTTCTTAGCTGTACCATGTTGATGTCATATTTGTTTATTAGCTCCAGCAAAGCCTCTGCCTCTTCCGTACGGTCCGTAACTCCGGGGAAAAGCAGCAGGTTCAGGGAGACGAATATCCCTGCCGAGCGGGCGGCCACAATGGAGTTTAGAACATCCCCGAATTTATAGTCCCTGGGGCGGTAGTAGGCATTGTATACCTCCTCCCGGGCGCTTATAATGCTGACCCGCAGGGAATCCAGTCCGGCAGCGCAAATGGATGTTACCCCGACGGTATGGCCGGCGTTACTATTCATATTGATGGTGCCGTTAGCGGTCTCCTTCCTTACCCGCCGAATGGCTCCGGCAACGGTGTCAAAGGCCAGGGCGGGCTCACCCTCGCAGCCCTGGCCGAAACTGATAATAGCCCCGGCTGCCCGCTCCAGATGGGGTATGGCAATTTCAGCCACATCCTCCAGGGTTGGGCTGAAATTTATCCTGGACTGGGGAGAAGGGCAGCACTCCGCCGGCTGCAGCGAAATACAGCCCAGACAGCGGGCGTTGCAGGCAGGGGAAACCGGGATGCCTCCCTCCCAGCGATGGTAAAAAATATTCTGGGCGGTAAAGCAGCTGTATTCCAAGGCGCACCGGGAAAGTTGGCCAATGATGCGGTTACCCGGGTGATTTTTCTCCATTCTGTGAACCAGCCCGGGCAATTCCGGAGTATTATAGCTTTCGGGATCCCAGCGGCGGGGGTCGTCAGTGCGCCGGGCTGCTACGTATAGCTTTCCCTGGCGCCAGGCAACAGCTGAGTATCCGAAAAGGGGCAGTGGGCCACCCGCGCCCCGCCGGCGGTAAGCCGGCAACAGGGTACGGGTATAGCCCTGGGGCAAAAGGGCGCCCACCGCCCAGGCAGGCTCGCCGGTGCGCCCCTTCTCCAGCAGCTTGAACTTACCCTTTTTGTCCATGCCCGCAGGGTGCCCCCCGGGTATCAGCACCAGGCTGGCTCCATTGGGAAGTTCTTGCATGTCATCCTCGCCCGGCTCCACAAACAGGTCACCGGTGCGGCCCAGGGCCAGCACCCCCGGGTGTTCGTAAAACCGCCCCCGGGCATCAGCGTATATCATCCGGTACATTATATCCCCCGCTATTACTATTCAAGTATTCAGAATTCTGACTCCTGACTCCTGACTCCTGACTCCTGATAAAACATAATAGGCCGCTGACATGATAATGTCAACAGCCCAATGGAGAATATTGGGGACGTTGTTTACATGTTTACATATTTGCAATATGTAAACATGTAAACAACGTCCCCCTCTTCTCAGGCGTACATAGTTTCCAGAAACAGCAGCGGGTCCAGAGGCTGGCCATGATAACGCACCTCCAGGTGCAAATGCGGGCCGGTGGATCTGCCGGTGCTGCCCACCAGGGCTACGATTTGACCCTCATCCACCTGTTCCCCTGCCTTTACCAGCAGCACCGAGGCGTGGGCGTACAGTGTGCGCATGCCATCTCCGTGATCAATAATGACCACCAGCCCGTAGGTGCCCATGGGGTCGGCATATACCACCCGGCCCGGCCCGGCAGCCTTAATGGGATCACCCTGGTTGGCCGCCAGATCAATACCCTCATGGGGCCTGCCGTCACGCATGCCGAAGGGTGAACTAATCCTGCCCGTTACCGGCCATGCCAGTGTTACTACCGGAACCGGAGCGCGGGCAATCTGGGTGTATGAGTCCACCCTGGCCAGGGCAGGTATGACTAACTCCAGCCCTACCGGCACAAAATTCTCATTGGATAAGCTGTTCGTAACCGCCAGTTCTTTCAGGGAGACCCTGTATCTCTCACTGATGGACCAGAGCGTCTCACCTTCCCTCACCTGGTGGGTGATTACGCTGCCGGGTACTTTCAGCAATTGCCCCTCCACGATAAAATCCGTGCTGTCCAATTTGTTAATGGTGGCCAGTTCGTCAACATTCAGCCCGTATTTGCGGGCGATGCCGGTTAGCGTATCTCCCTGGCAAACCGTGTAAAATCCGGTTGACTGCCCGGAAATCGAAGCCCCCGCGTCGCTGTACTCATTTGCCTCCCGAAGGGAGCTTTCCTCACCGGCCTGATTCCCCGGATACATAAATTCCGGTTCTGCCCCGGCGGTAAGCACCGGCACTAAAGCCAGTAAGGATAGCACTAAAACAACGGGTAACACTTTTTTTCTGTTTATCATTTTACTTCCTCTCCACAAAACACCCAGCCACCAGCAGGCCGGCGGCTTCATAAAAATTTAAAAACACCCTTTTCAGGATGCCTTTAGTGATAATAATTTCCATTTTAGGTAGCAATTATACATTGTTACCATTCAGGTATTCAGAACTCAATAGTCAGAATTCAGAATTCCCCGAGAATATGCTTCCAGCAATTTACTAACACTACAGCGTAAACAAAAAGTTAGCGGAGCCACGGGGACGGTTCGAGCGCTTCCGAAGCGCAGCGAAGGACCGAAGGGAAAGCGATGGAACCGTCCCCGTGGCGTAGCGTGCATAACGAAATAAGCAATATTACGCTGTAGTAGTAGTTACTATACATTAAACATAATACCGTGCTGTCGTTATCTTCTGTTTATCTGGTCGGGCAGTTTGGGAGAGGGGTTGATCACCGTTCTTCTGGGGGCGCGCAGGGTAACCATCAATTCTTCATTGTTTTTGGTCTTTTTCATCCGCTCCATTAACATTTCGATTGCTTCCAGGGGCGACATGCCGGCAACAGCCTTGCGGTAATGCCACACCCATTCCAGTTCTTCCTTGCTGAGCAACAGTTCCTCCTTACGGGTTCCGGAGCGTACCACATCTATGGCGGGAAAAATCCTGCGGTCGGCCAGTTTGCGGTCCAGTATCAGCTCCATATTGCCAGTGCCTTTGAATTCCTCGAAGATAACGTCATCCATGCGGCTGCCGGTCTCTACCAGTGCGGTGGCAAGTATGGTCAGACTGCCTCCCTCCTCCACATTGCGGGCAGCGCCGAAAAATCTTTTGGGCCTGTGCAGTGAGGCGGGGTCCACGCCCCCGCTGAGCGTCCTGCCGCTGGGGGCCACCACCAGATTGTGGGCCCTGGCCAGGCGGGTGACACTGTCCATAAGAATTACTACATCTTTTTTATGCTCCACCAGCCGCTTGGCCCTTTCCAGAACCATATCAGCAGCCTTGACGTGGTTTTCCGGCGGCTCGTCAAAGGTGGAACTAACCACCTCGCCATCAACGGAGCGCTCTATATCTGTCACTTCCTCCGGTCGCTCGTCGATGAGCAGCACCATCAGATGAGCTTCCGGATAATTTCTGGTTATGCTGTGTGCGATTTCTTTAATTAGCACCGTTTTACCTGCTTTGGGGGGAGAAACGATAAGTCCGCGCTGGCCCTTGCCGATAGGAGCAACAAGATCGATAAGTCTGGTGGAATAGTGGTCCGGGTCCCGCTCCAGGCGCAGCCGGTCCTGAGGATAAAGCGGCGTCAGCCCGTCAAAGTGCAGGCGCTCGGGAGAAGTGTCGGGATGCAAACCGTTTACCTGCTCAACCCTTAGCATGGCAAAATATTTTTCATTATCCTTGGGGCCCCGCACCTGCCCTGTTACCCGATCCCCGGTGCGCAGGTCAAAACGTCTGATCTGGGAGACGGAAACGTAAATATCATCATTGCTGGGTAAGTATTTGAAGGGCCTCAAAAAACCGTAGCCGTCCGGCAGTATTTCCAAAACGCCGCTAGCCATCAGCAGCCCGTTTTTCTCAGTTTTGGCTTTGCTTATTTCAAATATCAATTCTTTTTTGCGCAGCCTCGAATAACCGCTAAGCTCCATCTCCCTGGCTATTTTGTACAATTCTTGTAATGTTTTGTTTTCCAAATCGTTTTGCGCCAACTCAAAAAGCCTTCCTTTCACTATTTATTTTTACAATTTTATTTTTCCAAGCTTTGCAATTGTAACGAACAATAATTCCATAGGGTCCAAAATATGGATATTAGTGAGCCTTGGGTTCGGAAGGGGTTGTTCCCCTGGCGAACATACGTTGGGGACATTCCTCCGACCCCATAGCCAAGCCCTATATAGAGGTGTGTCCCCTTTCCTTAAAAGCGAACTTAGTTCGAGTTGTACAGCCTGTTGATCCCTAACCTTCGAGGACGGGGTCTTACAGGCTGTTAGCGAGATAATTAGGCAGGGCTGGAACTAACTCACCAGAGGACATACACCATGCTTCTGAAGTATTAAAGTGAAATGAAGATGAAGGGTTTGGGAAAGCGCCGCTAGCGAACTTTTTCAGGGTGTGGGAGTTTCAGCGGGCCAATATTCCCCTTGCGCCGGCGACGGCAAATTAGTATGTTGCTGATAACAAAATAGGTTATAGCGGCAGCCAGGGTAGCATTAATAAACGATCCCAACAGGAACGGATAGCCCAGATGCTTCACCCACACTATCCAGCCCAGCACACCCGCCTCGTAGAAGTGGTTATGGGCAGACGAAACGGGCGCATCCAGCAGCACCAATTTTCCAACCATGTAATTCAGGGCATAAAAGACTGGTACAGCGCATTTGAAAAGTATGACCGTCAGCACGGCGGCCACCGCGTTTATGCGCATAAGCTTGGCCAAAACAAAGGAAATGGGTATGCTTATAATGGGCACCGGAAGAAAATCCAGGGCTACGCCCAGAGCAACTCCCGCAGCAATTTTCTTAGGAGAGCCCGGAAGCTGCATCACTTTATGATATTGTTCCTTGAATTTGCTAATAAGCTTTGAAATCACTTTGTCCTCCCGGCGGAACCGGAATGAAAATTTAGAGAAGAAGCGTAATATTTCCTGTGTAGCGAGGGTAGCCAAACTGGATGCCAAAACGGCCAGACAATAGTAGTTTTCAGAGTAGTATCTCAGGCAGGTATCGTTTTGATCGGCCAGCGGGTGAAATACCCGGGTAATACTGAAACAAGTATACCCTTATTGGAAAACGCCGTCAAGTATCCGCATTAGCGGAACTGACGGCGTTTTAAGTGCTTTTTTACTTGGGAACCCTTTCCCAATCAGTCATGAACTTTTCTATCCCCTTATCCGTCAGCGGATGCTTAAGCATCTGCATAATTACCCCGTAAGGCACGGTAGCTATGTCCGCCCCGTACAGGGCGGCCTGGGTAACATGCAGTGGATTGCGGATACTGGCCGCAATCACTTCGGTGGCAAAACCGTAATTCTCATAAATAGCCATGATATCCTGAATTAATTCCATGCCGTCCTGGCCCACATCGTCCAGTCTGCCCACAAAGGGGCTAACGTAGGTGGCTCCGGCCAGGGCCGCCAGCAGGGCCTGATTGGCCGAAAAGACCAGGGTCACATTGGTGTTGATACCTTCGCCGGCCAGGGTTTTAACGGCTTTCAGCCCTTCCCCGGTCATGGGTATCTTAACCACCACATTGGGGTGAATGGCCGCAAGCTGCCTGGCCTCCACAATCATTTCCCGGGCAGCGGGGCTCACTGCCTCAGCGCTGACCGGACCGTCCACGATGGCGGTTATTTCTTGCACCACCTGAGCAAAATCCCTGCCTTCTTTGGCAATTAAGGAAGGATTGGTGGTAACCCCGCTAATCACTCCCAGCTCGTAGGCGGATTTGATTTCTTCTATATTGGCGGTATCAATAAATATCTTGATGGAAAACACCTCCATACCTTTTTCAATTTTACGAAGGAATGACAGAGGTCAGGGGACACACCTCCATTTGGGGCCGTGCTTTGGAGTAGGAGGAATGTCCCCAACTTATGCTTTGCCTGAACTGCCGAAAATCCTTATTTTTTCCCTGATGATTGCCACGGCTGCTTCTCTGGCCGGGCCCAGCACCTTGCGGGGATCAATTTCCCTGGCATCGGCATCCAGAATTTTGCGGGCGGCAGCCACAAAGGCCTCCCGGATGTTGGTGTCTATATTGACCTTGTGCACGCCAAGTCCGATGGCCTCCTGAACAGCTTCACTGGGCACTCCTGAGGATCCATGCAGCACTATGGGTATATTCACCAGCCCGGCAATCTTTTTCAGCCGGTCGAAATCCAGCTTGGGCTCGCCCTTGTACTGGCCATGGGCGGTGCCGATAGCTATGGCCAGGGAACCCACGCCGGTCTGTTCCACAAAACGTTTGGCTTCTCCAGGATCGGTATACATGGCCTCCTGTTCGGAAACGGTGATATCGTCCTCGGTCCCGCCTATTTTACCCAATTCGGCTTCCACGGACACACCCATCGGGCTGGCCGCCGCGATAACCTGGCGGGTAAGGGCAATATTTTCCTCCAGGGGCAGCTTGGAACCATCGATCATTACACCGCTGAAACCGTTGCGCAAGCACTGCATAACCTGGGCAAAGCTGGTGCCGTGGTCCAGGTGCAGGGCTACGGGTACAGTGGCGTTAGCTGCCGCCTCTCTGGCCATGGCCACTATAAAGCCTATACCGGCGTATTTAATGGCGCCCTGGCTGGCCTGCATAATTACCGGGGACTTTTCCTCCTCAGCGGCTCTGACTATAGCCTGTACAATCTCCATATTGTTGCAGTTGAAAGCTCCCACGGCATATCCGCCGCGTTGGGCCTCTTTTAATAAAACATCCACTGATACAAACGACATCGCGTCTTTTCCCGGCAACCCGAAAAAAACAAAAGCCCGGGCCGGCCCGCTCTGCAGGCCTGGTATCGGACTCAACCATGTGCGGGAGCATTTTTGCTATATCTCAAAATGTTAAACCCCACCGGCCTTACGCCGGTTTGGTTGAGATCGACTTTGCCGGAATACCTCCCTTCCTTATCTTAATTTTTTACTAAAAGGTTTAGTCTTGCTATCTAACATATAAGGCGGTTTTTATGAAAAAGCATACCGCCTGAACGAACGGTTTATGTTTTGTTATTGTGTTTAGGTCTTGATTTTTTCATTTTACCGGTGCTGGCCAGGCTATCCAGATATTCAAACCCGTTCTGAGCCAGTTCAATCTCATCAACCTGTCTTATTACGCTCAAATCCTCTTCTGTTTCAGCGTAGATGATATTTATACTGCCACAGTTTTTGCAATGTAATTCCAGTCGGTCAGGAAATATTTCCACGCCAATCTGATGGTCCCCGCATTGACAGTATAGCATACCCCTGTCAGCAATGCCGTGCAGGCACCTGAGCACCTCGTTCATGACGGTGCTGTTGTGAAAATACCCGTCCCCACCATATTCGTTAATTAAATCATCCAGGCCTTCCACCCGTTCGGAAGCTGCCCGGCGCACATGCCCGGCGGAACCAATATGGGCAAGATCCAGGCCGGTGTCGGAACAAAACAGCTCAATCACATTGCCGGACCATAAATGCCTGCCGGAAAAATCGCGGGTGTGACTGCCGCCGCAAAATACGCAGGATACAGCTACACTGTACCTGGTATATTTTTTTGCCTGCAATGACATTTTGAAAGCGCCGCAGGAGCATAAAACCTTGTACGTACTGTCTTTCGCCACGGCAAAACGGGAGATTTTGTGCAACTCCATCCTGCCGCATTCGGGGCAACGCATGGCTAATATGGTGACTGTACTGACAGGCATAATCACACCTCCTCGCTTCTTGGCTCCCGCCGCATATGGTTAACGGATACTCCGGCTACTCCTGTTCTAATAGAAGATATTCGCCGCTGATTGCCAAACTCCTCTTGGATAAGCCGCTAAATGCCCTCCGGTTAAACGATTTCCTGCAGCACTTTCTTGTCGCCCGGCTCCTGCAGCAAACCCTTCACAAGGTAACGTATTTCATCAAGATCAAACGGCTTGCTCAGATAATGCTTAACGTTTAATTTTTTAGCATCCTTTAGCATGTCCAGTTCACCGTAAGCGGTCATCATAACCACCATAAGATCGGGTAAGGTTTTTCTAATCTCCCTGAGGGTAGCAAGGCCGTTCATAACCGGCATTTTTATGTCCAGCAATACCAAATCGGGTATTTGGACTGCTATTTTTTTCAGCGCTTCCGCTCCACCGGATGCCATTTCAACCTGATAGCCCTCTTCGCTAAATGTTTCGAACAACAGTCTCCGCACACCTGTCTGATCATCAACTATCAAAATTTTGTAATTAGCAGCCTGCACAGATTCCACCTCCCCTTGTTCTTTGCGCAATTGCCTTATGACAGAATATTTCAACAAAGGCTTGACAATTCCTCTTGGCAAAGGCAATAAATTACCTGCTAATAAGTCAGGCTTTCGTCGAAAATAGGCGGCATGGAGGCAAATATACCTATCATACCCAGCACAAAGATAAACAAAAGTACTATAATGGCCAGAGGCGGGGCCAGTGCCACGGCCATTGCTCTGCCGGTGGAAAAACCGTGAACCTCTCTCAAACCCAGCACCACCAGCACAAATCCCCACACAAGCGAGACCAGGCCAAACAAACCAGTAATTATAGTGGCCAGAGGCGCCTGCCAACCCGCCAGGACTACCAGCAGATCAAAAGGCATAAGCAGTATAACCGGAAGGGTGGCAAGCCCGGTCACCGCCAGCACACCCAGGGCACGTCCCGGCCCACCAAACATTTCGGCCACCAAATGTAAAAGTCCGCTATAGGTGATCCATTTGACAAAGGCAATGAGCAGGCCCCCAAATACCATCAGTGGTATCATTGCGTCAACCATGCCGGCCAGCGGTCCTGCGTCACTATACAATTCACCCCGGAACACCCGGGAGGATAAATAATAGCCCATCACCGCAGCCAGCACGCTTACCACCGAGAATATAAGCAAGACCCGCCCTATAGGAGGCGAGGCCGCCACCCCCCGGAAGGTTTCCACCGGATCAAAGAGAACTCCGTAAATCATTTCCAGCAAGTTTTTGTTGACGGGCGGCTCTTCCCGGACTGAGCCGTGTCCGCCGGTTTCGTCCACCGGCAGATTTTTCTCATCATCTGTCAAACTTTTTCCCTCCTCAAAAAAGTCAAATATCAAAAGTCATTGAGAATTGAGAACCTTAGACTTTAGACCTTGGAATTTAAAACAACAGCCAGAACAATGGCGTTATATCATTAATAGCAGGGTTCGACATAGCCGGAGAGCGCGCCCCGGCGCTGCCCAGAAAATCCTGCCAAAAGCCTTTGGCTCCAAAACCGGTGGTCTCGGGATCAGAGCCCAGCCCGGATACCTCCCCGGCCAGCCTGATGGCATCATAAAAGTTGCCTAACTCGTCCACCAGCCCCAGTTCCTTGGCCTGGCGACCGGTAAAGACCCTGCCGTCGGCCAGCTTTTTAACTTCCTGTAAATTCATTTTCCTGCCGGTGGAGACATTATCCACAAACTGGGCGTACATATCGTCCACCATGGCCTGAAAGATTTTTTTCTCCTCCGGGGTCATTTCCCTGTTGGCAGAGCCCATGTCTTTGTATGGGCCGCTCTTGATGGTACGGCTGCCGACACCAAGTTTTTCGTACAGTCCTCTCAGATCCGTCATGTCCATCCTGACCCCGATGCTTCCTGTAACCGTAGCCGGGTCGGCCACTATGATATCAGCGTTGGCGGCTATCCAATAAGCCCCGGAGGCAGCCACATCACCCATGGAGGCCACCACTTTTTTGCCCGATTTTTTCAGGCGGACAACCTCGGTGGTAATTTCCTGGGTGGCCGCCACCGTACCACCCGGGCTGTTCAGCCTGAGTACCACCGCTTTTACTGACGGGTCTTTGGCCGCCTCGCGCAGCTGCTTCATAATTTTATCGGCTCCCGTTTCCTCCCCGAAAAGTCCCTGGGTACTGCCGCCCATAATGGTGCCGCTGATATCGATAATGCCCACCACCTGTGAGCTCCCATTATAGGAGCGGGGGTGCAGACCTTTGCCGTCCCCGGACTTTACCACCGCCGCCACCAGCAGGGACACCAGCGCCAGGCCAAGCACCACCCCGCCGATTATTTTCCTTTTCACTTACGCACCATCCTTTGTTTAGTATATTTCTGCAATTAGGCACCGCTTCACTAACAACTCGTAGAAAATCCAGTTAGTTATAATTCGGTAGCGCAAACAATCTCTGGATATTATTTCCCCGAAAAATTCAAAAAACCTTGGTTTTTTAAAAAATAATAAAAAACCCGGCGGCAATTTTCATGCCCCGGGGTAGTACTTAAAATTCAATTGGTTTATTGGGCTTAGCGTACTCTATGGAAGCCCCCACAAAATCCCGGAAGAGCGGGTGGGGGCGGTCGGGCCTGGATTTAAACTCCGGATGGAACTGGGTGGCCACGAACCAGGGATGGTCCGGCAATTCGATTACCTCCACCAGATGACGTTCGGGAAGGGTTCCACTAAAAATCATACCGTTTTTCGCCAAAGCATCCCGATAATTATTGTTCAGCTCGTAGCGGTGGCGGTGCCGTTCCTGGATATCGCCGGTACCGTAAGCCTGACGGGCCAGAGTGTCCGGGGCTAATTTACAGGGATAACTGCCCAGCCGCATGGTACCGCCCATTTTATCCAGCTCCTTCTGCTCGGACAGCAGGTCAATTACGGGATAGGAGGTTGACTGGTTAAATTCTGAACTATTGGAGTCCTGCCAACCCAGTATGTTGCGGGAAAACTCCACAACCGCCAGCTGCATGCCCAGACAGATACCCAGATATGGTATTTTACGCTCCCTGGCATAGCGTATGGCGATTATTTTCCCCTCTATGCCCCTGTCACCGAAACCGCCGGGCACGAGAATGCCGTCCACATCATTTAAAAAGTCCTCCACCGGAGCTTTTTCCAGTACCTCGGAATTAATCCACTTTATCCGCACCGCCGAGCCGTGGTGCAGGCCGGCGTGGCGCAGGGCTTCGGAAACGCTGAAATAGGCATCGGGCAGGGAGACGTATTTGCCCACCAGCCCTATGGTAACGGTGCCGCTGAGGTTCTTCATCCTTAACACCATGTCCCGCCAGTACCGCAAGTCGGGCTCTCCACATTCAAGGCCCAGCATCCGGATTACTTTTTCCGCCATACCCTCTTCCTCCAGCATCAGGGGCACCTCATAGATAGATGAGGCGTCCACTGCCTGGATAACGGCATCTTTGTCGGTGTCACAGAAAAGGGCTATCTTTTCCGCCAGTTCCCTGGAAAAACGTTTTTCCGTACGGCAGACGATTACATCCGGCTGTATGCCTATACTGCGCAGTTCCTTGACACTGTGCTGGGTGGGTTTTGTTTTTAGTTCGTTGGCAACCCTGAGATACGGCACCAGGGTAACATGGATATAGAGAACATTTTCCTTGCCCAAATCGGCCCTTAGCTGACGAATGGCTTCCAGAAAGGGCAGGGATTCAATGTCCCCCACCGTGCCGCCAATCTCGGTGATTACAACATCGGGATCGGATTCCACCGCCACCCGCTGCACCCGCTCCTTGATCTCGTTGGTGATATGGGGTATGACCTGCACCGTGGCGCCCAAGTAGTCCCCCCGGCGCTCCTTGGTAATTACGGCATCATAGATGCCCCCGGTGGTAACGTTGCAGCTTCTGCTAAGGTTTATATCTATAAACCGCTCGTAATGACCAAGATCCAGATCCGTTTCCGCCCCGTCGTCGGTGACGAAAACCTCCCCGTGCTGATAGGGACTCATGGTACCGGGATCTACGTTAATATAAGGGTCTAATTTCTGTATGGCAACCTTAAGGCCACGGCTTTTAAGCAGCCGGCCCAGAGAAGCGGCGGTTATACCCTTACCCAGGGAAGAAACCACTCCACCTGTTACAAATATGAATTTAGCCATAGCCAGCCTCCTGTATAAAAAATTGCGGTCAGACAGTGTCTGACTTAATAAAATTGTCAGATTCAGGATAGGTTCTATGGTCACACCGCTACTGCGGCATGGCAATCTATCATATTTTATACATGGTCCGGGAAACTGTCAAGAAGCAGCACGCATGCTGCTACTTACCCCAGCCCAGCCTAAGCGCCACAAGATATCCGGCAAACATCCCCACTATCCCCATCACTCCGGCCAGTGTGGGCGGAGCGGGCAGGGGAAGCTTCAGCCGGATAAAAAGCATACCGACAATGAAGCCTGTGCCGGTGGCCAGTATTACATCTCTCAATTATAACTCCTCCAATATAAGGGGCTGCTACCGCTTTAGGACTATCGGTCCTTCACCCCTTACATTTTTTCCGGCGCCGATACGCCCAGGATATTCAGACAGTTTTGTAAAACAACCCTGGTGGCGATAACCAGTACCAGTCTGGCCCCGGTAAGGGCGACATCGTCGGTAATTACCCTATGGGCATTATAAAAGCTGTGCAACAGCCCGGCCACCTCGTGTACGTAGCGGGCCAGGCGGTGCGGGGCCAGATCCCTGGCACAGGAGGCCACCTCGTCGGGCAGATCTGCCAGTTTGCGGGCCAGAGCAAGCTCTGCCTCTTCATTCAGTAATGAAAGATCCACTCCATCCAGGCCGGGCAGTGACCCGCCCTGCTCCACCAGCTGTTTTAAAATACTGCAAATCCTGGCGTTGGCATATTGGACGTAATAAACCGGGTTATCGTTGGACTGGGCCTTAGCCAGATCCAGGTCAAAATCCAGGTGGCTGTCAGCACTGCGCATAACAAAGAAATAGCGGGCGGCATCCCTGCCCACCTCTTCCATAAGTTCCTCCAGAGTCACAAACTGGCCGGTGCGCTTGCTCATACGGACGATTTCACCGCCCTTATAAAGGCGCACCAGTTGCATGATGATTATCTGCAGGGTGTCGGGATCGTAACCCAGAGCTTTAACCGCGCCTTTCATACGGGGTACGTGGCCATGATGGTCGGCCCCCCAAATATTAATCACCCACTGAAAGCCCCGCTGGAATTTATCCATGTGGTAGGCAATATCGGCAGCAAAATAGGTGGGTATACCGTTGCCCCGCACCACCACCTCATCCTTTTCCACCCCGAACTCCCTGGCCTTAAACCAAAGAGCATCCTCGTACTCATAGGTGTAGCCGCTGTCCCTTAGGCGCTCAATGGCCTCGGCGACCTTCCCGGCGTTGTGCAGGTATTGCTCAGAAAACCACACATCATAATTAACCCCAAATTCCCCCAGAGATTTTTTAATAGCCCCCAGTTTTTCAGCCAGGGCATATTTGACCATTACTTCCCTGCGTGCGAGGCTGGCGACTTCCAGGTACCTATCGCCATACTTTTCCAAAAAACCCCGCATGGTTTCTACGATATCCTCCCCGTGGTAACCCTCCTCCGGAACTTCCGCCTGCCTGCCCAGAAGCTGCAGGTAACGGGCTTCCAGGGAGCGGCCGAAATGCTCTATCTGATTTCCGGCGTCATTTATATAAAATTCCCTGGTCACATCAAAGCCGGCGTAATCCAACAGCGAGGCTATGCTGTCCCCCAGGGCCGCTCCCCGGGCGTTGCCCATATGTAACAGTCCGGTGGGATTGGCGCTGACGAACTCCACCTGCACCTTTTTGCCGCCTCCGGCATTAACCCTGCCGTAGGACTGTCCCATTTTTACGATATCGGGCAGTGCGGTCAGAACCCAGTTGGGGCGCAGGTAAAAATTAATAAAGCCTGGGCCGGCAATTTCCACCCGTTCCACCGGCAGGCCTTTCAGGTCAAGCTCTGCCACCAGGGCCTCGGCCGCCTTGCGGGGGGCGGTGCGGGCCGGCTTGGCCAGTAGCATGGCCAAATTGGCGGCAAAATCACCATTTTCCTTTTCCCGGGGCACCTCCACCACGAAGGCGGGGGTTTCTACCACGGGCAGCGATCCCTTTTGTCCTGCGGATTTGAGGGCCTCTGCCAGGGCATCTGCCAGACCCGAACGTATTTTGTCAACCATACTGCTCACTTAAATTTTCAACCTCCTTACAGCGGAACCAAAAAATATGCTTCCGGGGTTCCTCCCGGAAGCCTGGTAGATTAAGGCAAGGGGATACACCTTTATTCAGAACCATCCCCTCTGGTTAACCCCCGACCATAAATTTCATATATTATAACCTTTTTTTAAATTTATCAAAAGAGGGTGAAAGAAACTTAAAAACATCGTTACATTATTGATTAACGCATTCGTTAACGGTTATAATAATAATAAAATATTCGGGAGGAACTTTTTATATGGAAACAATTATCGGTATTCATGAAGCCAGACCAAAGCTTTCATCACTCATAGATTCGGGAAAACCTGTTATTATCACTGTTAATTCCGAACCTAAAAGTGTTCTGGTAAAATACGAAGAATATATTAGGCTAAAACAAGCCGACAAATACAGCAAGCAGATAACCTTAAAGCAAACCATAGATATAATTAGAAACCGGGCTAAAAAAGAGGGTCTGCTCGAAAAAGACATTGCCGGGGAAATTGATGCTGTACGTAGTGGAGAAAGCGAAAGATGCGAGTAGTACTGGACACAAATGTTTTAATATCTGGAATAATTTTTCCAGGAGGCCCTCCTGGAAAAATTATAGAGAAGTGGATAAATGGTGACTTTACTGTAATTCTCAGCCCGGCTGTTTTGGAAGAATATTTTGCCGTTTTACTTCGACCCAAATTTCGCAGACTGGGAACATTCCAGGAACTATATAACTTGTTGTCCGGGTTAACGGAATTGGAAAACAGTATTATGGTATATCCTCAAACAACGGTTGATGTGATCAAAGAAGATCCAGCCGATAACAAATTTCTGGACTGTGCTCTGGAGGGAAAGGCTGATATAATACTTTCCGGTGATCACCACTTACTTAATTTAGAGGTTTTTCGAGGTATTAGAATAATTCCCCCTTCGTATTTATCTCGCTAACAGCCTGTAAGACCCCGTCTCGAAGGTCAGGGATCAACAGGCTGTAAAGCTCCGAACCTACTAGGGATAGGGGGACACACCTCCCTTTTGAGCATGGCTTTAGGGTCGGAGGAAAGTCCGCAACGTATGAAAATTCAGCTAACGAAATCAAAGATTTCGAGGCTCACTTATATGAATGAACAACTAAAAGAGAAGGATTATTACATATTGACCACCGTTTTTACTTTCACACCGTAACGTTTCACAAACCTATTCATACGCCGGAAGGCCTCCGTAAGATCGTCCTCCGAGGCGGCATAGGAACAGCGCACAAATCCCTCCCCGCTTGGACCGAAAGCACTGCCGGGCACCAGAGCCACCTTTTCCTCCATGAGCAGTTTTTCCGCAAATTCATCGGAAGAAAGGCCCGTGGCGGAGATTTCCGGAAAGGCGTAGAATGCCCCGCCGGGCTCAAAACAGGGAAGCCCCATATCCCGGAAAGACTGCATCACCAGATGGCGGCGGCGGTTATACTGCTGCACCATGCGCACCATGGCCTCGCGCCCGTTTTTGAGCGCCTCCAGGGCTGCCATCTGGGCCGTGATGGGAGCGCAAAGCATGGTGTACTGGTGGATTTTGGTCATGGCCGCTATAAAATCGGCATTCCCGGCGGCATAGCCCACCCGCCAGCCGGTCATAGCGTAGGCCTTGGAAAAACCGTTCAGCAATATGGTCCGGTCCTGCATGCCTGGCAGGGAGGACATACAGGTATGTTCACCGGCATAGGTTAGTTTATCGTATATCTCGTCGGAGATAACTATCAGGTTATGTTTGCTGGCCACTTCGGCAATGGCCAGCAAATCCCTGCGGGTCATTACCGCTCCGGTGGGGTTGTTGGGGTAGCAGAGCAGCAGTATCTTGGTGCGCGGGGTGATAGCCGACTCCACCCTGTCGGCAGTAAGACGGAAACTGTCCTCCACGGTGGTGGCTATGTGCACAGGCGCCCCGCCCGCCATCATGGTGCAGGGGGCGTAGGAAACATAGGACGGCTCAGGTATCAGCACCTCGTCGCCGGGGCAAATCAGCGCCCGCATAGCCAAATCCAGCGCCTCGCTGACCCCCACGGTGATTAAAAGTTCTCTCCGCGCATCGTAGGTCACCCCGTAGGTAACGTCCAGATCCCTGGCGATGGCCTCCCGCAATTCCAGCAGGCCCTGGTTAGAGGTGTACATGGTGTATCCCTTTTCCAGAGAGTATATACAACCCTCCCGAATATGCCAGGGGGTCACAAAATCCGGTTCCCCCACACCCAGAGAAATAACACCCTTTATTTCCGTTACCATGTCAAAAAACCTGCGTATGCCGGAGGGCGGAATGTCACGCACAGTGGGATTAATCATTTCTGACCAGCCTTTTTTGTTGATCATGGCGATATCACCAGCCTTCTATCTTCTTCATCATCTTCGATGATTACCCCGTCCTGCTTATAAGTTTTCAGGACAAAGTGGGTAGTGGTGCTTACCACGCCCTCAATGGTGGCAAGCTTGGTGGCCACGAAATTGCTAACCTCCCGCATGGTCCTGCCCTCAATAAAAACTGCCAGGTCGTACGTCCCGGACATGAGGCGGGCGCTGCGCACCTCCGGAAACCGGTATATTCTCTCCGCCACCGAATCAAATCCAACATCCCGCTGGGGGGTAGTGCGCACTTCGATAAAGGCAGAAACCTTTTCCTCCCCTACCTTTTCCCAATTGACCAGGGTAATGTAACGGAGTATTATCTTGCTGTCTTCCATCTCCTTGATTTTCTTCCGGACCTCTTCCACTTCCATATTCAGCATAATGGCTATTTCCTGCTCGGTAATCTTGGCGTTCAATTCCATAAGCCCTAGTATTTCTTTCACCGTAAACACCCACCTCCTTGGCAAACGGCTATGCCGGAAATTAAAAAACTCTCATCCCGAAAAGGGACGAGAGTTATCTCGCGGTACCACCCGTTTTAGCCACAGACATACAATAATCAGCATCATCACTGTGACCCACTCAATGCCCCTTTATCGGAGGGCTTGCGGCGGACATACTCTCACACTGAGGCATGGGGACACACCTCTTCAGCGGCATGGTGACACACCTCTCTATTGGGCCTGGCTTTGAGGGCCGGAGGAATGTCCCCGATTTATGGAATGGCTTTGGGCCGGAGGAATGTTCCCGATTTAATTGGTGATTTCAGCACGCTGGCTCAGGGGCGGCACGGGTCCTTTATCCGCCGGGCTTTCACCAAACCCCGGCTCGCTGAGGACTGCAGGAGGCCCACATTCCCCGTCATCACTCACTTTTTTCAAATATGAAGTATTGTACCACGGTGTACAAGCCAGTGTCAATAGCATACCATCATCAAATAGTCAGGACTCCTTCAGATGAATTCACCAGCCTTAGCACTCTTTCCTCTCTCCCGGTTAAGGCATTGATATAAATAAGGAATACATCCTTGCCCAGATTACCTTTAAATTCATAGGTGAGTTGCTCCCGGTCAGGGCTAAGGGGTATTAGCGCCAGCTTCCCCCCGGTGACATTTTCCAGCCGGGGGCTTAATTTCGCCCTGGCTTCCCCGGTCGTCAGGCGGGGGGCAGAAAGCTTTCTGTCCCGGTGGGAATTCCAGTAGTTTGTCGCTTCATAGCCCACCACCTGCCCATCGTCCAGCGCCACCGACACCTTCACCATGTCCGGGTAGAGTATTGCGCCGCCATTACCTGGCTCCCTGGCGGCAAAATTAAATACCGCCATGCGGTTTTGCACTTCGTAATAGGTGCTGACCATATTGTTGAACCCCCTGCGGGTCAAGAAGGCAGCGGCTTTTTTCCCGGCCTCGGTGATGGTAAGCTTTTTATCCCCGATAACCCTGGAGTTTAACATCCACAGCACCTTGCCACCCTGACGGGCTACCCCCACGTTTATTTTTTCATTGGCGCGGACCGGACGGGAGTTTATATCCACCCGGTAAGAGGGTATATTACCGTTTTGGTTGGCCGCTACGTTGGCCACATAATCCACCCTGCCCTGCCGGTCGATAAATTTCAGCGCCGTGGCGCGGGCCTGATCATTATTTATATTTGCACCTGAGAGCCCCTGGGCTTTTCTTTTTTCCAAATGATCAGAAAAGGGGCCGTCATAGATCAGGGTTGGAAACTGCTGCATATTTTTGTCAATTTCCTGAAAATTACCGTTGGCCAGTTTCGGGCTCTCTTTCCGTAATCCCCGGCGGCTTTCGGTGGCCAATTCGCTCAGGGTCAGACTGCCGTCCGCCACCCGCCTCTCAATGTCATGCAGTTCACTGTTAAGTCCTGAAGACTGGCTGTATAAAGAACTCAACGTTCGCCACTGTTCATCTGTTTTGGGCTTGCCGTCAACAGTCTGCCTGGCCAGGGTATTGGCATAATCCCCCACCTGGGAGAGATATTTCATTGTTCTCGCCATCATGGCATCCGCTACAGGAATCTGGGCAAGTTCCCTTTTAGCGGCATCAGCCTGCTGCCACAAGTCCATAAAAAGCATAGTGTCCTGCCTGGTTTCCTGCCCCACCAGGGTTTTGGAGAGAAGTACATCCACATTTTGTACATGGGTGGTTAAATCGTAAAAAGCCCGCTGGTATTTATTGTTCAAAGCGGCTTCCATAACCCGGCGCGATTGGGCCTGGCCGTGTCCCCAGAAACCCAAGGCGACCGCCGCTACCACCCCCAATCCCAGGGCGATGGTCCATTTTCTTGCTTTCATTTGCAATCCTCCTCACCTGGCAAATACATGCCTGCCGATTTGGTCAAGAATATTCCTGGACCAAATCCAGGAGCTAACCTGTTTGGCCGGGTTCCAGAAAAACAGCGCTCCCCCGGTAGGATCCCAGCCAGACATAGCCAGTTGTGCAGCCTGCAGAGCTTCCTCGCTCAACGGGCGGTTAATCTCGCCGTTGCTTACTGATTCAAAAGCGCTGGGCTGATAAATTACCCCGGCCAGGCTGGAAGGAAAGGAGGAACTCTGTGTTCTATTAAGGATAACCGCCCCCACCGCCACTTTGCCCGCAAGGGGCTCATCGGCGGCTTCTCCTTCAATAACCCTGGCCAGCAGGTAAGTGCTATCCCGGTTGCTAATTCCCCTGGAAACGCCCCCGCTGGCGGGGTCATACCGCACGGACTCCCCCCCGGGCTGATAACCCAGAGCTACCCATGTGCTCGGCCCAACAACACCGTCTGCCAAAAGCCCGTTATTGCTCTGAAATTTTTTTACCGCCTGCTGGGTTTTGTTTGAATAATACCCGTCGATGGGTCCGGTATAATATCCCCACCCGTTGAGTTTAGCCTGCACCTTTGTAACCTCCGGCCCGCTGCTGCCCCAGTACAATACATTGTTTTGGGCCAGGGCCTGGTGTCCCTGCCACAGGCTGGCTGTAACCGCCACCGCTGCAAAAATAATAATTAATAACTTGAAGTGGCGCCGGCATAAAGAATTTGACTGCTTTCCATCATTATTTACGGCTGTCACTCTGCTTCCCCCTTAAAACCTTCTCTGGGTTATAGTCTTTCAAGAGGAAGAGTCTTGTATGTAAAAAAACCACCCTTCATGGGTGGTTTTTTTCTAAAAATGATGAGTCGGTGAGTCAAGAGACTGTTCCATGACTCATTTTGCAGCTCTGAATTCCCTGGCCCGGGCCACCATAGCAGGCGCCCACCCCGGGTTATTCAGGGCGTGTAGATGATTGTATGCCGCCAATACATTTTTCCGGGCGGCGCCGTCCCTGTGCCCGCCGATGCCCGAGCCCCGGTTTACTTTAAAAACAAAGTCTAACTTTTCCTCATCAATGTTGATGACCCTGGAATTGTGAAATTCGTGGCCTTTGACGATTGTACCCGTCTCAAAGAAGGGATTGTCCCCCACCACTTCCACCACTTCGTAGCCGTGCCCCTGGGGCTTGTCGGTCATTACCACGTCCAGGGGAAGCACCCCGGACATGCTGAAAGTCCTGCCCTCCCAGGTCAGACTACGGGCCAGATACATCAGTCCTCCGCATTCGGCGTAAACGGGCAGACCATTTTCCGCCCTCTCTTGCAAATCATGGCGCAGGCTGCTGTTGGCCTCCAGTTGCTCCGCGAAAACCTCGGGAAAGCCACCACCGATATACAACGCATCAACAGCCGACAGGAAGCCGTCGTTCATAGCATCTATAAATAGCAGTTCCGCGCCCGCCCGGGCCAATGCCTCCAGGTTCTCCGGATAATAAAAGGTGAAGGCCCTGTCCCTGAAGACCCCTATGACCGGCCTTGCCCCCGGGCCGGCAGGTTCCGCAGCCCCCGTTAAAGCTTCTTCCACTGCTTCCAGGGGCGGAGCAGAATGGGCTACAGCCAGTATACCTTCAAGATCAAGGCAACTTAGCGCGGCTCCCCCTATCTCATCCACCGTGCAGGCCAGTTCATCCCTTTCGGCAGCCGGTATGAGACCCAGATGGCGGTCGGGGATGGTAAACTGCCCTCCTTTGGGTATTACCCCCAGCACCGGTATGCCGCAGTATTTATCCACGGCCTGACGCAGCATACTCTCATGCCGGGAGCGGGCCACTTTGTTTAATACTACCCCGGCTATTTTTACACCGGAATCGAAATGCATGAAACCCTGCACCAGCGGAGCAACGCTCCTGGTCATCCTGGTGGTGTCCACCACCAGGATGACCGGCGCTTCAATGGCCCTGGCGATTTCACCGGTACTGCCGCTGCCATCAATGTCCACCCCGTCAAAAAGCCCCATCGCCCCTTCCACCACGGCTATGTCGCTTTTTATCCCGTGCCGGGCAAAAGATTTACGGATGGTTTCCCTGTCCATCCAAAAGCTGTCCAGATTGCGGCAGGCATTGCCGGTAATCATGGTCATCCAACTGGGATCAATAAAATCAGGACCTTTTTTAAAGGGCTGGACATTATAGCCTTTTCTTTTTAACGCTGCCAGTAACCCCAGTGTTACTGTGGTCTTTCCCGATCGTCCATGGGGAGCGGCAACAACAACGCGGGGTATTTGCAGCATGTCCTTTTTCATCCCAACCCTCCGTTCAAACCGGGGACGGTTCTTGACTTGCCATCTACTGTAATAAATAGCGCATCAGTGCCTGACCCCTAACTTATTAACTTATTTGCCGGTACCTGCTACTAATTCTAAAAAGTAACCGGCCCCGCGTTCACAAAAACAACAGGCACATATACCCTAGGTGCCGCCGCATAATAGCAGATGCCCTTTTGGAATGTGCCCGATTATCGTTATATAAGCTATAACGTATTACTGTGCTATATATATTATAGAACCGTCTATTATACGCAGCCGGTAGGCTTGGGAAGGCCGGCCAGCTTGCAGGAACCCTTGGCGGGGCCAGAGGGGAACAGTTCATAAATGTACTTCAGGCTGCAGCCAGTCTCTTTGCACAGTTTGCGGATCATGGGAGCAATCTGGAATTGCTTGTAATAATCGCGCAGATAGTGAATAACTTTCCAGTGGTCTTCGGTAAGTTCGCTAATGCCTTCGCCGGAGGAAAAGAATTTTGCACAATCTTCTGTCCATTCATCGGGGTTAACCATAAAACCATCTTCGTCCAGCTCAACATCTCTGCCGGCAATATTAATGCTTGCCATCTAATTAAAGCACCTCCAATTGTTTTTATTTGCGGCTGCTATATCTGATCGCAGACAATTTATACATACACCGCAAATACTCTATTAAAACTCAGCCTGCTCTCTCCCAAATACAAGGATATCATTGACAGGCACTCTCGTCAATCACCCGTTGTCAGGAAAAAGTGTCATTTATAAGACACCTATTTCCAAACCAGGGCTTTACCCACTAAATCTATCAATCCCTTGACTTCTACGCCAAGCTCGTGCTCTTCCACCATGGGATAAAGCTGGGCTTTGCAGATGGAGCAGGGAGCGCACAAGTAGCCGTTACCGTCTTTCCCTACGCCGGTAGCCCTAACCAGTTCCGCTTTCTTAGCTGATAACTGGATACGGCGCTGGTACATTTCAGGATCGTCAAAAAGGATAGCGGAACCGCCGCCGCAGCAGAAGGTCCTTTCCTTATTGGGATACATTTCCCTGAAGTCAGACACGCAGGCCTTTATTACTGTCCGCAAGTTTTCTTGCAGGTCACAGGCACGGGCATAGTTGCAGGGGTCGTGCAAGGTTGTCGGATGGTCGACCTTGTAGGGATCAAGTTTTAATTGGTTGGTTCTGATATGATAGGCCACCTCGTCGTGAATGTGCGTAATGGGCCAGTTCACCGGGCGGTCAGCCAGACTGGGGATGTACATCTTGGCAGCCCGCCAGCCGTGTCCGCATTCGCCCCAGACAATCTTCTTGATACCCAGATTCTGAGCAGCGTCCAGCAGGCGCGTCACATTGTGGCGCTGTGTAAAATACTGGTCAAAAAGCAGCCCAAAATTACCCGCTTCGGAAACCGTACTGGGAATTGTCCAGTTAGCCCCGATATAGGTGAAATACATCCCTGCACCCATTAGTGTATAAGGGTTTAGCAGGTAGTCAGCCGACGACGGTACATACAAAATATCAGAATTGGGCTTATCCACCGGGAAATTTACTTCCACACCAAATTCGTCCATAATCTCTTCGGACAGGAATTCCAATGTGTCGGCAATACCCGGCTTGGGCAGTCCAGTGTGGTTACCCACTTTTTCCATGGCCGCTCCCACATTAGCGTGAAGCTTGGGCACTATACCAAGCCAGTGCAGTAATTGACGGCCTATGAAGGTTACCTCACAAGTGTCAATGCCGAACGGGCAGGCCATGGCACAGCGGCGGCACTGGCTGCACTGGTAGAAATAGGAGTACCATTCTTCAATTACGTCCAGACTGATATCCTCAGCTCCAACCAGCTTGCCAAACCATCTGCCTTCCAGGGTAAAGTAACGTTTGTAAATCTTGCGAATCAGCTCTGCCCTGTTGGTAGGAATGTTTCTGGGGTCTTTAGTGCCCAGATAGGTATGGCAGTTCTCCGCACAAGCGCCGCACTTTACACATGATTCCATGGCCATTACAAAGGACCGGTATTTTTTGCGTATTTCGTCCAGGTACTGGATAGCCTTCTCGCATTTTTGGTCGTCGGGCACAGGCTCGATATGAATTTTTCGCATCTCAGCGTCAGATGCCCGGACAGGCTGGACCATGTCTTTATAAGTTGGCACCTACTCAACACCCCCCTCGGCAGGCAACCCTAATCCGGCAGCCCTGGCGGCCGGTACGTCAACATTGGGAAGCCCCGGCGCCGGCTCGGTATACGGCCTGTTGATAATCCAGCGCTCCGCAAACATACCCAGTATGTGCATAAGTTTGCTGAACGGGAAAATCATCAGCAGTATCTGAACCAGGAGCAAGTGAATGACAAACATAAATTGGTGCAGCACTTCGGCACTGGCCGGGATGGGCTGCAACATGAGCAGATAGGTAACGTATTCCTTCGCCGGCGCATACTCAATGCCCAGGCTCGGAACAAGGCGCATGATATCGCCCGCTGTAACAATTGATAATAACAGTATTAAAATCAGGTAATCACTGGTGACGGTAACTTCTTTTACCTTTTGTATGGACATGCGCCTGAATATAAGGTAAAGTAGCGCAAAAAACACC
Organism: uncultured Peptococcaceae bacterium; assembly: GCA_964643075.1. Classification (GTDB taxonomy): domain Bacteria; phylum Bacillota; class Desulfotomaculia; order Desulfotomaculales; family Desulfocucumaceae; genus Desulfocucumis. Next base: position 35,212 of record CAZXQO010000018.1, read on the forward strand.
ACAATGCCAAAGGTGGTGCCCAGCAGGTTGGACATAAACTCGCTGAGACCTTCAGACATACCGACGTACACAAACTGCTTGCCCAGGGTATATATGCCCATCACATGCCCTCCGATTACGGAGAACAAGGCAATGTGCATCACCCAGGCGCCAACCCAGAGGGCGAAGTCTGATTTAAACAGACTCCTGAAAAAAATAACCTCGGTGGCAAATATACCAACTACCTGAGTGTTGTTTTGAGGAAAGGGGGCCAACGTTATATTGTGCACTATGCGCGCCCCTGCCCAGCGTCCCAGGCGGTACAGTATACCCAGGGTAAAAACCGTCACTGCGATATAGGGAAGTACTTGCAAAATAAACCAGGACACTTACACACCTCCTTTGGGCCGCATGGAAAATCAATTTCCCCGGCAACCCGCGGTGCAGCCGCTGCTGTAAGGATACATTTCTATTGAATTCCGGTCACATTTCCGATCAATGCCGGTGGTCCGGAATTCAGGGAATGGGTACTAAACAATTTGTAACGCATACCGTATTAAGCTTCCTGCAGAGTAACAGCTCCGGAAGGACAAACTGAAACGCAGGTTTCGCAACCGAGGCAATCTTCCCCGTTGACCACATTAGCTTTGCCATCCACCATTTCGAGAACGGAGGCCGGGCAGTTGTCGGCGCATTCGCCGCAGCCCTCACATTTATCGGCATCCACCTGTACTACGAACATTCATATTCACCTCCTTGGATTTATATTTTTATATAATCCAATGTTGACAACCCCATTTGCCGCAAATCCCTCTCCAACGGGGCTGGCCACATCATACGGCCATTTTACCGACTATCGTCAGCGTAATTTTTGTGATAAAACTAACCTGTAATTACGCTGAAATTTGTATTATATCCGACATATAATCCGGGCTACATGGCCCTATATACTATTCGTTGCCGTTTAATCAATTCCTTCTGAAAAAATGCAATTTTTTTTGCTAAGAATTTCACAACCTTGTCATTTATTTGTCTCTCTGCAAATATAATTATAGATTAGCTAATTGACGTCTGTCCATAGGAGTTCAGTGGCAGAACCCGTCACATCAAGCACTGGTGTTTGACAGGCATCTGCCGCTGTTGGTATAATTACCAGGATGTTCTCAGGAAAGCGAGGCGAGATGAATTATGCCTATTTTTGAATTCAGGTGCCTGAAGTGCGGCAATCTTTTTGAAAAACTTTTTCTAAACCGGGATGGGGAAGTAAAAATTGAATGCCCTGAATGCCATGCGGACTCCTTTGAGCGGATAATTAGTAAAACCAGTTACAATATGGCGCCGGGAAAGGGAAGCCAGACCAAAGTTACCCGCAAGTCCTGCAGTTCCGGTAATGACTGTGTAACACTAGAAATACCGGGGCATGGGGATTAATATATTATATGAAAAAACAAATTTACGGAAAAGAAATTACCAGGCCGCCTGAATGTCCCTTCTGCGGACTGTATATAGAAAAGCCTGCGGAGCTGACCACCAGGAGAATGGGTGAAATGCCGGTGGGTTCCTGTCCCTGCGGGGCTGTATATGCATACGACGTCACCGGTCGCAACGTAGGCTCCGCATTTATAGAAGCCCTTGTATTTGCCTGTGATATGGACTGGGATTTGGCCTGGAGCCTGTTTCCCGGGGAGGACTATCTGGAACAACTGGTGGAGCATTACGACGGACAAAGCAACCTGATTGTCCCGGTCGGATTTTACGAAGGCCGCAAGGTTAACGGTGCACTGTATTTTATAAGAATGCACAGGGACATTCAGGAGGTCACCCGTACGGGAGTGGAGAAACGGCTACAAAAATCGGTACCCCTCACTGTCTCCAAGGGCCCTTCCCTGCAACTCCCCGGCAGCAAAAGGTACTCTAAAGGCGATATAGAAACACTGGTAGGTGAATACCGCATTGGCGAGCTACTGACAATTGCAGAGCAGGACAAAAGAATCCTCAGGGATCTGCAGAAGTTGCTGTATTCCGCAGACGGGCTAATACGCAGCAGGGCTGCGGAGGCTTTGGGAAAGACTTCCTCTGTAATAGCCAAAAGGGAGCCGGGAGCAGTTTCAAAGCTCTTGCAAACACTAATTAACGCTGTGTCGGACACAGCTGCATCCTCATGGGGGGCTCTAGACGCCATAGGAGAGATCATAGCCGGTTCACCGGATATTTTTGCAGGCTACCTGCCCACCCTGTATCAGTTCCTGGAAGAAGCATCTGCAAGGCCCAAGATACTGAGGGCTTTGGGAATAACCGCCGGGACCAGGCCCGATCTTGTCCGCAAAGCGTTATACCGCTTCATACCCTACCTTAATGACCCGGACCCGGAAACCAGGGGATATGCAGCCCTGCTGACAGGCAACCTGCACGCTGCAGAAACCGGGAACTTATTGAGCCAATTAAAAAATGACACTTCGGAATTAACAATATATTCCGACGGTGAGCTTAAAAATATTACAGTAGGACAGCTGGCAGCAGAAGCCTTGCAAAAAATTAAGGAAAGGGGACACACCTCTCTTTAGAGCCTGGCTCTAAAGTCGGAGGAATGTCCCCAGCAAAAATGCGGACATGAAACGGTAATTCATGTCCGCATTATATTTTCTCTGTGAGCCAGTCCCTAAAGAAGCTCTTCTACAGGGGTGGTAATCGACTTAGAGACAGATAGAAGCAGCGAAGCCCTATCTGAGTATCCCTGCCCTGCTCTGGCGAATAAGTCTTTCGACAGCCCGTAAAGCTCCCGGTACATGCCATCCAAATCGAAAGCCGGATAGGGTTTACCCTTTTCAAAGCCCGCCTGCCAGCAGGCATGCAGCTTGCCGCTGATCACGGCAGGTATGCCGTAAACCCTGCAGGTAATAGGCCTGTACTCATAGAGCGAGCATTTGTCTTCCTCGTTTAACAACGGGCACCTTACCCTTTCCCGGGCAATGGACCGGAGCATTGCTTCAGTATCTTCGCCGTGGGTCTCCCGCAGCCGTTTCTCCATATCCAGCAGTTCCAAATCCGCCTTTTCGGCCCTGGTCAGTGCCTCCCGGCGAAATTTCCTGTCCAGCCTGCCGAAATGGTGACTGAGGTAAGCCGCTTCTATAGCAAAAAGTCCGAAAACCGAGTGGCAGCAATCAGAGCACTGCACCCGGCACTTTATACATTCGCCGTATTCCTTTTCCATCTCCCGGAATGAATTATCCGCCTTGGCCACCAATATCTCATACGCCTCAAATAAATCTTTCATCTGTGCCATCATTTGTTACGGTGCGCCTCCAGGTTCTCCAGAAACTGGGGATGCACCTCAAAGCCAAGCTCTAAGGCCTTGTCAATGTGCTCGATGGCATTTGCAAAATCTTCTCTTACATAGTAGGCGTAGGCAAGGTTATTGTGTCCCAGGGAGAAGGTGGGGGCAAACTCCACCAGCTTGATACCGGTTTCGATGGCTTTATCCACTTCATCCAACTGGAGATAAGCGTTGATCAGGTTGCTCCAGGCCTGGGCCATTTCCGGGTTTAACTCAATAGCTTTCTCCAGTGCCTCAATGGCCTCGCCGGGCTGGGCCAACTGTAAATGGGCAAAGCCTATATTGGCGTAGCCCCGGGCATACCTGGGTTCTATGGCCACGGCCTTTTTATTAGCCAAGACAACCCTTTCCATGTCCCCCATACGGTAATATATATAGCCCAGATTTACGCAGGCTTCAAACATGCGCCCGCTGTTCTCGATGGCTTCCTCGAAGCACTCAATAGCCTTATCAAAATTGCCCTGCTGCATGTGATAAACACCCAAATTGTTATGAGCATTGGCGCATCCGGGGTTTTCATTTACTGTATTTACCTGTTCTGCAATAAAATCATCAAAGCTCTGCGGTGTTTTCATGCCATCAGTCCCTTACAGTAAATTAAAGATAAAGAGAGGTTGCCATCCGGTCAGGACGGCAACCTCCCCAGTAAAGCAAATTACTCAGTGCCCTCGGTGGGGTCTTCGGTCATTCCTCTACCCTTCAGGCCGTACATGGTGCTGCTGCCGGTGGAGAAGTAAATCATTGTCTCATCATTAACCAGAGCGGTGGCAGCCTTTTTAACATCTCTCATTTTGGCGTCGGGAATAACCTTTTTTACGGCAGCTTCCATGTCCTTGAAGTAGAACTTGGTTTTTTTGCTGCCCTCGGCGAAATCAAGAATCGCTTTTTTAATAGCTTCGATCAATATAATCTCTCCTTTCAGGCGAGTTTATTCTATCCCGCCTGCTTCCTTTGAGAGCGCCCAGGCCGCATCAGTAAATTTGAACTGAGTGCTGGTCCGCCAGGTATCATAGGCCAGGCGGTAGTCATCAATGAGGTGCTCGGTGAATTCCAGTTCGCACTGCTCGAAGAATCTTTCCCAGCCAATACGCTCGGCCCAATCGCCCAGCCGCTCGTATTTATTAGCTCCCTTGGCGTAAGCTTCAACGATTTTCTTAACGTTTTCAACCACTTCGGGGAACCTGGGGAAGCTGTTCGGCAGCCAGGGAACTACAACCTTGGAGAACTTGGGCTGGCTAATCCTGTTGGAAATCTTGCCACCGGCCAGGATGGTTACGCCGTCACCCTCTTTATCAGAAAGCGGCAGGGCCTGGCACATGGTATAGCAGTTTCCGCAGAACATGCAGCGCTCGCCCTTAATCTTAACGGATTTCAGTCCGCTCTCGGTTTTATCGGGAGAAATGGCTCCCACCGGGCAGGCGGCGATGGCCAGCGGGATTTCGCAAAGCTTGCTAATATATTCACTGTCAACGATGGGAGGCTTGCGGTGATATCCCAGCAGGGCGATATCGGAGCAGTGTACTGCGCCGCACATGTTCAGGCAGCAGGCCATGGAAACTCTAAGTTTGGCCGGCAGTGTCATGCCCTTGAAATATTCAAACAGTTCATCTGACACGGCCTTAACCATGGAAGAAGCGTCAGTAGCCGGGGTATGGCAGTGAATGTAACCCTGGGTGTGCACTATGTTGCTGATGCCGGCGCCGGTTCCGCCGATGGGAAACTTATAGCTGCCACCGGCAAATTTACGGCTTTCCAGGTCTTTTTTCAGAGCTTCCAGTTTCTCGGCGCTATCCACCAAAAATTCAATGTTGTTACGGGTGGTGAAACGGACATAGCCGTCGCAGTATTGATCGGCAATGGCGCAGATTTCACGAACATGCTCAACGGTCATGAAGCGGGCAGCCCCACACCTTACAGTATATACCTTGGCACCGCTATCTGATACATGGGCCAGAACGCCGGGCTCAAGAATATCATGGTAAGCCCAGGTGCCGTAATTTTCCTTAATAACAGGCGGGAAAAACTCCCAGAAGTGCCTGGGACCAAGGTCCGTCAGCCTGTTTTCCTGTGGTTTTTCCGGATTGTATCTGCCAAGTCTTTCCTTGGATAATGCCATAACAAAAACCCCCCCTTATCTCTTGTGTCTCGACCTGTAATCATTGATATCCCTGCTCCAACCGCCTTTAACGTCTGCTTCCTTCCAGAAGATGTACGGGTTGGAACGGGGCGCTTTAACCATTTGCGGAGCAGGCGGGAGTCCGACGGTTTCAATAAACTTGGGCAGGGTAACACGCTGCATGAGTTCTCCCAGACGCTCGCGGTTCTTGCCTTCCTCCATCCAGAATTCCCATATTCTCTCGACAAAGGCCTTAATGTTATCGTAAGGAGCTTCCGCTTTCATGAAGGGAACCATCAGTGTGGCCATCTGGGCGCCGTCCAAAATGGGCGCCTTGGCTCCCAGCAGAATGCTGATGCCGGTGTCCAAGCCGGGCTTTAAGGCCCTGGGCATGGTGTTGATGCAGTGCATGCAACGGGTGCACTCTGGATTGTCAATCACCAGCTTGCCTTCTTCCATCTTCATGCATTTGGTGGGGCAGAGGTTTAAGACTTCTTTTTCAATATCGAATTTACCCCAGTCCCTTTTGCCATGAGCGCCGCCGTTGGGCACGAAGTCGCCAGCGATGTAAGCTTTAACAGCATCCTGATCGATGCGGATATCGTCCCGCCAGGTGCCGATGAAAGACATGTCGGAACGGGCGATGGAGGCCACGCAGCCGTTGGGGCAACCGTCAAATTTAAACTTGAATTTGTACGGGAAGGCCGGGCGGTGCAACTCGTCCTGATAGTATTGAGTCAGCTCGTAGCACAGAGCCTGGGTGTCATAGCACGCAAACTCGCAGCGGGCCTTGCCGATGCAGCACGCAGGTGTGCGCAGGTTGGAGCCGGAGCCGCCGATATCGGTATCCAGCACATGGGTCAGCTCATAGAAAATGGGCTCAAGCTGCTCAGTGGTGGTGCCCAGCAGCACCAGGTCACCGGTGGAGCCGTGCAGGTTCATCATACCGCTGCCGCGGTATTCCCACATGTCACAGATGGTCTTCAGGTAATCAGTTGAATAAAATTTGCTGGAAGGCTGGTTTACGCGCACGGTATGGAACATGGCAATAGAAGGATACTTTTCAGCAAGATCTGAATAACGGCCGATAACGCCGCCGCCGTAACCGAACACACCCACGATGCCGCCGTGCTTCCAGTGGGTTTCGCCCTCATCGAAGGATGTCTGGAGCTGGCCGAGCATATCTTCACAAACATCTCTGCCAATCAGCATTTGGTCGTCGGATAATTTTCTCCTGCGCAGGGCTTCCTGCTTGGCATCGGATACGAAGCTGGGCCACGGTCCCTTTTCAAGTTCATCCAGGTCGGGGATATCATATTTGCATTTGAATGACTTGAGTTCTTCTTCCGTGTAGTTCTTTAATTCCGCCTCGGAGTAAATACGCATCTCATCATAGTTCAGCTTCTTCATTTCGCGTACTGGTTCAAAAGCCACTTGAATACCTCCTTATTGTTGGTTAAAAACGGATTAAAACCAAAAGGATCATCTTTGACAAACTTTCTCTAAAAAAATTAATCCCAATCAAGAATATATTTAAAACTGCATTACAGCTTTAAATATATCCCTCCCCCGCTGTACGCATGTGAAACAATATAAGAATCAAAATGCCAGGCAAATACTTTCGCCAGTGTCAAGGGGACTTACCTTTTGGTCGCCTCCGTTAAAAAATATAAGCCGCCGGTATAAAACCTCCCTTCCCTGATTATGGTAGTTTTTGAAGTTGTGCAATATCAACTATCGCCGCCAATATGAGTAACCTGCAAAAGTGCGCGGCAAGCCAACCCAACAAACTACATTAAAAGTACGTTTCGGGCTCGTCCAGGAAAATGATAATTTGGTGCCCGGTTACCGCGCTTTAAGCACAAAGATACATAGTAAACTATTCGTTACTACCTGTATTATTCCTGCATGGGACACCATTTTTTTTACAGAATTTCGCTCATAGTAATCATCTGCGAAGGCTTGTAAATATTTTAACTAATCAGGGTATTCCTGTCCATAGGTTGTGCATGGTAAAGACTTAACCGTGTCACGCTTCAACAGGTTTCGCAGGACATCCCATGGCTTCATTTGTTTTTCAGGCGTAAGGCCAAATCGGCCACGGTAGTTTCCTTCAGCAGGCTGTTTTCATAAATAGGAACAATCGACCAGTCTTCCAATAAATGGCTATAACATTTAAAATCAAGTTTTTCCCGCATGATGTCCAGAAACCTCAATGTGTATCCCCGTACCACCGGGTCGGAATCATGCACAAAGGCAGTCAGCACATTCAAATCCTCCCGGACCAGCCCGGGCCGGGCCTGGGCAATTCTCCCCGCCGCCCACAACACCCCCCGCCGCAGCATATGCTCTTCAGCATAGGAAAGCACAATTGAAGCAAACTCTGCAAACAAATCCGGCCGCCGGTAAATTATTTCGCCGATGCACTCCGGCGCACTCCAGCCTATCCCCCCGGACTCGTCGTTAATGGTCCAGAGCAGTTTGCGAAGCATTACCCGCACTGCTTCGGGGTCTTCCCCCGCCAGCCTGTCCGCGATTTCACCTATGGCTTCAATAGCGCGCCAGCGAATCAGCTTGTCCGGATCGTACAGGAGCCTGTTCAGATATCTTATATTCGACCTTTTCTGGATTATAGCGTCGGCCAGCTGTTTATATTCCTTTTCTTCCAGGAGGACAACTACCTCTTCCTTGGAAATGTGGGCCATTTTATCCCCCCTTCGCTCTCCTTCATGCCCCTTTTCATAAATTTGCATCTGCAAATATCTAATATCTAATATGTAATGATTATTAATTTAAAATTATTATACATTAGTCACAGCTTCTGTCAATAGCTTTGCTTTGCCTCACCCCACACTAAGATGAAAGGGGACACACCACTCTTTGGAGCCTGACTCCAGGGCCGGAGAAATGTCCCTCAAAATTATCCAAGTGGATAATTTTCCAGCCCTTACTGAAAAACAGAGCCCGGTGGCACCGGGCTCTGTTTTTCTACTTTTTTCAATAGGATTTTTTACTGAAATTCCACATCTATTTTCTTCTTTATATCAGCTGTCAGCTTGGGCATGCGGATTTCCAATACCCCATTCCGGTAAGCAGCCCTGATGCCCTCGGACTCTACCCGGGCGGGCAGTGTTACGGAACGCTGGAAGCGGCCCACAAAACGCTCCTGCCGGTGCATCCTGTCCTCGTTTATTTCTTTATCCTTGCTCACCGTACCGCTGATGGTAAGAATGTTGTTTTCAATGTCGATATCTACATCCTCTTTCTTTTCCAGCCCGGGTATATCGCAGGCTGCCACGATTTCATTGCCGGTTTCGTGCACATCAATGCGGGGAAAGTCAAATCCCTGGCCCAAACCAAACGCATGCGCGGACGGAAACCCCGAGGTGAAGAACCTTTCCAGATCCCGGCGCATATTATCAAGATGGCGCAAGGGTTCATAAGGGACTAGCGGCATTTGTCGCACCTCCAGAAAATAAATTCCTTTAAAGCTTATGTTCCCAAATCATTTGATTTTTATTCGCCGGGAACACCTTCACAGGAATCTTCTTTAATTGAAAGGCTGCTGCCCCAAATTCCTTGAAAGCATGCCTTCTCATGATCGCAAGGATTAAAACCATTCTTCTGTTCATTTTACTCTCCTGGTAATATTTAAATTTAAATATTAAACCCCTCCTGCGAACCCAAAGGAGGGGTTTAATATTGTTTTCGGTTAACAAGCTATTTACCCGTTTGGTCCCCGGCCTTTTGAATCTTAGCCCAAGTGTCCTTTAAAGATACAATTCTGTTAAACACCAGTTTATCCTTAGATGAGTCGGGGTCAACGCAGAAATATCCCATTCTCAAAAACTGGTACCTGTCTCCCGGCGCCGTTCCCGCCAGGGACGGTTCAGCCAGGGAAGCCAGTACCTCCAGGGAATCCCGGTTCATATTGATTTTAAAGTCTTCGTCCTCATCCGGGTTTTCTTTGAGGAAAAGCTGGCTATACAGACGGACTTCCGCATTTACGGCATGGGCGGCGGAAACCCAGTGCAGCGTTCCCTTTACCTTGCGGTCCGTGGGCATGCCGCTCTTTGTTGCTGGATCGTAGGTACAGTGCACCTCCGTCACCTCGCCGGTTTTTTCGTCCTTCACAACCCGCTCGCATTTAATAATATAGGCGTTCTTCAGCCGCACCTCCCGGCCAGGGGACAGGCGGAAAAATTTCTTCGGAGGGTCCTCAAGAAAATCCTCCTGCTCAATGTACAATTCTCTGGAGAAGGGCACCTGCCGGGAGCCCAGTTCGGGGTTTTCCGAATTGTATCCGGCGTCAAGCATCTCCACCCGGTCTTCCGGGTAATTGTCGATGATCACTTTCAACGGCCGCAGCACAACCATTACCCGGGGAGCCCGGAAATTCAAATCTTCCCTGATACAGTGCTCCAGCATGGCGATATCCACGAAGCTGTTGGCCTTGGCTACCCCGATGCGCTCACAGAAGTCCCGGATGGCCTCCGGAGTATAGCCCCGCCTGCGCAAGCCGGATATGGTGGGCATCCGGGGGTCGTCCCAGCCGCTGACATACCCCTGTTCCACCAGTTGCCGCAGCTTCCTCTTGCTCATCACCGTATGACTCAGATTCAGCCGGGCAAATTCTATCTGCTGCGGCGGCTCTTTTACGTTTAGCTCCCGCAGAGTCCAGTCGTAGAGCGGCCGGTGATCCTCAAATTCACAGGTGCAGATGGAATGGGTTACTTCTTCAATGGCGTCCGAAAGCGGGTGGGCATAATCATACATGGGATAAATGCACCAGTTGTCCCCGGTGCGGTGGTGTGTGGCCCGCATAATCCTGTAAAGAACCGGATCCCGCATATTCAGATTGGGAGACGTCATGTCTATTTTCGCCCGGAGCACCCTGGAGCCGTCGGGAAATTCACCGGCCCTCATCCGCCGGAACAGGTCAATATTCTCATCCACGGACCGGTTACGGTAAGGGCTGTCCTTGCCGGGCTCAGTAAGGGTTCCCCGGTAATTCCTGATTTGCTCCGGGCTCAGGTCACATACGTAGGCCTTGCCGGCCTTTATGAGTTGCCCGGCGTAATTGTATAGCTGTTCAAAATAGTCAGAGGCGTAAAACAGACGGTTATCCCAGTCAAATCCAAGCCACCTGACGTCCGCCTGGATGGAGTCCACGTACTCTACATCTTCTTTGCTGGGATTGGTGTCATCAAAACGTAAATTGCACAAACCACCATATTCGGCGGCCAGGCCAAAATTCAGGCAAATGGATTTGGCGTGCCCGATATGCAGGTAGCCGTTTGGCTCCGGAGGAAACCTGGTGTGCACCCTGTTGCTATTTTTGCCAATCCTTAAATCTTCATTAACAATATCCTTAATAAAGTTATTGGAACCGGTAGCCCTGGTGGTCATATACTGTGCTCCCTCTTTTATGGTTGTATTAAAGAAGTATTTGGCTTATATTTCCATATAATAACCAAAAATCCTCCTGATTATGTAGGTTTATGATTAGCCGCCACCTTTTTAATTTCTACATTATTATAGATAATCCTCCAATATAAAGTCATGGTTATTTAAAGAACAGCATCTTCCCTTCCCGGCAAAAAAAGGAGCAGCTATTTTTACCGAAAACCGTTCCCTGGCTCATTAGTATGTCATATTACGACTTTTCGACTAAATAAGATATTATTTTTTATACGAATATGCAGGATTTATACAACACAATTAAGAATAGTATAATAAAAACTATATTAGAGGAGGTTAATCATGGGCAGAAAAATTACCTTATCCGTTATTAAAGCAGATATCGGGGGATTTGTCGGCCATTCCAGTGTACACCCGGAAACTATGGAAACAGCCAGGGGAATTTTATCCGGCAGCCCGCTCCTGATAGATTTCCATGTAACCCATGTAGGCGACGACATTAACCTTATTATGACCCATGAATGCGGTAAGGACAGCGGCGATATACACCAACTGGCCTGGGACACTTTTATGTCCTGTACGGCTGTAGCAAAAAAGCTTAAACTGTACGGCGCCGGGCAGGATTTGCTATCGGATGCCTTTTCAGGCAACATCAAGGGCCTGGGACCAGGTGTAGCCGAAATGGAATTTGAGGAGCGCACCAGTGAGCCGGTAATTATCTACATGGCGGACAAAACCGAGCCGGGGGCCTGGAACCTCCCTGTTTACAAAATGTTTGCCGACCCGTTCAACACCATTGGACTGGTTATCGACCCCAAAATGCATCAGGGCTTTTTATTCGAGGTACGGGATTTGATCGATAATAAAAAGGTTACCTTCTCCTGCCCCGAGGAGTTGTACGACATGCTGGTGTTCATCGGAGCACCGGGCCGCTATTGCATTAAGTCAGTCTACCAGAAGGGTACCAATGAAATTTGCGCCACCTCCACCACCCAGCGCCTTAATCTGATGGCCGGGCGCTACGTGGGCAAAGACGACCCGGTGCTGATCGTACGCTGCCAGAGCGGCTTCCCCGCAGTAGGCGAGGCCCTGGAGCCCTTTGCCAATCCCCACCTGGTGTCGGGCTGGATGCGCGGCTCCCACAGCGGCCCGCTGATGCCGGTACCTGTAGATCAGTCCAACCCTACCCGTTTTGACGGCCCCCCACGGGTGGTGGCCCTGGGCTTCCAGTTAGCCGACGGCAAGCTCCACGGGCCCCAGGACTTCTTCGGCGACCCGTCCTACGATCTGGCCAGGCAAAAGGCCAATGAAATAGCCAATTACCTGCGCAGCCTGGGTCCCTTCGAGCCGCACCGCCTGCACCTGGATGAAATGGAGTACACCACCATGCCGGAAGTAAGCAAACGCCTGAAGAATCGCTTTGAAAAGCTTCGTTAGTTAATAGTACATTTAATTTATACATAGCTGAAAGTCCGTTTACCAGCGGGCTTTCAGCTTTTTACCGAGAAACCCCTATTGTTATTAAGGCCTCTTCGCACTGAAGGCTCCGGGAAATCGGAGCCTTTTGATATTAGGCCGTTCGAAAATATACAACTAAACTTCCTTACAAACCGGTTTGCAGCTTCCAAGGGAACAGGCCAGTCCTGTACATCTGATACATACGATAAAACACCGCCCCCTACTGTTTACACCCTCATATATCCAATGGACATCCGGACAAACTGAGACATCGCCTTTCACTTCCTTTTCCAAAGACGCCTGAAAATCCTCAATGGATTCCAGAACACTTTCAAGCTTATATTTCCACATGCCGCAGTGGCGCCCGTCAATCTTATCCAGTGCCCGGTAAACACAATTTCCAAAACACAGAGGCAAAACATTGCAATCCCTGCACTCAGCGTGCATGGTAGTCGGATCGAAGGAAACCCATTTTAGAAGTTGGGAACTCAAGGGCACGCCCGTTTCAATATGTCCTACACGTTCCTTTTCATCTCCTACCGTGACCCAGCATTTTTGCAGATTTCCGTCAGGTTCTACGACATAGGCCCTGTCTATCTCAGCCGCGCATAGCCCAAAGACATTGGCCGGCACTAAATAGAATTGAGGACGAAAACCTCTGCCGGAGGCTTCTTTATAAAATTGCATCTGATACTCAGCCATTTTTTTGTCGTCCAGGCACTTACTGGTGGTATCGGCACATACTTTTGCCCGCCCAATCGGCTCCACCATTCCGATATGAATCTTCACCCCGTCCTTTAACCAGGCAGTATCCAACTCATCGAGAAGATTTAAGTAGTTACCTTCGTTTTCGCGATCAATATTGATCCTTACGTTGATTTCCAAGTGCCGGGAAGCATCCTTAATATTATTTAATATAATATCGAATGATCCGCCGCCGTCCTTAACCGGCCTCCGGGAGTTATGTACGTCACGCGGGCCGTCGAGGGTAACCTGGCAGAAGTTCACCGCACAATCCTGCGCCAATCGCCGCGCGGTTTCGTCGTCAAGCAGCAAGCCGTTGGTTATAATGCCTGCGGAATAGGTGCAATTCAGTTCATTACACATTTCCTTGAATTTTGCGGACAAATCATATATCGTTTCTTTTTCCAGGAGAGGCTCCCCTCCGTACCACGTAACTTCCAAGCGCTTTGTTTGATCAACGTTTTCCCTGACGAATTGAAGCAGCTTGCTTTTAATCTCCGGGCTCATCTTTTTATCAGTTGTTTTTTCGTAACAATACTTACAATTCAAATTGCAGGCCGAAGTAGGCATGATGGTCAACCCGAGGACCGATGAATCATACCTGCGCCTATTCATCTGAACCTGCAGCGCTTTCAATTCGTCCAGGTCGCCGGACACTATGAAATGGGCCTTCTCCAGTTCTTTTAAAACAACCTTTTCCTGTTCACTCAGGTTATTAACCCCAGCACCAGACGATACTTTCTCATACAACCTGTAAGTTCCTTCGCTGAATGTGCCCAGGGCCCCCGAGAAAGCATTAAAAGCTGTTAGTCTATCGTCCTGTCTTTTCACAAAAAAATTATACTTTGAAGCTTTCATCATATTTCGCCTCTCTTACAAAAAATTGGTATTTGCTGAGCAATTTACCCAATCTTTCTACAGAGATTATTACATTCCTGCTAGCTTAGACAATAAGGTCATGATGGATCCAATCCTGGATTTGCATATCAACAACCTTATTTTGAACTTTTAATATTTCTTCAAACGATGGAACTGTATTTAGCATTTTCGTTGCACTGCTAAATCTCCTCAAGGTTATTTCATATTTGGGTCTTTGTCCAATATTCCCCTGAACGATAAAAAATATAAGGGCTCCGGTTTCAGGAGAACCGGAGCCCTTATATTTCATCTGACGGGAAGGTATGATTTTCGGAAGCCTATGGCCTTGCCCATAAGTCCTATGTTTTTATCGATTCCTCTCTTTCACCTTCAGCCATTCATCCCTGGCCAGGAAGCTCTCTTCCACGTTGCTTTCCATTTCAAGGAACATATTGTAAGGTACGCTGAAGGAAAGGATATCCTTTTCCACTTGTTTGCGGGCGGAAACGTCTATGAGGCCGATGACCCCCCTCGGGTTATCCGACTTCCCTTCATTGAAAGGAATGATGCAAACGCTGTGGCAGCCTGCTCCCCAGGGGACGAAAACGTTGTCGCCGCCGTGCCTGGCGTAGTTGGCCAGTACCACCAGGGCGGAAATCTGGTCCGGGGTGGCCAGGAAAACCACTACCTCCGGTTTTTCACCGGATAAGAGTTTCTCCAGCGGTTTAAATACCACGTACTCAGTGGGAACATCGTAATAGGGGAGCGCGTCGGCAAAGGATTTAGCGAATTCCGGGGTTTTCTTGTACGCTTCGCCATGGCTTAGGGCGGGCCAATTTCTTACCACGTTTTTACCCATTTCGCTCTGGCAGAATTCTTTGTTGCCCACAGACAGGAAATACTCGATACCCCCCGGAAAACCAATATAGGTGTTGCCGAAGCCGAGGCCGGAACCTCCTCCGACGCAGCCGTAGGTCTTACGGTCAAAAACCGCCGTCCGCCCCTTGGCTGCCGCATTCAGCATGGCCACCACACAGCCCCAGCGGCCTTCCTTGAACTGGAGCGCCCCTTCGGGCTTTTCATCGGTGAATACAATGGCTACGGGAAAATACCTCAGGTTAACAGCCTCCGCGATCTTGCTTTTCATTTCAATTCACCTCTAATAACTTAATAACCTAGTTACCCGGTACCTTTTTTCTAAGATATTGCATTATTCCTCCTGCAGAATGCTTGACCATGTCGACCTGAAATTCCCACTCCTGTTTCATTGCTGCATCCATTCCATCCAAATGTTTTTTCCGCCCCAGCAAACCCTTACGAATGTAATTCTCCATTTCAAGTGCATACACTTCTAAAGCACTATCCTCTTGAATACCCTGTACCCCTCCTCTTTGTTCTATATAGGTTTTACCCGACTCTATAAATATACCAAGTTGCCCTATAACATTTTCAATCAGCAATTGAGGCGGCCGCCCCACACCAAAATGGGTGAAATAGATTTGTTCAATATTACTCATCGCCACCCTGAAAAGGGATTTAAACAGCAACTCCCCGTTACAATCAGGCGCCGGTGTCGCAATACGTATCACCGGCCGTCCAAGCAGTTTGGTAAGACCGGAGGCATATACTCCCAGGGCATCCCCGCTGAATACCCCGTTAGTTAAGGCGTCATAATAACAGACATGGTTTTTGGCATGCCCCGGTGTTTCCCATATTTCAATTTTTCTATCTCCCAAATCAATCATATCACCTTCTTTAGCACCGAGGACCCTTTCCTCGTCTACAGGCAATACTTCCCCGTACTGTTCCATCTTTTCCTTACCCCAAAACTCAGTTGCTCCGGCAATTAATCTTGAAGGGTCAATCATATGCCTGGCTCCCTTGGGATGAACAACAAGCCGGGCTTCTTTAAAATGTTTTGCCAGCAGGCCCAGGCCGCCGGCATGATCCAGGTGAATATGTGTTACGGCTATAAATTTCAATTGCTCAGGTTTTAGCCCCAATTGACTGACAGCTTCCAGAATAACCCCCGCTGAACTGGCCGGCCCTGTTTCCACCAGCATCCAGCCGTCTTTCCCCCGCACCAAATACCCGGCGGTCCTGCCCACGTAACCGCACTCTTTTAAATCTACCTGAAAAATATCCCCATTAAGCTCTACAATTTCAGCCATGTATTTTACGCCTCCTATTGATCCTGATTATTAACTCTCATTATAATCGATAAGTAGATAAAAAACCTTCATTCATCCTCAACACTCCCTCAAGAGGCATTTAGTCTTTAAAGAATAAGTTAATAAGTTAGGTGCCTAAGCCCTTTCTCACCACCAGTAGGGCGTCGGCGGCTTTTATCCCCCTGGGATACACAATAAGGGGATTTATATCCAGTTCTTCAATGCTGTCTCTGTAGTCCGTGATCAGGGCGGATACTTTTAGAATCACGTCGGCAATGGCTGCGGTATCCGCCGGAGGTTTACCCCGGACACCCTTTAGCACTGCGAAACCCTTGATTTCCTCAATCATGTCCGAGGCATCTCCGGGGCTTACCGGGGCCACCCTGAAGGAGACATCCTTGAGAACTTCCACAAAAATACCTCCCAGGCCGAACATGATTACGGGACCGAAGGCAGGGTCCCTGGTTACGCCGACAATAACCTCGGTTCCTTCGGACAGCATTTCCTGCACCGAAACGCCGTTTATCCGGGCATCCGGTTTATATTTCCGGGCGTTCGAGATAACCTCGTGATAGGCTGCCCGCACTTCGTCGTCGTTTTTCAGGTTTAGTTTCACACTACCGGCCTCGGTTTTATGGAGAATATCGGGAGAATCCACCTTCAGCACCACCGGATAGCCAATGGTTCCGGCCCGGCTTACAGCCTCACCGGCAGAAGTCGCCATAGCTTCCCGGGTTACAGGAATGCCGTATTTTTCGAGAACGGCCTTGGCTGCGCTTTCACTGAGGGTCTCACCGGGTTTTAAGAGGCCGCTCAAGTCCGGCTTTTTCACGCCGGGAGCCTGCACGCGATATTTATCCTGTTTCCTTTTTTGCAAAGTTTCGTAATAAGTTACCATTTGTGATACGGCCTTAATGTTTTCATGCCAATCAAACACAAGGTGCATGCCGGCCCGGAGAAGTTCCCTTCCTCCAGAGTCCATCTCACTCCCCGGCTGGACAAAATATGATACCAGCATAAACTTGTCTGTATTTTTTTGGATATGGTAATAAAAATCGATAAATTCCCTGATTAAAGGGTCCGAGGAATCAAAACCCTGAAAATTCATACCGGTAAGAATTATATCCACATCCGGATCATCACTTACGATTTTAAGAGATTCCAATAGCAACTCGGGCCTTGTCATCACCGCCGCGGTAAGATCAACGGGGTTCTGGGTGGAGGCAAAGGCCGGCAATATACTATCCAGCCTGTCCCTGGTTTCTTGCCGCAGTGGAACAACGTTAAGTCCCAGTGTTTCACAACAATCGGAAAGAGTCACCCCGCGTCCTCCCGAGCCGCTGACGATGGCGACGTTCCTTCCTTTCGGCGGTTTCCCCATCTGAAAAAGAGGGGCAAAGTAAATTACTTCAGTATGCAGGTTTATCCTGATCATGCCTGTCTGCTTAAAAAAGGCCTCATATATCCTGTCGGACCCGGCCAGGGAGCCCGTATGCGAAGCTGCGGCCCTGCTGCCGGCTGCGGTGTGTCCCGCTTTCATGATTAAAACCGGCTTTTCCTTCCTGAGGGCTTCTTCCGCCACCCTGCGCAGTTTTACAGTGTCCTTGGCCCCCTCCATATATCCACCCACCAGTTTTGTACCCGGGTCGTGGATCATATATTCCAGGAAATCGGCAAATTCCAGGTCCGCCTCGTTGCCCACGCTCACGAAGTAGCTGAAACCCACGCCATTAAAAAGACAGTCGTTATAAATCAATGTTCCAAAAGTTCCACTCTGGGTGACGAATCCTAACACCCTGGGCTCAACCGGGGGCAGGTCAGCCACGGGGGCAAAGGTCGCCATTACTCCGTTATTGGCGTTGAGAAGCCCCACACAGTTTGGTCCCGCCAGGCGCAGGCCTGTTTTTCCGGCCAGTTCGGTTAACCGTTTCTGTAAAGCTATACCCTCCGGGCCCACTTCGGCAAAACCGGCGCTGAAAATAACGGCAGCCCTTATTCCTTTGGCCACACACTCCTCCAAGGTGTGGTACACATCAGCGGCAACGACACTAACAATGGCCAGGTCAACCTTTTCCGGTATGTCCAGCACGGAAGGGTAACATTTTAGCTCGTTAATACTTTCGCGAGCGGGGTTGACCGGAAATATTTTCCCTTTGTAGCCCTTGTTTAATAGAAATACTATCGGAATTCCCCCGGGTTTATTGGGATTGCTGGAGGCACCTATAACGGCAATGGATTCCGGATAAAAAAATTTCTCCAGGGCACATATAGGATTTTGCGTTTGGTTCATTTCCATAAACACCTCTCTTATGAAATACGTACCTAGCAAGAATCATACCTTTTGCACAATAAACAAATATAAACCTTAATGACCCTGTCTCTTTAATTATTTTTAACCGGTAAGATTTCGACATATTTTCTTTTTAAACCTGCTTTTGTTTAAATATTTACTATGTTCAGACATTTTTGAAAACGGCAGATGTTTATAGCATGCACATTGCGGTTCAATTTTCCTGACACTATAGCATTATTAAAAAATTAAAAATGCGACAGGGGAGCGGTTCTCTCTGTCGCGTTGCCTGGGGAAATAAATAGGGTTGGTAATAATTTAAAAACACCCAAAACTATACCTGAGTGGTGATAAAGTTCAGCATAACAGGTTAAACGCCGGAATCAGGGACAAGAACCGGTCGCCTGTTCATATCCCTCTGTAAAGGTGTTATTCATCTCCTGCTCAGCTTCAGAAATCAAATCTGCGATGTCCTCCGGAGTGAATTGTTTTCCGGACTCCAATTGATGTAAAGCATCTGTAAAATATTTAATCAGGACACTGTTTAATTTCGCATAAAGCAACTGTGCCTCTTTTGGCTCTTCTTCCTTCCCGCTCCATATGCCATCCATCTTGACAAAAAGAAAATTGGTAATCCCGCTCATGATTTGTGCCAATGCAGCAACCTGCCGGTCGGCAAAACTAGCCGTTCCTTCATAGGTGGTGGAAAATAGTTTCAGCCGCCCTTCCTCCTGCAGTTTGTGGTAAGCCCGGGTGCCCTGCAGGATAATTTGCGGGTGATAAAGTACATTGGCAGTAATGGCTAAATCCTCAAGCAAATCATTCCTTTGCAAAAACTCAAGGTTTATGCGGATGTCTTCCAGGGAGGAATCAGGCTCAAACATAATAAAACCCACATTGGGCGCTATCCCATACAGCCGGAGAATCTTCAGCGCTTTTTCATTTTGGGCCACAGTGGTCATTTTGTTCAACCGTCTAAGCGACTCATCCTTCCCACCTTCCAGGCCGATCAGTATGTGGCGCAAACCCGCTTTTACAAGGGCGCTGATGGTTTGCTCATGAATATCGTTAACCCGGGCCTCAATACCGAATCGAATGTTGCGCTCCTTTAGTAGGGAGGCCAACCGGAGCGCCCGGTCCTGGCCCTGCTGGCCGGGGCCAAAAAAGTTCGGATCGACAAAATAGAAGTCCCTTTTCCCAAATTCAGCCATCAGCCGGTCAATCTCCGCCACAATATTCTCCGGACTACGCCCCCGCCACCGGGAAGAACCGGGGACATTCCTCTGACCCCCAAAGCCAGGCTCTAAAGAGAGGTGTGTCCCCTTTCCGCTGTAATAGGGATTGATATAACAAAAAGTGCATCCCCCATAGCACCCCCGGCTGCCTTCTATGTTGATTTCCGGCAAACGCAGCAAGGCTTTTGTTCGGACAGGGAATGGCAGCAGGTCCAGGTTCGCCACAGGCTCCCTGCGCTGTGCACAGATAGTGCCGGAACTGTCCTGCCAGGCCAGCCCGGGAATCTCTTGCAGATCTGCCCCGGGATCAGGCTTCTCCGCCAGCCGGGCAAAGGTAAATTCCGGCTCTCCCAAAATGACTGCGCCGATGGCCTGGCAGTGCCGAAAGATCTCCTCAAAGGCAAAGGTGGGATAAAACCCAAACGCAACAATAAAGGGAGTGTTTCCCCCGTCCTTGATTTTTCTCAGGAAATCAAAAAGATCTTCATCCCGCTCCCAGTGATATACCATGTGAACGCCTATAATATCCGGCCCGAACGCGCTTACCACCCGGTGGATTTCATCATACGATAGACCGTCGAGGAACCCCTCCACGATGGTAACCTCATGTCCCCGGCTTGCCAGCATACCGGCAACATAACCGGTAATGAGGCATGAGGACAACGGGGTATTGGCAATATCATTGCACCGCACGTGAGCGATTTTGCGCGGGTGCTCCAGCAAAAGGATTTTCATTTCACTCTCCTACTTTCTGCCACATGAATACATTTTTGTGAAGATGATGGGTTTCCAGCCGATAGCGCAAGGTATCGTATGGGTAAGGGTTATAATATACCGGATATAGCAGGTCCGTTTCGGGCCGGATTACCCCTTCTTTTCCGGCTATCTCTGCAATAGGAGTCCCGGGCAAAATGCGGATATTATTCAATACCACCGTTCCCAGATTTCTTTTTACGCTGTGCAGCTCATAGAGACGATCGAGAAGACGCAGCCCCTTATCGATCGTCTCACTGTTTTCTCCGGGCACGTTGACCATAAAGTGGTACATGGTGATTACGTCCGTCCGGGCGGCAAGGGTTGCCGCCTTTAAAATATCGTCTTCAGTAAGATTTTTACCCAATATTTTTAAAAGTTCATCGCAAAGGCCGTCCGGGGAAAAGGAAAAACAATTGCATCCGGCCTCCTCAAAAAGGCGGGTATTGCGCTCATCCATATGGTCTTCCCGGAAAAAGCCGCTCCAGGCGATCCTGAGCTTACGGCGAAGTATTTCCCGGCAAATTTCCTCCAGGTGACCGGAAGGAATGTTAACCACCGGGTCATTGAAATGAAAATCTTTTATACCGTACTCTTTATGCAAGAACTCTATTTCATCGACTACCCCGGCAGTTTGGCGGCAGCGCAATTTTTTACCCTGGAGCTGGGGATAAACGCAATATGTGCATTTCAGGGGGCAGCCCCGTTTGGTTTCAATTCCTATGGCAGGAACGTAATTATTGATCCCTGCGTAAAGTTTGGTTGCCAGCAACTCTCTTGAAGGAACCGCGTACCGGGTCATATCGTAATCCCTCGAAGGCGGGTTCACCAGCACTTTTTCGCCCTTCCTGTAACACAGGCCCTTTAATGCAGGCGGATTTTCCAAAGAAGCAAGCAGGGCCGGAAAAGATGTTTCGGCTTCACCGACAATGCCATAATGAATTTCGGGCAGATCACCCATGAGACGTTCGGGAAAGAGTGAAAAGCCAGTTCCCCCGGCCACGATCCAGACCCGGGGCAGCAGCGCCGCAACCAGCCGCACCGTGATGACAAAAGGCGGCACAAGGGAACTGGTCTTATTAGCCAGAGGGTCGATATTGCGCAATGACAAACCCACCACTTCCGGCCGGTAGGCCAACAACTTGTCCTTTAATGAGCCAAAGGAGTCTACTTCAATATTCATGTCCAGCAGTTCAACTTCATGGCCGGCCATTTTCAGATGGGTCGCCAAGGTAACGATTCCAATGGGATAAACTTTTTCCTGGGAAAACCCCTCTACCGAAGGGGTCTGAACCATAAGCACCCGCACCGCCATCACTCCAATAATAAAATCCCGAAGTATTTGATAAAATCCCCTTCGCCGGCCAGTGTCCGCAGGGCAAGCCCTGCCTGTTTCACTGTTTCAAACACATCAATCCCCGACCCTTCCATGGAAGGCCTGGAATCCTTCGTGTTGCGGCAGCTCCCATCTACAACGCAGGTGTCACAGAGGGTGCACGGCCCTGCCCAAAAGGCAAATGCCTTGTAAAAGCCTGCTGTAAAGGCCTCTTGCTCTGCCTTCAGCATACGTCGCTGAAAATCCCTGGTAGGCGGTACCCCTTCCAGGAGCAGGCAGTGGGTATAGCCCCTAAGCATTTCCCTGGTTTTTTGAGGTGTAAGGCTGTCCGGACGGCAGTGAGGTTTCCCGTAGTTATCGCAGCCAAACCTGCAGCGCAAATCGGCCCATTCCGGAACGTGCACCGTCTCCACCGGAATGGGGCACACATTCTGAAAGCCCATGTCTTTTATTTTAGAAACAAGCCGGGCTTTGGGATCCAGACAAAGGTATTGCAGGCTTTCCGGGCTTTTTCCGGCAAACATCAGAGCGGTGTCCGATGCCAGGGGCAGCAGTTCAGTTATGTGCAATTTCCGCTTAGTTAGCTGCTCTTTGAGCCACTTTGCTGAGTAAACTTTACCGTTAAATGTATTGACAAACATATTCAAATCGAATAGAGCGGCTTTTTCCGGGCAATGTTCGAAAAAAAAGTCATGGATTAGCAACAATCCATCTTTTTTCAGGCATGCCACAACCCTGTCCAGGAGTTCCGAAATCTCCGTTTCTGAATAGGCGTGAACAATATTTGAAAGGATGATCAGGTCAAAATGTTCTTCCTGCACGTGCCAGGGGTCCAGTATATTGACGGGACAGTAGTTGAATCGGTCATGATATTCCTTTTCCTGTAGCAGCTCTCCGGCATAGTCAAGCACTTCCGGAAGGTCCATTAGAGTCGCCCGCAGCCCCGGAAAATGTTCTAATAATCCGGCTGAAACGGCGCCGGTGCCCGACCCGACATCCAGCATTTCTCCTGAAAGGAGAACGCTTGCAAAAAAAGGCAATATCTCTTTGACCTTGGTTCCGGCTACTGAATCCATAGCCCGGCTGTATTTACGCATGCGCCGGATTAACCCTTCCGGATCTTCGTCCCGCCGGGCGAAATTTACCCTTCCACCCTTCCTGAGGCAGCTTCCAAGACTCCGCCAGTTGGAAAAAAGATTTTTTCTCCACAGAATGGAATCTCCCTGGTAGTCTTCCGCATCCATTATCAGGAACTTACTTGATATTTTTGTGTTAAAGTAGATTTCGCCATGCCGGCCTAATAGCCCCAGAGCACAGAGGGCTTGCAGGAACCGCTCCAGTCCTTCCAGATTAAAATCTAAAGCCCTGGAGATTTCCTCCGGTGTTTTCCCCCCTGGCTCCAGCAAGGTAAAGATCCCCAGCTCCACAGCGGTGAAAAGGGCTTCCGAGTACCAATAACCCGTGGCTAAATCTTCGAGGTATTGGGGACCTTTTTCCTGGGGATCATGGTTCAGATACGGCAAAGATTTCACTGCTCAGACACTTCCTTTTACATTCCCGGGCCGTTTACCCCGGCATCTTCGAAGGTAAGCATTTTACCGATGACCTGTGCCGCCGATTCCACTATATTCATCGCCAGCGCAGCTCCGGTGCCTTCACCCAGACGAAGGTTTAAATTCAGCAAAGGATTGAGCCCCAATTCTTCCAGCATAAATTGGTGCCCGTATTCCAGGGAGCGGTGCGCCGCAATCATATACTCAACGGAACTGGGCGCCAAAGCTTTGGCCAGCAGCGCTCCGGCAGTGGAAATAAACCCGTCAACCACTACGGGCACCCTGTGATAAGCCGCACCCAGGATTATTCCCGCGATGCCGCCGATCTCGAAGCCCCCCACCTTGGCCAGTACATCCACAGGATCCTTGGCGTCCGGCCGGTTAATGTCAATGGCTTTTTCAATGGCCCGGATTTTGTTTTCAAGAGCTTCGTCGCTGATTCCTGTTCCCCTGCCGGTAACCTCGCGAACCGGACGTCCCGATAGTACGGCCAAAATAGCACTGCTGGGAGTGGTATTGCCAATCCCCATATCCCCTGTGGCCAATAGTTCGACGCCGTCACGAGCCAGATTGCCCGCGATCTCAATGCCGCTCTCCAGTGCCCGCTGGGCCTGCTCACGGGTCATCGCCGGCCCCCGGGCCATATTGCGGGTTCCGTAGTCAATTTTATAGGAAAGGATTTTTTCCTCATTCACGAGTTTACTCAGATCAGTGGCGACTCCCATGTCCACCACCACCACCCGGGCCCCGGCCACTGCCGCAAGTACGTTGATGGCGGCTCCACCCAGCACAAAGTTTTGCACCATCTGGGGAGTAACCTCCTGGGGAAAGGCGCTTACCCCTTCACGGACAATACCGTGATCCCCCGCCATGGTAACAACGACTTTCCTTTTTACGGAAGGCTTCAGGGTTTCTCTGATGCCTGACAGCTGTTCCGCCAGAACTAAGAGCTCGCCCAGGCTTCCCCGGGGAATCGCCAGCCGGTTTAAATAGTTTTTGGCTTTCCGGCGCCATTCCCGGCTTACCGGTTTGATATCAGGAATCACTTTATAAAGTTCGGAACCCATTTTAAGACCTCCTGTAAAATAAATGTATTTGTTATGATCAAGTCAGATTTCGTAAATATGACCAGCAGCACCGCCAGGGTCAGCACTTCAATACATTCATTGGCAGCCCCCAAGGTGTCTCCCGTTATCCCCCCGATTCTTTTAGCAATATACCATTCCAGCAACGCGGTTCCGGCCAGAACCGCAATCAGCAGGATCAATCCGTGGTAACTGAGCAAAAACAAAGTCAAAAGCACAACGGTTAACGAGTTATAAAACATTTCACGAAAACCCACATGGACTGTAAAGCCCCCGGTTCCCCCAGTGGAGCGGGCATACGGATAAAAGGCCGCGCCATAGACCTGGGACCAGCGGCCCAACGCAGTGGCCAGGATTAATGCCACTCCCTGCATGGCTGCAGGTATTTGTCCCAACAGCACGAATTTTGTCAGCACCACTAAGACGCCTGCGGTAACTCCGTGAGAACCGACCCGGCTGTCCCTCATTATTTCCAGCATGCGTTCCCGGGGCCTCCCGCTGAATAGCCCGTCGGCGGCATCCATCAAACCGTCCCCGTGCAAATTCCCGGTTATGATGATCAGGAATGCCAAAGCAGCGAGATTGCACACCGGAGGCGCAAAAACGCAAGAAGCTAACGCATGTAAAGCAGCAGCGCAGGCTCCCAGCAGTAACCCGGCCAGAGAAAAAAATGCCATGGAGCGGGCCAGCTTTTTTTCATCCACATTGCCCCGGACTGTGACCGGTATTTTCGTAAGAAATTGAACTGCCAGTAAAAATTCCAAGGTTGGACTACCCCTTTAAAAGAAATGTCCCCAATAATTAGTCCCTCACTCCGGCAGAAGGCTTGGCTACAAGGGGCGCCTGTTTTGTTTTCACTGCTACATGGTAAACCAGTACGCTCACCAGAAGACTCAGGAAGTAGCTGATGTCAGCTCCCCCCAGATAGTTTTTGGCGACAGGGCCAACGTAAAGAACCGAACTCATAAAAGGTATAGAGATTAACACACCGCAGAGAAACGAAAAAATTCCAATCCATCCTTTGGGCTCGTCTTTTCGCCAGGGGTTGGCCTTGTGATAATAAAAGTCGCTCAGCACCACGCCCAGCCAGGGAGCGATCCAGTAAGAAAGCAGGAGCAGGAAATTGGTATAGGTTTGGGCCAGTTTACCGCTGCCAAAAGATATGATCAGCGCGCCCAGGCCGGCGGTCAGAAGAGCTGAAGCCCACCGTTTCAGGGGGAGGCCCATGGCCAGGGCCGCAAGTCCCCCGCTATAAATGGCTATGACATTATTCGGCAGAATACTGAAAATTACAGTAATCAGGGCCGGTATGGTGAACACGCCCATGAGCCTGGCAATGAAATCCATGGGTCCTGTTTGCATACCTAATGTCGCTGTCAAAGCGCCCAGAATTTGCAGCCAGATACAAACGGAAACGGCTCCCCAAAAAGAAAACTGCCAGAGTTTTTTCTTTGAGGTATTTTCCGGAAGATACCGGGCATAATCCGTGCCGATGGGACAGTAGCTAATCTGGTAAGAAAACGCGACGGCAATGGCGAGAATAAACATCCCCAAATTGAACCCACCTGCTCCGGGAACGGAATGGCTCATAATTGCAGGCAGGTTATGCACGGTTATCACAAACATGGCGAGAAAAAGCACGCCCATAACCACTGACATCCACTGGGCAAAGACATGGATGAAGTTATAGCCGTACACGGCAACAAGCAGAGTAACGGCAACGATCAACAATAAAGAAAAATGATAGCTCAAAGGCAAAATCTTTTGCAAAGCCATAACGGCAAGGACCAGATTTACTCCCAGCCAGCCGATGTTATTCACTAAATTTAAAAATGATAATCCGAATACTCCCGTCTTCCCGAACGCCCTTTTGCTGGCGGGAATCAGAGGCTGGCCCAATTCAGCACCGATGGAAGAACTTAAGGCCAGTAAAGCCGCTCCGATAATATTGCCGATGATAATTGCCAGGATAGCGTACTTTAAGGATAACCCGAATTCAATCCCCAGAAAACCGGTAAACCAGGTGACCACGTTCAGATTGATGGCAAACCAGATGGTAAACATTTGCCCTGGCCGGCCGTGCCGTTCCTCTTTTGGGATCGGTTCAACGCCATAAGGCTCCACTTCTAAAACTTTTTCCTGATACGCTGTTTCTTGCATGGTTTTCCCCCCTTGAAATTTTTAAAAAACAAAAAAACCCACAACCCAATTGGGTGTGGATTTTACCATCATCCTCACCTTAGCTAGCCTATACTCGAGGCAGCATAGTAATTCTACAGGCAGGTCTCCTGACTCAGGTTCATCGCTTCATTGCCCCTTCCCCCTAAGCGGAGTGGCATTAGCAACAGCTTCCCCTTACAGTGGCGGGTCCGTCCAGGAATCTCACCTGGTTCCCTATTCTCCCTTGCGGGCACCTGTAAAATAAAATATGATAACTGTTCAATTAGCATAATATAGTAAACATTTTAAACTGTCAAGCCACGCCATTCCCGGAACATCGTCCATTATAACAACCCGTTAATGGGTGAACTATTCTCCGCAACTCTCCCCCTCATGCTGCTTAAACCTAACGAAAAACGTTGTCCCATTTGAACCGGTTTCTATTTCAATTTTCGCATTATGCCTGGCGGCAATACTATAACATACAGCCAGTCCCAAACCTGTACCATTTTCTTTCGTAGTAAAGAAAGGTGTTCCCAGCTTTGCACATACATCCGGTTCGATTCCTTTACCTTGATCCTGCACAGCTACAACTATCTCATTGTTATCTGAAAACGTTCTTATCGTGAGTCTTCCGCCAGGGGACATTACTTCTAATCCATTGCGAACGAGATTTAATATAAGCTGTCTTATTTCTTTCTCATCAAGCGATAGGTCGGGAACCTCTTCCAGATCCATTGTTATATATTTATCGGCTAGCATTGCATCTGCCTGGAGCAATGGAAATATCGTTTTGATAATTACATCAAGTTTCTGCATCTTATATTCTACAACCCTGTTTTTAGCCAATGAGATAAAATTTGTAATTATTGAATTAGCCCTGTCAAGCTCTTCTATCATTAAATCAAGATGTTCCTTATCTTTGGTATATTCTTCTTTGTAACCTAGTAATTGCAGAAAACCCCGCACAACGGTCATCGGGTTTCTAATTTCGTGGCCGATGCCGGCAGCCATTTCTCCTGCCAGATTCAGTCTATCTAAACGTGCCCTTTCTTGTTCCGCCCGCTTACTCTCGGTAATATCACGACTGTCTGTCTGATCATATCCAGCATGTTGTCGGTAATTCGACGAAAGCGTGCTTCGCTCTCACGTATTACCTCTTCTCCCCGCTTGCCTTCTGCTTGCTTTCCGGGCAGGGTTTGCCCGTAGGCATTATTAAGGCTCAACAAGCAGCGAATAACCGCCAGTTGAGCCTTCTTCACACATAAAACTTCTGATCTACCCCTTTGAGAACCTTCCCCACTTGTAATACAAGCTACAGTTCATATGGTATATCTATGACCAGGCTGCTGCTGGTACGCCGTCTGGACATTTGTCCAGGACGGATTCTGGTGAAACTCTCCGCTGCCCTTAATGGTTTGCAAGGCATTGGACAGTTCGCCCATGCGGGACTGAATTCTGCCCAGCACGTAGGATGCCATATCCAAACGCTCGTTAATAGTCTGGTTTAGCTGCTGGGTGGCCTGGGCTACATGTACGGCAGTATTTCTGGCATTCTGTGCCGCATTAACGGCTCCCTGCAGGTTACCGGAGTTGATGGACATGATAATTTCATCACAGGCAGTTACCAAGGCATTGGAATTAGACATAGCCCTGCTAGTCTCATTCATTAGCATCTGGCCGTGGCGTACGGCATGTTGCAGGAACGGATTGATCTGTTGATGCAAGCAATTCACCTCCACTAATTTATACATAAGCTAGTACTACAGCGTAAACTAAAAGTTAGCGGAGCCATGGGGACAGTTCGAGCGCTTCCGAAGCGCAGCGAAGGACCGAAGGGAAAGCGATGGAACCGTCCCCATGGCGTAGCGGGCATAGTTAGCAATATTACGCTGTAGTACTAGTATTATATAATTTTGATTGTTTATGTATCGTCGGAAAAATAATTTTGAGGCAAGTGGGGACGATTCTTAAACCTTCCCTATTTGCTACTGGTTAGATTTTTCAATTGGATAAAGTGGCTGGGATTATGGTAAACTTAAATTAAACGTCCTCCCCGGACTTTGCGTTAGACATGACACCCTGCTTATGAAACATTCCGTTGCTCTAATCCCGTACTGGCATTAAAAGACTGGGTAACAGGACATAACCTGCTGGCTTCGGTTTACGCGACAAACTATTTCCGATAAAAATTCAAGGCAACTTAAAACATACTGAAATTAAAATTGTTTAAAAAAGGGGAATGAAAAATGGCGAAAGTATGCGTGCATTTAGCAACTGGATTTGAAGAGTTGGAAGCAATTACCATACTAGATGTTTTAAGAAGGGCGGATATCAAGGTGCTTATGGTTTCTATGACAAAAGAAATGAATGTAACAAGTGTCCACGGGCTTACGGTTTTAGCGAATATATTATTTGAAGATGTTGATTATGAAAATATTGATATGATTGTGTTGCCGGGAGGCATGCCGGGAAGCACCAATTTGGCGGCTCACGAAGGATTGAAACAAAGGATTGGCCAATTCGCAAACCAGGGTAAGTATTTGGCTGCAATTTGCGCTGCTCCTATTGTGTATGGACAAATGGGTTTGTTAAAAGGAAAAGCAGCTCTATGCTATCCCGGATATGAAAAATATTTAGACGGAGCGGAAATCTCAACAGAAAGAGTTGTACAGACACAAAACTTTATTACTTCCAAAGGACCGGGTACTTCCCTGGAGTTCAGTTTTAAATTAGTGGAAATCTTAAAAGATAAAGATACATCCGAAAAGATTAGGCAAGCAATGCTAGCCTAATCACCAAAAAAGTGCGACACGAGAAAAGCCGTCCCCCTTATCGCACTTAACAACATTAAAGACCTGCAATTTAGCAGATCTTTAATGTTGCCTTTGAAAACTCTGTTTGGCCCTTTAACAGGTCTAGGTGTTGGCTAGGAGTTATACTATTCATCGTTTTATAAAGGTTTCTTTTTATTTATTCTCCGATAGCTTTAACCCTGTTCTAAAAAGATTTCCTACAACCTCATCTAAGCTATAATAGCTAGCACCCATCATAATAATGGGATTCAGTTTCAACGGGTTTGGCTTACCATCTGTGATGCAGTCCTCATTAACATATACAGCAACAATCTCCCCTAAAAACATTTCAAAGCCAAATAAAGGAATAACCTGAATAACTTTGCAGAGGAAATTCATTGAGCATTCTTTTATCATTGGTGCTCTTCCCAATTCGTCATAGAAGGGAGTAAATAAGCTTGACTTATCGACTGTTTTTCCTGACACAATTCCACAATAATCTGTCTGTTCAACCATGGAAACCGGAGGAATGTTCACGCTAAAGTACCCGTTTTCCTTAACCCCTGGTGTTGTATAATGGGTGCTTTTTAATGAAACATAAAGCACTGGCTTTAAACTTACTACCCCACATGCTCCCACAGTAACATAATTGGGCTTTCCATTAACATCTGCCCCAATAATCATCGTTGGAAAGGGACCAAAAGGTTGATTTTGAATTTTAATCTTTTTCATGTTGAACCTCCTATTCATTTGTCTGTTAATTTGCTGCGGCACTATTACTATACCGTAGATGCCAATAAAATTATAAACTTTTTCTTTATTATGAGCTAAGAAATAGATACAGCATGCCCATCTTTAAGCTTTTTAGTTTTTGG
Source organism: uncultured Peptococcaceae bacterium (assembly GCA_964643075.1). Taxonomy (GTDB): domain Bacteria; phylum Bacillota; class Desulfotomaculia; order Desulfotomaculales; family Desulfocucumaceae; genus Desulfocucumis. The sequence continues at coordinate 65,375 of CAZXQO010000018.1, forward strand.
CTTATTTACGGAGAATCATTAAAGCCGACAATTCTATGTATAGGATTATCGGCCTTATTATATCTTGAAAAGTATGGTTGGTTTTAATCAGCCACCTTCCTGTTAAAATCTACCTATTTGTGATACGGTTCACCCTTAATAATCTTAAACGCCCTGTAAATCTGCTCCAAGAGAATAACCCTCATGAGCTGGTGGGGGAAGGTAAGTTTGGAGAAGGACAGACGATATTCAGCCTGGTTGAGTATCTCCCGGGACAGCCCAAGTGAACCACCGATGAGGAAAGTAACGTCACTTTTGCCCTGCAGGGCAAGGGAGTCCAACAATCCGGCCAGTTCCTCAGAGGATAGCTGTCTGCCCTCCCTGTCCAGCACTATTGTGTATGTGCCATGTTTAATATATTTCTGCAGGCGCTGGGCTTCTTTTTCCTTTACCTCTGCCTCCCGGGCAGCAGATATACCCTCGGCATACCCTTCGTCGGCAACTTCCGTTATAGCAACTTTTGCATAAGACCTTAGCCGCTTCATATATTCCTGCCGGGCCTCTGCCAGATATCTTTCCTTGAGGCGGCCCACCGCCAGTATTGATATGTGCAAATTCAAACCTCCGATTACAGATGTGGTTTTATTTTTCACAAACACCATGCCAAATACCCCCTGCGCCAACCAGGGGGTATTTTTAAATCATTCATTTGCCTATTATTCTATAAACGATACAAAAAAATCACTCGACAACTTCCTGAACCCTGCCAATATCCCGTTATCCAGACTGACCTTCATGCCACCATAATGAACAGCGCTATTGGTAAGGATGTCTTTTATCACTCCCTCAGTTAGCTGCCCGGTACGGCTGATGCTGTCTTTTGTGCGACAAAATAACGTCCCCTTGTCGCAAAATCAAATACTTGTTATGTCTGCTCCCAATTCCCTCAGTTTGTCTTCAAAATCGTGGTAGCCACGGTATATGTAATCCGGGTGGTATATCTCCGTCCTGCCGTTGGCCATCAAGGCTGCCAGCACCAGCGCAGCTCCTGCCCGCAAATCCGTGGCCTTGACCTGAGTACCCTGCAGGGCATCCACCCCTTCGATGACCGCCAGCCTTCCTTCAACCTTGATGTTGGCGCCCATTCTTTTCAGCTCGTCTGCCACCTGGAATCTGTTTTCAAAAATATTTTCTATAATAATGCTGGTGCCGGCGACGGTGGATAACATGACCATCATCTGGGACTGCAAATCAGTGGGAAAGCCGGGATAAGGCATGGTTTTTATATCGATGGGTTTCAGCGGTTTGCTGGCAATTACCCTGATGCTGTCCTCGCCTTCGATTATTTCCACGTTGGCTTCCCGAAGTTTGGCGCTGACGGGCTCCAGATGGGTACTGATCACGTTTTCCAGGGTTACGTCTCCCCCGGTGGCCGCAGCTGCCACCATAAAAGTCCCTGCCTCGATCCGGTCCGGAATTACGCAGTACCTGGAGCAGCCGGAGAGCCGCTCGACACCCTGTATTTTAATCACATCGGTACCCGCTCCACGCACCTTAGCCCCCATGCAATTGAGAAAATTGGCCAGATCCACTATCTCGGGTTCTTTGGCCACATTCTCGATAATAGTTTGCCCCTTAGCCAGGCAGGCGGCTATCATGAGGTTCTCGGTTGCCCCCACGCTGGGAAAGTCCAGATAAATCCTGGAGCCCTTTAGCCTGCCGGCCTCCGCCAGGATACAGCCGCGCTCCAGTCTTAGCTGCGCACCCAGTCCGGTCAATCCCTTAAAATGGAGATCCATCGGCCTGGTGCCAATATTGCACCCACCGGGCAAGGCTACCTTGGCGGCGCCGTAGCGGGCCAGCATGGGGCCCAGCAACAGATTAGACGCCCGAAGCTTTTTCACCATGTTATAGGGCGGGTGGGAGGTGATCTTCTCCGGGGGAGTTATCTTTATGGTTTCACTCTCCTGCCAGGTCACCTTGGCCCCCAATGAAGATATGATGTCCAACATCACCATAACATCATTTATCTCGGGAACCTTTTCCAGCACCACCTCTCCGTCAGCCATGACAGCCGCACAGATCAGGGCCAGGGCAGAGTTCTTGGCGCCGCCTATTTTTATTTTCCCTTTTAATACGGACTTGCCGTTTATAATTATCTTTTCCCTCGTCACCACAGCTGTGTTCATTACTCGGCATTTTCCTGCCTTTCCTGGTATAATCAAAAACCCCGCCTTAAAGGGTACTGTAATTCTGTCCTACACCAAACATATAAAAAGGCATACTAGTGAAAGGGGATACACCTCTCTTCAAAGGAAAGGGGACACACCTCTCTTTAGAGCTTATCTCTGGGGGTCAGAGGAATGTCCCCTAACTGGAATGGCTCTGGAGGTCGGAGAAATGTCCCCAACTAATATTACTACGGCAAAATAAAACAATTAATTTCATAAAAGTACATTACTTTTAAAAATAACATTGCATGGGTAAATTCTACCCTGATTTATAAATTCCTGCCTAGTCAGTGTAAAACCGTTTAAATATTAAGCCCCACGGGTTAAAACGCCAAACAATTGTTACTTTTGTCCCAGCGAAAATGAGCCTGCGATACTAATTATTATTTTTGCCTTCCGGAATGGTTTTCGACATTGTTCAACCACCCGTGCCAGTTTTGTTCAAATTGTTCTAAATTTACATTAAGTGTGTCCTGCATAACCCTGCCGATGGGCCTGCCCTGGCCCAAATCCTTAATAATCCTGTCAAGGGCGCCCTCGCCGTACACCGCTACTATATATTCCACTGCGGATAAGGACTGGTAATAGGCTACTGACTGGTTCTTCATGCTGTCAAAATCCCCGTCCAGACTGGCCAGGGGGTATAAATCGGAGATTGCCGGCGGCGGAGTGTCAAACCTGAAACCGGTAAGGTTATATTCTTCGTACTGGGCCAGGCCTTCGGTCAGCCAGCGGGGGCAGTTCCCCCTGGTGGCGTAGTCCACCGCCAGGTGGGTCAATTCATGGGCCATGGGTCCGGAACTGATGAAGGTCTCCCGCATCCCGGCAGACTCCCTGTCCATCACCCAGGCGGCAGGGGAAAGCACCCTGATGGCCCCGGCCCAGTATACCCCCATGGCGCTTTCGCTGGCACTCCAGCCAAAACTGGCGTTCAGTTCCGACCCTGTCGGGTAAATTATCACCGGTATTTTGTGATGGGCGGTAAAATTGAATCTGCTGGCCACCGGAGTATAAAAATGTTCGGCGGTTTCCAGCACCAGCCGTACATATTTGCTGTCCTCCGGCTGGTATCGGACTACAAAATGCTCACTTTCCTGGCTTTTCATGTCGTAGGTGCGTAGTAGAAGTCCTGCCCGGGACACCTCCCGGAAAGCGGCATAAGCCTGACCCCGGATCAGTCCGGGCAGACAAAAAACCAACATGGCGAAAACCGCGGCCAGCAGGGAAACCACTTTAGCCGTCATAAGCAGTACACGAGAATTTCCTTGGGGCAATCCGGAGGAACTGCCGGCCGCTGGCAGCATATAATCACATCCTGTCTAACCGATTAATTAACGGTTTAATTATCCCATCCCTTCGCGGCCTTTCCTACCGGTAAATATTAGAACCAAAAAACCGGGGAGAATGCATGGCCCCCGGTCTTTCCGTACTAATACTCAGTATGCAGTTACAATATTATTTGTTTTTATCCAGCTGCGCCTGCAACTCATCCACCATTTGCCTGGCTTTTACCACGTTCGTGCCTGTCTTTGCCAATTCTATATATTTTTTTAATTCCTGAATGCCGCCGTTATAGTCTTTACCGTAGGCCAGATACTGCCCCAGGTAGTAATGGGCCTCCTTGTTTGAGGGGTTGTTTTTAATTTCATACCGGAGGTTGTCCACGGCCCGGTCATTATTGCCCATCAAAAAATAGGTCCAGGCCAGATTCATCCTGGAGCTGCTGTCATCCGGCTTGACAGATAGCACCTTTTCATAGGTCTGGACCGATTTTTCCCGGTTGCCCTCCTGCAGGTAGGCGTCTGCCAGCTTGGCCAGCAACTCCGGGTCCTTGGGGTTTTCCTGCACCTTCTTCTCCAAATCGGCAGCAGTCTGTTGCTGCTCCGCCTGCTCCGTCTGACCGGGCGCCTGGGCCTGTTCACCGGTAAATAAATTGCTGAACGGCAACGCCAGAGAAGAGGCCAGGAGACCCAAAGACAACACTGCCACCACTGCGCCGAACAGGATCCTCTGATGCAGCTTTCTCCTGTCCCTGCGGCTCATTTGTTTATATTTCATACGATACCACTCTCCTTTAACCAGCAATGAATCATCACCTGAGATATTATATCACCAGACAATATCTTAGTTAAACATTTTCGCCTGGAACTTTTCGCCCGCAACAAACAAAAACAGCCGGCACAGTCGAAATCCAACTCAAACCGACGATTATATAACCGGCTACTATTCGTATTCAGAATTCAGTAGTCAGAATTCAGAATTCCCCGAGAATATGCTTCCAGCAATTTACTAACCTCTTGCAAGAGAAGTTTTATTTCGAAACATCACCGTATCTTCAAGTGTTTTCGCCGGTTCTCTCATTCTGACTCCTGACTCCTGAGTAGTTACAATATAACTAAGCTATAAGCTGAGTCAATTGATTAAGAAAATACCTTTCCTCCCGCAGCATGTGGTCGGCCATCAGAGGACTGCCCGTATTTTCCACGGTGCAGCTCTCCAGCCTTCTTTCCATTGCATTTAACAAAACTATATGCGATTCTACTGACTGGCGGGCTTCCGGAATCATTTCATACAGGCTGGGAAAATCAGCGGCAAGTTTTTCATACATCTGTGTTTTTAATATTGTTTTCAGGAACATAAGGTTAAAGTTCCATTCATAATTCTGCAGTTCCTGCAACAATTTGTGCTCATCCGGATCAAGTACCCGATACAGCATGGCCGAATGGGTGGCTGCATCGGGTATCCACAGTCTCATTAAGTGCAGCAATCGAGCTGCCCGGTCCTGCGACAGTGGCGGCAGTTCCCCCAAAATCCTGAAAAATTCCAGAGCTTCGTTAATCATCACGTTTAGGTCCGATGGATTCAGATGGATAACCACCTGGCAATGTAGGCATCGTGCCAGCAGGTTAGTTTTAAACATTATTAACTCCCTGGTAGCCCTGGCGGCATCTCCGGCAGCAGCCCCACCGGGATTCTTCATTAAGTTTTCAAATATGTAGCGCAGGCTTTCAGCCCGCCGGGCGGCTTCCTTCTCTGACGGGCCAAGGCTGTTATATATAAAGATAGTATGGTCCCTTAGAATCCCCAGCCAGAAATTAATGTCGATAACATCCAGCGCCATGTTCTCACCCCACTTTTCAACATATTATTCAGTAGTGGGGGCGGTGGTTCCATAATATTCCGGCCAGTCAAACTTAAACAGGTGAAAACAAATTATCTCATATTTAAAAAAGAATAGACCCGATGCGGGTCTATTCTTTAATTATGTCCGGAGCCTATAAATATCTGGTGGGGTTTCTGTGCTCACCGTTGACAATAACCTCGAAGTGAAGGTGCGGCCCGGTAGCTCTTCCGGTGCTGCCGACCCTGCCGATAAGCTGTCCTCTGTCCACCTTCTGGCCTGTACTGACCGATATCCTGGAAAGGTGTCCGTAGCGGGTAATCACGCCATCACCGTGGGAAATATCCACGCATTTACCATATCCCCCATACCAGCCGGCCCTGATCACGGTGCCCGAGGCAGAGGCAACCACCGGGTCGCCGGTAGAACCGCTAATATCAACTCCCTCGTGCATGTGCCCGTCCCTCATGCCGAAGGGCGAGGTTACCGAGCCCACGGTGGGCCAGGCCAGCCTGCCTGATGCCCCGGAACGGGAGGCCAGCAGCATTCTGGAACCCTTGGCAACAATCTTGGTCTGGGGTTGTTCCAACACATCCTCGCTTAACACCTTGCGTTCAACCACAACCCCGTTCCGCCTGGTAAGCTGATAGGTAACGGATTTCTTCCCCGGTTTGCCCTGCTGCAATACTTTCACGTCGCCAAAGTATATTTTGTTGTCTTTCTTTTCCTCGACATCAAAGGCCACCTGCTCCAGGGTTGTTTGCCTGGATACCGCCAGCACATTGATGATGGGTTTAACTGCAGTGAGGTTAATTTTCTGACCAATGCTGATCCTGTCCGGATTCATGTCCGGGTTGGCCGCAATCAGCTCTTCCGTAGACATACCGGCCAGAGACGCTATATCCCAGAGGGTGTCCCCGTCTTTTACCCGGTAAGTTTCGACTTCCTTGGTGCCTTTTCTGATTTTATCCAAGGCCTCGTCAGGACGGGTTAATTCACTGGAGTCAGCCTTTACATCCTCGATCCTTACATCTTCGGCAAAGGTCACATCAGCGCCAGGAGTCTGGTAGGAGGCCTTCATCCTGTCCAGCAGGGACTGAGCCTCTTTCCTGTCTTCCAGTACCAGCCTGGTTTGGCCGTCAACCACCAACGCAGCGGCACTGGTACTAAAAAACAGCTTTTCTGCCAGAGCAGTCTTCAACTCGGCGCCATTTAAATATTTCGCATCGCCGGGGTAAGTCCTGGTATAACGGAGATTTCCCGATACGGAAAGTTTGCAGCCGGTAAGCCTGGATTTTTCAGCTACCAGTTCCCTAACGGCTTTACGGGCGCTATCCGGATCGCTCACCAGAGCCACCGTTTTGCCGTTCACCTGAACGGCCCAGACCTTGTTGCCACTGTCAATTACCCCTGTAATAAACATAATGAGTACCGTGTACAAAGCAATGGATATGATCACAACCGGCGGCCTGGGAGTATTTATGTAATTAATTAGTTTTTGTGTAACAGTTCGACTATTTCTGCTAAATTTCCCTGTTGGCAATGAAGTCAACCGCACCACCTCTGTAATGTATTTTTTATCTATATATAAATTTCAGAAAAAATGCCGAATCGGCTCATATTAGCAAGGTTATTATAGCACAAGGCGGTTCTCCGGAAAAATGCCTGCCGACCCAAATATTCCCCCATTTCTCTTCGTTGGTCCCGCAATCTCTCTATAACACCATATTTTAATAAACACTCTTTTATGTCACTACAAGTTGTCTGTTAAATCAAAAAAATATAAGTGAGCCTAAAGATTCGGAAGGGGTTATTCCCCTTCCGAATCTTTAGAGCGAACTTAGTTCGAGCTTACAGCCTGTTGATCCCCGACCTTCGAGGACGGGGATCAACAGGCTGTAAGCGAAATAATGGTACCGCCCTGGCATCCGGCGATGCACCGGGTTGATTTAATCATTACTCTCCACTACACTTTTTAAATACAGGGCGCATTCCAGCCTTTTCTTCATCAGGGCGCAGCTTAAAGGACCGGGCTTTAATATGGAACCGCTGTAGGCCCTGGCACTGGCATGGCAGCCACCACTGCAGTGAAATTTGGCCCAGCATTCAGCACAGCCCTCTTTGTTGTAAATATGGGCACCGGCAAAAGTGGTGGCAAGTTCCCTGTTTTTTATACCTTCGTAGACATTCCCCATAAGATACTCCTCCTGCCCCACAAACTGGTGGCAGGGATAAAGGTTGCCTTCAGGATCCACCGCCAGGTATTCATTGCCCGCCCCGCAACCGGATAGCCTTTTGGGCAGGCAGGGCCCGCCTTTCAGGTCTATATTGAAATGAAAAAAATTTAACGGGCGGCCTGCTTTGGTACGTTCCAGCAAGGCTATCGTAAGACGCTCATATTCCTCAAAAAGGGCCGGTATTTGCTCCTCCGTAAGGGCATAATCCTCATGCGGGTCAGCCACCACCGGCTCAACAGAAATTTCCTTGATGCCCAGATCCGCCATATGCAGCACATCCCTGGAAAAATCGGTATTGTGCCTGGTATAGGTGCCCCGCACGTAATAATTGGTGTGGTTCCGGCCCTCCAGGAAGTCCATTATTTTATCGGCTATTATCTGGTAGGAACCCGCCCCCCCGGGGAATGGGCGCATAACGTCATGAACTTCCGGCCTGCCGTCCAGACTTAATACCACGCTCATGTTGTGATCATTTAAAAATTTACCCGTTTCAGCATCCAGCAACAGTGCATTGGTGGTAAGAGTGAACTTTATGTCTTTTCCGCTTTCGGTGCCCCGTTTCCTGCCGTAGTCCACCAGTTCGTACAACACATTTTTATTTAACAAGGGCTCCCCGCCGAAAAAATCCACTTCCACATGGCGGCGGGAACCGGACGCATCGATCAAATAATCCAGGGCTGCTTTGCCCACCCCAAGGGACATCAGCCCTGCAGCTCCCCCAAATTTACCCTGACCGGCAAAGCAATAGCAACAGGCCAGATTGCAGTCATGGGCCAGATGCAGGCAAAGAGCCTTTACAATCTTCCGGCTGGGAGGGGTATACGCCCCGTCCAGGGGGTCAGGGCTGAACAGCAGGCCTTCCCTTACCAGTTCCTCAACCTCCGCCAGGGCTTCCTCCACCTCCCGGCGAGGATAGCGGGCGGCAAGCTTTTCTGTCAGCATGCCCTCGGGCAGTTTTTCATAATCCTCTAGTATATCCCAGGTCACCGGATCTACCCGGTGCACCGCTCCACTGTGCACATCCAGCACCACCCGGGTTCCGTTGATGATAAATTTATGCAGCATATTTTCACCTCAAATTAAAAACCCAATCCCTGGGGGATCAGGTTTCCGGCAGAACTATTTACTTTCCTTTATGCAGACCTGATTGCCCACTGTGCAGGATGTTTTGCAGGCCGATTGGCAAGATGTCTGGCACTCGCCGCAGCCGCGTCCGCTCAAGGTTGACTTCAGGCTGCCTTTATTTACGGTATGTATATGTTTTCCCACATTATCCCTGGTTTCTGAAAGCTAAACAAATCTACTTTATTAAGAATAATCCAGATTATTATTAACTTTCTCTCCCGCCGACTAACAGGAGGCAGTATCACAGGATTCAACTGCTGAGCTGCAAACTTTCGCTTGCATTCCGGGTGGCTTATGCCGCCGTCAACCTTTCAGTTATCCGTCCTGCCCGGAAGGGGGTGTTACCCACCGCCTGGTTGATTTTACCTCCGCGCCCGACTTTCACCGCGTGTCTTTGCAACGCCTCATCGGTTGTAACTGCTAAGAAACCTTTTCCTTTCTTAAATTTTTTACTTAACACTCATATGCCACTTCACCTCCTGTATCTATTTTACAATAGAACAGGTGTTTGTGACAATAGTTTTTAGTATATTTTGTACCTTTTATTTAACTATTTTGTAACTGTTTCATTCTTCCTTTATATTATCCACCAACCATTATATTAAAGGGACCCAACCGGCGCAATATAATTTATGCGGATTGGATTAACAATATTAATGCTAAGTGTACAGACCCCCTGTCTTTTTGTCTAAAACAGTGTACACCCCCACAGGCAGGGTAAAACCCTTCACCTCGGCATCCCCGAGATATTTCAGTTCCCAGGGCAAATCCCCCGCTCCCTCCAGGGTGTGCACCGAGCGCTCGCTGATGATCACCAGAGTGCCGAATGTTTTGGTCAGCCCCTCCACCCGGGAGGCCAGGTTCACATCCTCGCCTATCACGGTGTAGTCCATACGCTCCGGGCTGCCCACATTACCCACCAGCACGCTGCCGGTGTTTATGCCCACGCCAATTTTAAGGGGGGGCTCATTTTTCTCTATCCAGGAACGGTTTAATTCATCAATCACTTCCTGTATTTCTATCGCTGTCTGAATAGCCCTCTGCACGTGGTCCGGGAAAAACACCGGGGCACCGTAGATGGCCATCAGCCCGTCACCCAGGTATTTGTCCAGCGTGCCACCGTGGCGAAAGATTACCCCAGTCATTGCGGTGAGATATTCATTCAGGCGGCTCACCACCTGCTCCGGCGCCTTATTTTCACTATAGGCGGTAAAGCCGCGGATATCCACAAATATAATGGTCAGATCCCGGCGCTGGCCCCCCAGAGCGATGCTGTCGGGATTACTCATCAGCTCTTCCACCACCGCCGGAGACACGTAACGGCTGAATGCGGCCCTGGTTTTTCGCCGGGCCATTTCCGCCGCCAGAAAGTCCGCCGCGGTGACCACCACGTAGGTAAGCACAATCAGGGCCAGGGGCCCGGCAAAATAAATCCAAAGACGGTAGTGCCACCAAAGGCCGAAGGACAGTCCACCGGCCAGGGCAACCACCAGAAGCGCCCCGACCAGGCCCCGCCAGGGCCCACGACCTCCCACCGCAGCGGCGGTCAACAATCCCGACAGGAGCAGAAAGACCACATTGACCAGGAGAGGTGCCGGCCTGTACCAGCGTCCATCCAGAAAGCTCTGCACTGCGGAGGCATGTATTTCCACCCCGGGGGTCGCCAGATTACCGCTCAGGATAAGGTTTGAAGTAGTATAGGGAGTAGATTTTTCGTCATGGGAGGCGGGGTTTGTCACACCCACCAGCACAATTTTATCTTTAAATTCGGTCTCAGGATATTTACCCCGGAGCACATCGGCATAACCGTAAGTCTTAAAGGTTCCCTGAGGTCCCCAGAACCCGATCATGGCCTGGTTAATCCCATCCACGGGAATAACCCTGTCCCCCACCCTCAACTGCCCCGGTTTGAGCTTCAATGCGGTGGGATCTATACCTTCGGCTACCATAGCAACCGCCAGGTCCAGGTTGGGAAAAGGCATCTCAAAGGTGTTCACGTCCACGGTAGTGATGCGCCGTACCACATCGTCAATATCGGTGGGCGTGTTCGCAAATCCAATACCCGCCGCACTCTGCATAAATTCCGGCTGAGGCACCCGGAAGATCTGCTCCATTTCCCCATCCTTGCCATGCTCAAAGGAAAACTGACTGGCCAGCACCACCCGCCCATGCCTGGCCAGCGCATCGGCAAAGACCTGATCATCGGCCTCTGCTGTGGGAGCGTCAAATACCAGATCGAAGCCCACCGCCCGGGACTCTTTGAGTTTTTCCAATATTTGGGCGTGGATTGTCCGGGGCCAGGCCAGCGGCCCTAGCTCGTTGATGGAAGCCTCGTCCATGGCCACCACCACCACCTGGTCCCCCGGGTTATGCTCCCCGTTCAACCTGAACCAGGCATCATAAAAAAACAACTCCGGACGGGTGAACAACCCCGCCAGAGCCATCAATTCAATTAGGGCAAAAAGAATAAGGGGTATCAGCCAGACAGTTTTTCCGGAAAAAAATCCCCTGATTCTCTTCAGCGATACAGAAAACGGGTTTAACATGCCTGTAACTCCCCCCGGATATGCGCCTCGCTTTGATTATCTACCGTTTATTGCAACAACCATGCAAATTTACTCGATTATTTCTTCTTTATGTCAATATTTCGTCAAGCATTTGAAAATTCCTTTACGTCCAGGAAATATCTACCCCCAGTTCCCTGGTTTTCCATTATGGCATGTTAGTTATCAGAAAAGGCCTGACAAGTCAGAAATATCTCCGTTTTTCCTGCCAGCTCTGGAACAGATTAATTTTTTTTACATATTTTATATTACAATTAATATTTGCCATGACTTTTACCGGTTCAAAGAACCTTTTGAATACAAAACGGGTTTTCCTAAAATGAATTCCGGAGGGGATAATATGTCCTTCTTTAATATATTGAATAAAGCCCTGCCCAACCTGCAGGTTTCCCACAATAATTCAGCAGGCAGCGGCTGGGCAAACCAAAGCTTTTTCTTCAGCGACGAAGAAAGCACCTACTGGTACATCGTTACCCACACCAACGAATACGCGTTTAAAAAAGTAAATTTTGACTGGCTGGAATCAAATGCACGGCTACTTATAAATTCTTCTAAAATTTTTGTCGCCTGGAACGATAGACACAGGATAACTTACTGGCTGGCAGTCCAGGGGAAGGCCGAACCGGGCAATATGAAACCCAGTTCAGTAAAGAAAGGAAACCAGATAAAAAAATTAAAAGAGCAGAGCAATTAATAAAAAATAATATAACCCAACGAAAACCCAGGGCCAAAAACCCTGGTTTTTCGTTGGGTTTTGAAGTCTGGCGCCACGCGGAATCATTAGTCAAATCAATTACTAAAGAGAGATTTTAGCCATGCTGGAACCAACTGTCAGGCAGTTGGGTGGACAAGAAATCGGTGCACTAGTGGTTGGCGGACAACAGGTAGTCGGCGCCATGGTGGTCGGCGGGCAAGTAGGTGGACAAGTAGTCGGCGCACTGGTGGTCGGGCAGATAACTGATACGCCGCGCAGCACTGTTATCAAGACCAGTATAACACACTTAACTATCAGTACAGGTTCAGTTAAGGCGGTAAAGGTATTGGTACTAAACACTATACAGATGGCCGAACCCTCATCACCGGCAACCTGCTCGGTAATTATGTCGCTGGGTAACACGTTTACGGCCACTACCTCATCCTGGAAAGTAAGCGCGACATTCAGGCAGGTAAGGACCATGCCGGTATCCAGATTCCTGATCAGAATAGCTCCGTTAACCCAGCCGCAGTTGATAATCTTACCCGTAAGCAGGGTAGGGCTAAAAACTGCTCTGTTAGCCACGCAGCAAAATTCAAAGTCAATCGGAACAACAACCCCTCCGACCACTGCGGTTACCTCACCTGTAACCGGATTTACAGTGATACCCAGGCCGGTTACATCATTTATCGCCGCAATGGTAATCCGCGCCTCCGCCAACTTCTGCACACACTGCTCAAAAACAACGAGGTCGGTACTATTTGCCATTACATGTCACTCCTTACAATAATTTGGGGGCATTTCTTTGTGAGCATATTTAAGAAATAAGGGCTTTAGCCAACACAAGAAGATGTGTCCCCCTTCCTTAACTTGGAACAGATTGCCGGTAGCCGACTAAAATCTTTAACCTATTTGTGTATAATATGTAAAGTGCACCATTATTGTTAATGTCGCGCCGGAAAATGAAATATTATAATTACAGATAAACTGAGACAGCAATATCAGTGCCTAAGGGTTCGGAAGGGGTTATTCCCCTACCTAAACCTTAGGGCGAACTTAAAGGTATGGGGACACACCTCCATTTGGAGCCTGACTTTGAGGTCGGAGGAATGTCCCCAACTTTGAGCTTTACAGTCTGTTGAGCCCCGGCCTTCGGGGACGGGGTCTTACAGGCTATTAGCGAGACAAAAGGTAAAAATTAACACAAAAATCCCCTTGCTAAATGCAAGGGGATAAATTTTTTTGATTAGTAATACATTTTAAACCAGCGGATTTGTGATGGTTGGCGGTTGAACCTCGGTTAAAGTGGGAGGGAGAATGGGAGCGGCCAGGAAACCACCGATTTCAATATCATAAAGGAGTCCGGCGGGGTTGGTAAACTGGGTGCCGCCGGCCTGGGCATAATTAACCGTTTTGACTTCGAACTCGAGATTGAAGCCCGTTGCTCCAGTTAACAGGTTCAGCTCCACAGTGAAGTTGTAGATCTTCTGCCAGTTAAAGGGTGGCCCCGACTCGTTAAAATTCTGCGCCGTAATGCCATCGGTGAAATTATAGACTACAGGCGCTCCAACAACGGCCGGGGTAAGAGTCACTCTGGCCTGGAAAGCATTATCCGTCGCTATTTTCACACTAATGGTGGTAATAATGGATGCTTCCAACGCAGGAATTGCAATATTTACCTCCCGGGCGAAAAATGCCGTTTCCCCGGTGGCTATCAGTGCCGGATCAACAGCGTTTTGGTACCAGAGGTACTGGGGATCGCCCAGGTCCCCGGTGCTTACCAAAGACTGATCGACTATCTGCGGCCAGAAGGGGAATTGAACTCCCACCGGCACCGCGACATTAGCTACCAAGTATGGTGGCGCACCCAGCCGGAAAAAGGTACTTCCTGGAAGGCTAGCTAATCTTGCAATGGGCATACTATAATCCTCCTTTTTGTTAAATTTTTGCACAAAAACCTCAACGGGTAGGGTGGCAAATGTGGCAAAAGACTGCGTTGACAAGATCCTCATAAGCAACATTAGCCTTCCTTAATGTATGCTATGCATATGTTTCCTTTTATGTTAATTTATTGTAGTATATTTTTGAAAAAACAAAAACCCCTCTGTTGCATTGCATCAGAGAGGTTTCTTTTTTGTTAAATTGGAGCGGGTGAAGGGGATCGAACCCTCAACCCTCAGCTTGGGAAGCTGATGCTCTACCATTGAGCTACACCCGCCCGGTAAAAAAAATTATAACTCATTCCATTTACAAAAGTCAACTGGTAAGGGGGACGTTGTTTACATGTTTACATTTTTTTAAAATGTAAACATGTAAACAACGTCCCCTAAAACGTACCCCATTTGCTTTCATACAACCTGGCATTCTTTGACTGCACGGCGCCCAGGGAGATATTGTTGCCTTTAAAGGAGCGCCCGCCGTAGTGGTGAATAAACACATCTCCCGCAACATACAGGCTATACCCGGCTGCAGTAACACGCACAGAATAATCTACATCTTCCCATGAACCGGTCCTAAACCTTTCATCCAGCGGTCCCACCCGGTCAAACACCGACTTTTTGCCCAGGAGGCAAAAACCGGATAGCCAGTAGCTCTCTTGCCGGTGCCGCCTGGAAAGGTCAGAGACATTAAAGCTGCGGGCAAACCTGATCATTTCATGCATATTGTTGTACTTTACTTCCACCTGGTTGCCCGACCCCACATGATTGGAACAGGGTCCCACCAGCCCGATGTCTTCCCGGCTGTACAGGCAGCCCAGCATATTTGCCAGCCAGTTTGGGGTCACAACTGTATCGTTGTTTAATAAAAGAATGTTCTCACCCACCGCAACTGCCAGTCCCTGATTGCATCCTGCAGCAAAGCCACGGTTGGTTGAATTCAGTATGACCCTGGCCCCCTGCAGGGATGTTAAAAATTGCGGGGTGCCGTCCCGGGAGCCGTTGTCGACCATAACCAATTCGTAGGGAACCCCGGTATATGCCCTTATGCTCTCCAGGCACTGTCGGGTATACCGGATCTCATTAAAAGTAAGGATTATGATGGAGGTCAGGCCAAACATATGCAATCCTCCCGGCAGTCTCTGTTTCAGAATATGCCGGCCAGAGTCTTTCTGATACTGAAATTATCAGCGGGGCCGGTATTACCACCTGCCCCGCTGCCATAACCAGTCAAAATGTTTTCTACCTGCCCACAAAATCTTCGGTAATCATCAAGCCGTATGGACCACCGGCCACCACCCCTACTCCCACATAGTTAAAGCTGGAATTAAGTATGTTCGCCCGGTGACCTGAACTGTTCATCAAAGCGGTGTGAGCCGCTTCCACGGTTTGGTTGCCTGCTATGTTTTCCCCGGCAGTTCTATAAGTTATTCCAAACTTTTTCATCATATCAAAAGGACTGCCATAGGTGGGTGAGGTATGGCTGAAATAGTTATTGTTGATCATATCCTGAGACTTCACCCGGGCCATTTGCACCAGCTGCATGTCCACCTGCAAGGCAGGCAGTCCATTGGCCGCCCTGTCCCGGTTAATTAAATTCACCAGGGTCTGCTCGGCAGATGTCAGGCCCGCCGTGGAGGCAGGGGCAGGGGCCGGAGCGGGAGCCGGTGCAGGAGTTGGTGCAGGCGCGGGAGCCGGTGTTGGGACTGGGGCCGGAGTGGGAGCCGGAGTTGTGGATATCCTGGGTAGGGTGATCTTCACCCAGTTGCTGCCGGTATTGTAGCTTCCCGGAGTTATTTTAACCCCTGATGCACCCGGAGTAGAAAGGTTTGCGGCACCTGCCGCTGAGCTGCCTGTACTAGCAGTGGACAGGTTCAGAGAAACACTGTTCTGGGTGTTTGCCTGGGACTGGTCAACAATTTTGCAATCATAACCGCCGCTTCCATTGGGGATTAGCCTGATTACAGCCGCATCTGCGGGAGACAAAGAAAATACAGAAACGAGAAGAATACTTGCGGAAATACATGCTGCACTAAAAAATTTTTTCAGTCTCTTAAACAAAGTGACAACCTCCCTATGCTGATAAAGTTTTTTGGGTCATTAAAGTAATTTCGACAAATTACTTTAATATCCTGCTATAACATTTTCACATAGGAAAGGCAATTTATGGCATCTCATGCATTTCACAATTTTCAAGTCTCACCACTGGGGAAAGGAAAAAAATCTTCGGGGAATAAGGTTCTTTGGGGATCAGCAAATTTTTCGCAGACTTCAACCCAGGAAGCCTGCAACGCCGGTGAGTCCCTGTGCTCCTTGTTGCTCAATAAAGAAGGAATGTTCAGTTGGTGCTTATCCGAACACCTGAGTACAATGTTGACATTTACCGCAAACTGCAGTAACCCTCCCACAATGGAAGGGTCCACCAGTATTTGACAGCGACTATCTACTTTCAAGTCGGGAAGTGCTTCCTGCCTGGCCAGGGGAGTATAAATCACAACTTTTACATGAATGTCAGGGATATGGCCATCCAATTCAGATTTATCTCCGGCAGGCGAAGAAAGCTTGGCTTTAAAGGGAACCTGTATTCTGAATTCCACCATGGAAAATCCCGGAACACTGAGCAGCGGCTTGACCGACAGGCTCTCCGCATCCCGTGCTCCGTCGCTAAAATCCAAAGTCGAAACACTGCCGGAGATACCCTCAGGCAGGGGATGGGACACCAGTTGCACAAAGGTATCCGCAAAAATAGATTCATAGGTAAAAATGGTTTGTGACATCAGCTTCGCCTCTTCTTTTTGCTGCCGCTAATAAGTTGGGGACATTCCTTCGTGAAGCTGTTAAGGAGTTAGAATTTTAGATAACCTAAGAAGGTGTGTCCCCTGACCGCTTACCCCCCTTCCGTGAAACCCGTATCCCTGTGGCTGATCTTGGCCGGCCCTATTTCCGACCAGTCTCCCAGATTTAACGTAACCGCTGCTTCTATCGCTCTGTTTCCCGTAATCCGGCAGTGTCTTCCCACCAGGCTTTCCTTAAGATAAACCCTGTCAACAACATGGCTGTCGTCCATAATTATAGAATTTTCCACCCTGGCACCTTCCAGGATACAATTTTTTCCGATGGAACAATACGGACCTATATGGGAATTTTTCACCGTTACCCCTTCGCCTAACACCACTGGCCCCACTACCACACTATCGAAAATACTGCTCCCAGGTCCTGTTTCCACCCGTCCCTCCACACAGCTTTTATCGTCCACCCCACCCTCGATACGCCTTGTGCACCGCTCATCCAGTATAACACTGTTGGCCTCCAGCAGATCCTCCTTGCAACCTGTGTCGAACCACCATCCCCCTTGCACTCTGGCAGTGACATGCCCCCCCGTTTCCAGCAGCCGCTGGATGGCGTCAGTTATTTCCAGTTCACCTCTGGCGGAAGGAGTTATTTCCCGAATGGCCTTATGTATTTTTTCATTAAACAGGTAAACACCCACCAGAGCATAATTGCTAACCGGGTCCCTGGGCTTTTCCACAAGCCGCAGGATATTAAAATGTTTATCCACAATCGCCACCCCAAAGCGCTCCGGCTCGCTAACAGGTTTAAGCAAAACTCCGGCGTCGTACTTTTCGCCGTCGAATGCAGCGAGCATCTCCTCAAATCCAGGTCTAATCAGATTATCGCCCAGAAACATCAGAAACGGGTTACTACCCAGAAAATCCCCGGCCACCGATACAGCATGGGCCAGCCCTGCCGGTTTATCTTGTAGTATATAGGTGATGTTAACATGCCAGCGCCCGCCGTCACCTAAGGACTCTTTTAGTAATTCGCCGGTGCGCGGGGAGATCACCACGCCCACATCTTTAACGCCCATCGCGGAGATTTGCTCCATTATATAAAAAATAGTCGGTTTATTTGCCACAGGAATAAGTTGTTTTGGAATGGCATGCGTAAGAGGGCGCATTCTTGTACCCTCTCCTCCCGATAATACCAGGGCCTTGAGCAATGGCTTTGTCTTCATCACATATCCCCCGATTAAAACATCTTTTAATCCAGGATATGAGAAAATTAAAAATATGTTACGGACATTGAGGAAAACGGGGGACGGGAAAATCGGAAAATCACAAAAACAATTGCAGGTGAATATATTGCTTTAGGTAAAACTTGCCTAATGCTTTCAAGGGGGAGTTTTGTTGCCTGTAATTATACACCCGCCTTCTTTAAAGTTCAGATGGATGTTTCAAAGGCCTCAACAGATGTTTAACCAGTTTGCCCAGCAGGGCTACCAGTCAATATTCTGCAGCCCGGGCAGCAAAAAGGAACCCGGTTCGGTGAAAAAACTGTCAGACAACTTGTACATCTGTACAAAATCAGATCCACTGGCTATTCCCCACCAAGAGCCGCGCATATTGTGGATTAGTGCGCCCATTTTTGTCCGTCAGATTGCGAGATACCATCCACACCTGGTGGTATACGACGCTCTGGACGACCCCAGCGAGGAATTCGCCAGCTGGGCGCCTTATGTGGAAGAAGTCAGAAACAGATCTGACATTATTTTCGCCACTTCGCTGAAGATATTCCAGGAGAATAGCAAAAGACACCCCGAAGTTCACCTCTGCCCCAACGGTGTAGATTATGAACACTTTGCCCCGGCTCAGAGCGGCGGACTTATCCGCCCCAAAAACCTTCCGCATAATGGCCGGCCGGTTATTGGTTACATAGGTGCTTTGGCAACATGGCTGGATTGGAATCTGATTGACTATATCACTAATCAAAACCCGGATTTCAATTTCGTTTTCGTCGGACCTTTATACAATACCAGGCTGCCGTTTCACAAAAGCAACCTGATTGTTACCGGTTACAAAGAATATCGCTACTTGCCGAATTACCTGCAATGCTTTGATGTTTGCCTGATACCTTTTAAAATCACTTCTATGACCTGCGGCTGCAACCCCATAAAAATGTATGAATATCTAAGTTCCGGTAAACCAGTGGTATCCACCCCCCTGCCGGAAGTAACAAAAATAGAAGAAATATTAATAGGCAACACCCCGGAAGAATTCAATAAACAGATACACCATGCCCTGTACCAGGATACCGCAGGAAAACGCCAAAGACGTATTGATATAGCCCGTCAAAACTCCTGGCAAAACAGGGCCCGGCTGGCCATTGAGGTTATGGAAGAAAACCTGAGAGTTAGGGGGTTCATGTAAAATGTTTAACGAAAACGATAGTATTAGCGATATTCTGAATAAATACCCGGCAACACAAAAAGTTTTTAGTTTTTACGGCTATAATTGCTATGGGTGAGGGAGTAAAAACCAAACGGTCGGGCAGTTCGCCCGCCAGAACAACATGCCGGTTGAAAACCTGATGGCAAAGATTAACAAGGCTATTCAGGAGCCGGATTTCAAACCCCAGATAAAAATTAAAATACCCCGTTACGCCATAAGAAAAACCTATATTAAGGAAAGGGGACACACCTTCTTTGATAACTAAATCCCTTACAGCTTTACTATTTCAC
>CAZXQO010000019.1:0-79636 GCA_964643075.1 uncultured Peptococcaceae bacterium
TAGACCATCATAAGGTTGTTTTTGTTGAAATGAGGATCGGTTCAGCAAGCCCTACCTAGAGGTGTATTGCGGCGCTGGCATCGGATGAAAATGCCGTTGAAGTGACCGGAAAAATATTGATAACCTCGAAAGTGGCGGAAAAATATGGCTTTACCGATATAAACGGCACAATACCAAAATCGTTGAAGGGTGAACTGTGGTAGGATAATTTTGCGCCCCATTCAACCAGGGCCAGGAAGATTTTTTTAACTTGGGCTTGACTAATTGATATTTATTTGGACTGTTGGCATGCGCATTGTTTAGGCGTATAATGCATAGTATGGGAAGGGAGCAACAATGACAGTCAGAGAAGTAATAAAAATCTTATATAAAGACGGATGGAGGGAGGTTGAATCGAGAACGAAGGGCTCTCATATTCAACTTAAACATCCGACTAAGGCTGGTAAAGTCACAGTACCAAATCACAAAGGAGATATTGCTCCCGGTACACTCAATAGCATTTTAAGACAGGCGGGGTTAAAATAGAGCTTTTGCCTTACTATGAGAAAGGAGATGTACTTTTTTATGCGTAAGCTCACTTATTTAGCTGTGTTTGAGCCGGCTGAAACAGGCTATAGCGTGTATTTTCCCGACCTTCCGGGCTGTGTGAGTTGTGGAGAAGATTTTGAAGAGGCACAAAAACAGGCTGCCGAAGCATTAGGATTGCATGTATACGGCATGGAAAAAGACGGCGATGAAATACCTGTTCCTTCCAAGGTACCACAAGTGGATCCCGAAACAGCATCAGGGTATTTGGTATCACCTGTTACAGTTTTCCCTGATCTTGTAAGGAATGAGATAGACAATAGGGCAGTAAAGACAAACCTTACTATACCTGCCTGGTTAAAAGAATTGGCAGAGGCTCAGGGGGTAAATTATTCAAAATTATTTCAAGCTGCGCTTATGGATTACCTCGGCATTTCTCAAACGCCAAGGCAAAAACCATAAGGACGATGGCAGGATCACGTCAAAGTCAGTACACAAATGATCACCAACATCGAACGGACACTTTATCCATGGCGCACCTCTGCCATTTTATGCTTGTAGTCCCTGCTCACGCCTCAAAAAAATGGACCATGCCAATCAGGGAGTGGAAAAACTGCCTATAGCAATTTGCAATTTACTTTGGTGCTTTTTCAGTCCTTATCGTACACTATCTTGCCCTTACGAATTATCTCATCATATAAAAAGTCGCCTTTTTGTGCTTCTTTATACTGTTTTTCCGAATACGGTCGCGGGGAAATATCCAGGTCGATTCCCCAGGTAAACTTTCTTAGCATTATGGTTTCTTCGAAGCTGTCATTCCCGAGATCCGGGGATATGATTGCCAATTCGATATCGCTATCCTTATCAGCCTTCCCACTGGCATATGAACCATAGAGAATGGCTTTTTTTACACGGATATTTTTTGCATTGAGTGCTTCCAAGTATTTTTTTATACTTACCTCAATTGGCTTTTTAGCCATTCAAAAACAACCCCCGTCTTATCCAGCATGTTTTCCGTAAATGCCTCATGCGATCCACAAAACCCGATGATTGTACAAAGTGACCGCAGTGTTTTACTGGAAGTGCACAACCCTCTGTATGATGAGGCGCGAAACCAGCTGAGCGGTTTTGCGGAATTAGAAAAAAGTCCCGAACATATCCATACCTACCGGATTACCCCGCTGTCCCTTTGGAATGCAGCTGCCAGCGGGATAAAGGCAGGGGAGATACTGGATACCCTGAATAATTTCGGCAAATTTTCCTTGCCTGTCAAATTGCCAGGGATATCCAGGATTATGTAGAGCGCTACGGATTGGTTAAGCTGGTGCAGCGGCAGGGGCGCCTACTTCTCATTTCAGATGAAAAAGCAGCCCTGCTGGAAATACTGCATAACAAGGAAAGTGAGCTTTTTATCACCGGGCAGACATCGGATGGCTTTCTGGAATTGAAGTCTGGCTGCCGGGGTTTGGCCAAACAGATACTGATTAAGGCTGGCTATCCGCTGGAGGACCTAGCAGGCTATGTGGACGGGACCATGCTGGATTTTTCTTTGCTGCCGGTGACATCTTCCGGCAAGCCGTTTAGTCTGAGGGATTATCAGGAGGATGCGGCAAATGTTTTTTTTGCCGGCGGCTCTGCCCGGGGCGGCAGCGGGGTGCTGGTGCTGCCCTGCGGTGCGGGAAAGACCGTCATCGGCCTGGGTGTTATGTCTCTTTTGCAGTGCGAAACTATTATCCTAACCACTAATATCACTGCCGCCCAACCAGTGGATAGCCGAAATTTGCGATAAAACCAATTTATCCAGGGAGAGCGTGGGAGAATACAGCGGCGAAAAAAAATATATCAAGCCGGTCACCGTGGCCACCTATCACATTATAACATCCCGCAGCGGCAAAACCGGGGAGTTTAAACATTTCAGTATTTTTACTCCAAAGACTGGGGACTTATTATATATGACGAAGTGCATCTATTGCCCGCCCCAGTTTTTCGGATTACCTCAGAGCTGCAGGCCAGGCGCCGGCTGGGGCTTACCGCCACACTGGTGCGGGAGGACGGCAAGGAAGAAGATGTTTTTACCCTGATCGGCCCTAAAAAATATGATATTCCATGGAAGGAACTGGAGCACCAGGGCTGGATCGCCACAGCCCTTTGCACCGAGGTGCGCCTGCCCCTGCCGGGTGATCTGAAAATGGTTTATGCCGTGTCCGAAGCCAAATATAAATTCCGTATAGCTTCGGAAAACCCCGCCAAAATGGATGTAATATGGCAGCTAGTTGATAAGCACGCCAAAGACAGGGTGCTCATCATCGGTCAATATGTGCAGCAGCTTGAGAATATTGCCGCCAAGCTGAAGGTCCCGCTGATTACCGGTAAAGTGGACAACCTGGAGCGGGAAAAACTGTACAACAGCTTTAAAAAGGGCGATATTAAACTGCTGGTGGTTTCCAAAGTGGCCAATTTTGCCGTGGATCTGCCGGACGCCAATGTGGCCATACAGGTTTCCGGCACCTTTGGTTCCCGTCAGGAGGAGGCCCAGCGGCTGGGACGGATACTGCGCCCCAAGGAAAACGGCGGCGGCGCTTATTTTTACACCCTGGTTTCCAGGGATACAAAGGAGCAGGAATTCGCCTTAAACCGGCAACTTTTCTTAACTGAACAGGGGTACCGCTACCGCATCGTTACCCCTGAGGAATTGCAGAAACATTGTTGCCGCGCTTAAAAGAAACTTTTTCCGGAATTTAATCTGCCACAACTGCGTTTGGTAAGACTGTTGTAGCCAGAAAGAATAAAAGTAAATTTTTTTGTCGAGAGGTTTTTTTTATGAACTAAATCGAGCTTTTAGCCGGTTTAGTTTTATATGACTACCCGGCAGAACGGGAGCGGTGGTTGAAGGCTAAACAGGGCGGCAATGAATGATAGCATACGGGAATGGCTAATAGTGCTTGCCCCTCAGAAGCAGATGGAGCTTGACCGTGATTTACTGGCAAGGGGTGAAAAGCCGGAGGTGTTTTTCCGCTTACGCTAAAAGAATTAGTTCAGTGTGCTGAACAACGTTATTAATGTGATATAATTTTAATTTGTTGGCTTGTAAATAAATTATGAAAGATGGCATGTAAAAGTTGATTGGTACACAAGGCATAACACTACTCTTTGGTAAACGCGTCTTATTTGAGGATGTCAATATAAAATTCACACCGGGCAATTGTTACGGCTTAATTGGTGCCAATGGGGCCGGAAAGTCTACTTTTTTAAAGATTCTTGACGGTGAAATTGAGCCAAGTGCCGGAGAGGTAATCGTGTCCCCGGGTGATCGTATAGCTGTCTTAAAGCAAAACCATTTTGAGTTTGATGAGTTCGAAGTGCTCAAAGTAGTTATTATGGGACATGCCAGGATTTATGCCATCATGGAAGAAAAAGACTCACTCTATGCTAAACCCGATTTTTCTGATGCTGATGGGATCAGGGCGTCTGAGTTGGAATGTGAATTCGCCGAGCTTAATGGCTGGGACGCGGAGGTAGAGGCTGCTCGATTGTTAAATGGACTGGGGATTAAAGAAGATTTTCAAACTAAGAAAATGAAGGATTTAGGTGGGGTGGAAAAGCTGAAAGTCCTGTTGGCCAGGGCTTTGTTTGGCAACCCTGATATTTTATTACTGGATGAACCGACTAACCACCTGGATCTTGAGGCCATTACCTGGCTGGAAGATTTTCTTTATAATTTTGATAACACGGTTATTGTTGTATCCCACGATCGCCATTTTTTAAATAAAGTGTGCACCCATATTGCGGATATAGATTTTGGCAATATTCAATTGTATGTGGGCAACTATGATTTCTGGTTGGAATCCAGTCAACTGGCATTGCAGCTGGCCAAAGATGCTAATAAGAAGAAAGAAGATAAAATTAAGGATCTGCAACGATTCATTGAAAGATTTAGCTCTAACGCGTCAAAGGCAAAACAGGCTACATCGCGGAAAAAGCAACTGGAGAAATTAACACTGGAAGATATCAAACCATCATCCCGTAAATACCCCTATATTGCTTTTAAACCGGATCGAGAGGCGGGTAACCAACTTCTAACAGTGGAAAACTTAAGTGCCAACATTGACGGGGAGCAGGTTTTAAAGGATGTTTGTTTTAAAGTGAACAAAGGGGATAAGATTGCCTTTATTAGTTCTAGCGGGCTGACCATAACCATTCTGTTCAAAATATTAATGGGGGAGCTTGCTCCCGATAGTGACAGCTTTAAATGGGGTGTGTCCACTTCCCAGGCCTATTTTCCCAAGGATAACTCTGATTACTTTAATGTTGATTTGAATCTGGTGGACTGGTTGCGTCAATATTCCAGGGATCAGGAGGAATCCTTTATCAGAGGCTTCCTGGGACGAATGCTCTTTTCAGGTGAGGAAACACAGAAAAGCTCACGGGTACTCTCCGGGGGGGAAAAAGTACGCTGTATGCTTGCCAGGATGATGCTCAACGGGGCTAATGTTTTACTATTAGATGAACCTACCAACCACCTGGATTTAGAGTCAATCACTGCCCTCAATAACGGGCTTAGCAAATTTCAAGGAACAATTTTGTTTGTATCTCAGGACCATCAATTTATTCAGACCATTGCAAACCGTATCATCGAAATAACGCCAAATGGAATGGTGGACAGGCAAATGACTTATGATGAGTATTTGGAAAACAGAGCTGGATAACAGGAATTACTCTTTACCAAATTAATGGAATCAAATGATAACGCGTTTTTAAGCAATAATTCTTGTACCCAGGAAGGTCTCGTAGTAGCACTTCTTCCTCGATTATTATTCTTATTACATTTAATGGTATACAGAGAAGAAAAGGTATTATTTACGGGGTCGGCCATTTCTATGGGCACCACCTTGAAGGGCGCAGGGTTGTTGAGAGTATAATGAAACGGCTAAAGTATGATAACAAAACCATCGAGGATGTGTCAGTACTGGTAGTTGAACACATGATCCGTTTCCCCAAGATAAGGAACGCGAGCCTGAAGAGACTGGTCAACAGGGTGGGGGAGCACAACCTGGATGACTTGTTCGACTTACAGAGGGCCGACATTCTAGGGTCGGCCCCGCCGTTTGATTTCTCTGAACTGGATGCCATGCGGGAGGGTATAGACCGAATTCTTAATGAAAAGTCTCCCAGGAGAAAAAAAGACCTGGCTATTAACGGTTACGATCTTATGGCGCTTGGGTTTCAACCGGGGCCTGAAATGGGCGAGGTGTTAGAATCGCTATTAGGAATAGTACTGGAAGACCCCGACAAAAATGATCGTGCTGTCTTGTTAAATATGGCTGAGGAGTATCTTAGAGCGACTTGTTGGTGATGGGAGACATGATTGAAAATAATCAAATACAACATTGAGATAGGGAGTGACTGGCGCCTGGATTAGTTAAACCAGATAGGGGTGGTATATGCCCTGTAATTTCCGTCGTTTTTCTCCTTGCAGTAAACCCTCAGATAGCAGCCGGGTTCAACGGCGGCATTTATGGTGAATGAGCTGCTTCCAGCAGCCACGGAGGTGGAATAGACCTGCTGTTCCTGGGACCATCCTGATTTACCTTTCATTACGTAAACATCCAGGACGTCATAACTGTCACTATAGGAAACATATACTTCCGCATTTCCGCTGCCCATGGTCACCGTGTCGCCCATCCACGACCACGTTGTTGTGCCGCTCTTTCTCGCCCACATGGCAAGGCCCGGATAGGTGGTTACATAATGATGGCCCGCTGCCAGGTTGTCTTTTATGTTGGTCTGAGTTAAATTATCTGCATAAACCACAGTGTAACATTCACCGAAGTGGTTGGAGGATTCGGTATCACTGCCGGCAAAGGGAAATACCTTTTCACCTTTTAAAAGGCGCCTGTCGATCCAGCGGGTGGTGGAACCGTTATTGGTATCGTCCCAGCCCCCGTTTAATATCTCCATGCCGGTCTCTCCATGGGTGTACGGATAAGTGTTGATATTAAAGTTCCAGGCTTCAATAGACCCAGTTCCGTAATTGGGGTGGTTGATGGTTACCAGGCCCCCGTATTGCTTTAAATAGTTGATTCCCTGCTGTGAGTCTGGAGATGACGCCTTTCTGAAAATGTTGGTTTCGGAGGGAACAAAGGTGCTGTTCAGTATACCGTTAAAGTGACAGGTGTCATAGATCTTCACGCCATTCACAAGCTCGGCGCAGGACAGCTCTTCGCCGTAAAGGAAGGCAAATGCGTTGTCCGACAAGGAGGTGACTGTGTTTTTTTGTTCATTGTACTTTGCTGCGTCCAAACAATAGGAATGATCGGTCAGAACCAGCCACTCCAGGCCGGCAACCATACCCAGGGACTTAAGCTCTGGGATGGTATAAATACCATTGCCAAAGTAATAGTCCCAGGTATAAGTTGAGTGTGAATGAGTATCTCCGAAATACAAGTCACTGTGGTGAGCACCCGGCGCCATAGGCGGTTTTTGCGGTTTCCGGCCGGCCGTAAGAATGACTTCTTGCAAAACATCAACCGCTTTTTGTTCTGCCAGGTTCTCGCCGGTTATTTTTAAAGCTAGCTTAACAGACCCTTTAGCCTGGATCTCTCCGGCCATTTCCTTGGTAACCGTAAAACGTAGATAAGTAGTGGCTTTCTTTAATTTTTCATGTTGGGCTTTTAATTCATGCTGTTCATCTTGACTTAAAGAGTCTCTTTTATTTTTTAGTTGGTTCAATAACCTGAGTGCGTTTCCACCGGCCTCAATTTTCTCTTTCAGATCCTTTCTGTTCTCTTTATCCTCCCACTTCCAGGCAGCTTTTTTAAGGACAATATCACCGTCGGACCTGCTGTTTACAACCCTGGCCACCACCGGAAAAGAAACAGCGTTGACAATAACCGGCGGTGTAATCAGAGTAATCTCCAAATCATCAGATTTTGGCGTTGCTTCTAAAACGGTATATTTACGAAAATATGTAAAAATAAAAAGCAATGAAATTAAAATTGATAAATTGCGATTCATTATTAAAGCCTCCCTTTAATAAATAATGAATTTTACCCCTCCTCTTTTTCCAGATTTTATATTATGTATGTTACATTCGATATGTTAATAGGGCGGAGTTTGGCTACCGGCAGGTTTTAGACAATATAAAGACAGACCGGGAGGGAGAGAAGTTTTGCCAGAGCGTTCTTGAATGGGTAAAGGGGTTTATGGTTTTAACTGTTGCTTAATGTTTTTATTTTTATTCTGTCGGTTTATAAAATTATCGAAGGTATAAGTTTTCATAAAGCTCACATCCGAATATGGTAATTATTTTAATTATGTCATGGGCTGGGCGATAATACATATCTATGTTTTCAGGGTTCCATACCAGGGGTCAGACCCAGGTCATAACTTCCAAACTAATTAGGCAGGTGTTTATACGCCCACGTTGAATATTTATATTACGCCGCTTTACTATTATTTTATGGCAGCGAAATACACAGGAGGAATTGGATGAATATTGCTATGTTTTCTGACAGTTACTATCCCTACGTTAGCGGTGTTGTCCGTTCCATTGAAATATTTAGGCAAGAGCTTCAGCAACTGGGGCACAACGTATACATTTTCGCACCGTCTTACCGCCGGCAAAAGGAAGAGGAGGGGGTATTCCGCTTTCCGTCCATAACCGCCCCCACCAATAAGGATTTTTCTCTGGCCCTGCCCTTTGCACCGGGAGTCGGTAAAATACTCCGTGACTTGAAAATCGATCTGGTCCACTGTCATTCCCCGTTCCTGTTAGGCAGGGTGGGAGCGCATGCAGCCAGGCGTCACGGCTTGCCCTTAGTGTTTACCCACCACACTTTGTATGACCTCTATGTACATTACGTACCGCTGTTTCCGGGTCTGGCCCGGCGGCTGGTGTTAGGTTTTGTGCGCAAGTTTTGCAATCGCTGCAATCTGGTAATTACCCCCACTAACGTGGTGGCGGAGCGACTGCGGGAACTTGGCATTAATGCACCCATGCAGGCCATCCCCACCGGACTTAAACTGGAGGATTATGCCAACCCGGACCCTGATTGGTTGCGGCGGGAATACGGTGTTGGGCCAGAAGAAAAAGTGCTGCTCTGTGTGGCCAGATTCGGCAAAGAAAAAAACCTTGATATGATTTTGGAAGCCTTCCTCATGATCAACCGGGCCTACCCGGCTTCACGCCTGTTCCTGGTGGGCATAGGCCCCTACGAAGAAGAGCTGCGGATCTTGACAGCACGCATGGGACTTGACTCCCTGGTAACCATCATCGGCCAACGCCTACCCCGCCGGACCCTAACTAATTATTATGCCGGTGCT
The DNA here is from genome assembly GCA_964643075.1 of uncultured Peptococcaceae bacterium. Lineage (GTDB taxonomy): Bacteria > Bacillota > Desulfotomaculia > Desulfotomaculales > Desulfocucumaceae > Desulfocucumis. The sequence continues at coordinate 8,848 of CAZXQO010000019.1, forward strand.
GACCTGTTCATCTATGCTGCTACCACGGAAACCCAAGGCATTATCATTAGTGAGGCCCAGGCCGTGGGCCTTCCGGTGGTGGCGGTGGGGGCCAACGGAATCGCAGAGATGGTCAATGAAGGATTTGACGGTTTCCTAACCCCCCCATCGGCAACGGCCCTGGCGGAAAAATCCTTGACCATCCTTCAAAACGAGGAACTAAGACAGCGACTGGGCAACCAGGCCAGAGAGTCGGCCAAGCAAATCAGCGCGGCGGCCACCGCTGCAAGAATGGCCAAGGCCTATCAGGCCTTACTAAAATAAGATCACTAATGAATAGCCCCTACGTTAATTCATTCTCTTCTATAAAAAAGGCGTCCAATTTTAGTGGACACCTTTTTTCACTTTAAATGGTCGCCGCTTCGAAGGGGAAGACATCTGCTATGCAGGAAGTAAGCGCCGACACTGACAGAGACGGGCATCAGCGGGTGGAAGAAGTTTTTTTAGCCTATGACGGCTGGGGCATGGACTGGCCGATGTCCACCAGGAATAAGGCGGTTCCAGTATCCGGATTATTAAGGGTGGTAAAGCGCCAGCAATGCTTATCCGCATTAATTAGACTTTTTTTAGGGTCAATGCTGAGGCAAGGGGAATGAAAATGGAATTAGGGAAGGGCAAACAATAGGCAAGATTGAGGGCAAAGGCGGGACGGCTAGAGCTGCATTGAGGGAAGGATTGGACGTTGACGTGAATTGCGGAATAATAGTACTGTCCAGGGAGATCGTTATGGGACTGAAAGATGATATGAAAAACTGATGTTAACTATATAGTGGGCCTTTTGGTAGAGCAAGAGGGAACAGAGGATCTAAGGGCTGAAGGAGAAGGCCATGCGGGACGGGATCATATTAATATATGGCTGATTTCTGTTTTGTTACGGCATTACTCTGTGTCAATGGCTTACGCCATGCAGATGCTGAACAAGAAACCTCCAGCAATCCTACGGGATAGTGGAGGTTTTTTTGTTCAGCGGAATTGTCAGAATTGTTTCCGAATTATGTGGGGGTACGACTTCTTTCGGGAGGAAGGCCCCTCTTGGGGGCTTCCTCCCGTCGAGCATCACCGCCTGTAATCCACACCCAGCATATCGGTTTTTCAATGACGCGTTTGCCCACTGGCCCCGCGTGATAGGTTGTACCGCCTTTTGAGATGGACGAAATCCTTAATTTGGAAAACGTGCTTATTATAACAGGCTTAGACCTTAATGCAGAAACATTGTTATCGGTAGATTTTCGACTATTTTTATCCTAATTTTTTCCACTCAAAGGTCAATGTGTTGTTCTTTTACCAGTAAAGCTGCATAGGCCAGAGCAGCATCTATTCTGCAGGAGCTAAAGATGGATAACTCTTTAGAATATCCTTACGGCTCAACCCTGCTGCCAAATTATCCAGAAAAACTGAGACAGGATTCTAGTCCCTACAATACAGGCTTAACCGTGGCATATTTCAGGATCTACGGATATTTTCTTGATCAGATTCAACGTGAACACCTTCGTTTTGTTAAACCTAATAACAAACTTAAAAGGAGAGCTAATAAACTACTCTCCCATAATAATAACAATTATTTTATCCAAATGCTATCTCACTCTACACTAATGGATTTTTTCAGATTCCTCAGCTTATCCACGTCGCTGCCCCGGGCTAGAGCCATGCGGTAGGCCGGCACAAAACCTGCATTCATAGATTAATTTTTTCTTTATCGGAAAAGTTTCTTTTAAGCGCGGCTTGACGTACGTCTTTAATATACACTTCTTCAGGAGTAACATTAGCGTGCTTTATTGGATCAGTATAAATGTGCGGGATATATACTTCAATTCCTTTGTTATGACATATATTACCTATTTTCTCGTAAAAAAGCTTTAAGTTATCTATGTTTTCTCCGACAGTTAGTGCCCCTGAAATGTAGGCTAAGAAATTTTTTTAGACAAATTTTTTAACCCCCTTGAAAAATTATGCAATTTAGTTTTTGTATGAAAGTTCAGAAACAAGCTTTTGAGTTATAATATATCTTTTTCGACAGTCCCTCGAAAACCCCTCTCCTTTTTGCTAACATGCTGATGGGCGTGGTTATTTGGCATTATCCATAACGGAGAAACGAGTTAGACAATTCATTGAGGTGCATCGTTCCATCGTTCAATTCAGCAGTGGGTGGAGGCAGTGTCTTAATCCTTTCCAATGGTTTCCAATAATCGCTGAACAAGTTCCCGCTGCTCCGGCGTTAATTTTTTGGCTGTTTCTAATAGCCGCCGGAGTACCGGATCTAGTTCCTGCTGGTCTTCAGCGAAAAAGTCAGCGAGGGTAATGCCCAGAGCATTGCAGATTATCTCTATATATGCTACATCAGCAGACCTGTTGTTGGTTTCTAATCTACTAATAACTGGCTGTGAAATATTTGTTATTTCGGCTAGTTCTTGGGTGGACAGTCCTTTAGCTTTGCGTAATTCTCGTATACGTGCACCAACATTCAAAACAGTCACCTATTCCAAAATAGAATAATAATTACTTCCTATAGTACAGTTTTGCCAGATGTAAACCAATATACAAACTGTAAGTATTCCAAAATAGAATTAAACTGCTTGATAATGGCAATTAAATATTCTAAAATAGAATATATCCATAGGCAGAGAGAGTAGTACAGGATTGGGGAGTGGGATTAGGTGTCCAAACAGTATCTGAGCGATTTTCAAAGAGGCTATGATTATGCCCGGCAGCGACATACGGCGCTGTTGGCGGAAAAGAGCCCTCAAGATATTCTGGAACTTGCTATGGTGTTTTTTCTTTTTATAGGGGATACTGCTGAACTGGCCAAGGGTATAGGGACTTATTACCGGGAGATAGGGCTGAAGAGGAGGGACTGCTTTTGGGGGAGCAGGTCAACATAGTCTGTGAAATAGCTGACATATACATTGGGGGCGTTATGGTGCCGGTTGTTGAATTGTTGAATTAGCAAGAGGATAATGGAATGATTTGGAGAAAAAGTGTTAGTGTGATTTGAATTGTAGGATAATTGGGGCGTGCATAAATGAAAACCATTACATATAACAAGCTTGTGAGGGATAGAATTCCGGAAATTATTGAGAGTAGCGGTAATAAGGCAATTGTTGAAAAGCTTGATAATGAAGCCTACAAGAAATTTCTTGATGAGAAGCTAAGTGAAGAGTTACAGGAATATCTGGAGACTGATAGTGCTGATGAATTGGCTGATCTTGTTGAGGTTATCTACTCGATACTGAAGTATAAAGGTATTGAAATAACGGATTTTCATGGCTTGCGAAAGAAAAAGGCCGAAGAACGTGGCGCTTTTGAAAATAGGCTGTTTTTGAAGGAAGTTTTTGAGAAATAGGAGTGTCCTCAGCTTGGAGAACAAGATCAAGTACACTGCCAGTTTGGCCAGCGTCGCGGAAGATTTGTTTGTGGAGGTTTTCTGTGATGCCTTCGGGCCGGAGAAAACACAATACCTTTCTGTACAGTATCCTTTTGTTGATATATACGGAAACAGAAGGTTTATTGATTTTGCCCTTGAGAATGAAGAGATGCGCATTGCCATTGAGATCGACGGAGAGAGATTTCATAATCCGCAGATGATTTCTGCTAATAAATACTATGATGACATGCTGAAACAAAACAGTCTGGTATACTACAACTGGAAAGTATACCGGTGGGCATACAATCAGTTAAAAAGCCAGCGTGAAAAAGTTAAGGATGAACTGGTGACCTTTGTAGGTGAAATGTCTGTATTCAGGATGTTGGATGATTACCTGCCCAAACAAAAGGGGAAAATCATTGAGTTGAAAAGCCACCAGCATTCTGCTGTAGAAAACCTGCAAAAGATGAGGGATAGCGGAGAGAGCATTGCGCTGCTTTATCATGCCACCGGTGCGGGGAAAACCGTTACAGCAGTGAGTGATGCCAGAAATTTTGCTAAAAGAACCCTCTTTTTAGCTCACACAAGGGAACTTGTTGACCAGGCAAAAGGTACATTTGAAGATATTTGGCCGGATATCTCTGCCGGAATGTATGTGGCTGAGCAGAAGGATACAAATGCATATGTGGTATGTGGGAGCATCCAGAGTGTAGTGCAGAATCTTGAGCAGTTCAAACCCGATGATTTTGGATACATCATTATCGATGAATGCCACCACGGTACCGCTAATACTTATGGGAAGATACTGGGATATTTCAAACCAAAGTTTACGCTGGGGCTGACTGCAACCCCGGAAAGGACTGATGGCAAGGATCTGCTGGAGCTGTTCAGGAATGTTGCCCATAAGCTTGATCTAAAAACTGCTGTGGAAATAGGCGAATTGTCTCCCGTACGGTGTATCCGGGTGAAAACCAATGTGGACCTTTCCAGTGTCAGAATCAACGGTGTCAAGTACCATTCACAGGATCTTGAAAGCAAGCTGTTTGTCCCTGAAAGAAACAGGATTGTTGTTGAAACCTACCTGCAATATGTAATAAACAAAAAAACCGTAGTCTTCTGTGCATCGGTAAAACATGCGGAAGAAATTGCAGAACTTTTCAAAGGAAACGGCATAAAATGTGAAGCGGTTTCCGGAACGCAGAAAACTTCTGAAAGATCCCGGATACTTGAGAGTTATGAAAATGGAAATATTAATGTGCTTTGTGCCTGTGATCTTCTGAATGAGGGTTGGGACAGCCCAAAAACAGAAGTGCTTTTCATGGCCAGACCCACCATGTCGAAAACTCTTTATATGCAACAATTAGGAAGAGGAATGCGGAAATGTGATGGTATGGAATATCTGATGGTTTTTGATTTCATTGACAATGCCAATATGTTCAATACCCCTTATTCCATTCACAGAATGTTGAATATTAAGGATTACCACCCCGGGGAGTTGGTGCTGGCCCCTCAGAAGCAGATGGAGTTTGACCGTGATTTACTGGCAAGGGGTGAAAAGCCGGAGGTGTACCTTGATTTTCCGGTGGATGTTGCAGACTATGAGCTGATCGACCTGTTCAACTGGCAGGATGAAGTCAAAGATATGATCTCACAGCTTGAGTTTGTCAGGATGGTGGATATTCAGGCCGAAACCATTGAAAGATATATACGGGAGGGAAAGATACTTCCGGATCTTGAGGTTCCCCTGGGAGACAGGAGAAGTTTCAAGTATTTTAAAGAAGAAACAGTAAAAAATTATGCATCCCGGTTCGGTTGGGATTTGATCACCGCTGCCAATATGAAGGACAAGTTTATGGAAATGGTCAAGACCATGGACATGAGTTTTTCCTATAAGCCGGTCCTTTTAAAAGCGATGCTTGAGCATGTGGATGAACACGGTAAAGTCAGGATTGAGGATATAGTTGATTATTTCATTGAGTTTTATTCCGTGCGGAAGGATAAAGGTCTGGCTGTCGAAAAGAAGGCCAGTATATTCTGTAAGGAAGGCTTCACGGGGAAGGATGTGGAGAGGAATATATTTGCCAATCCTTTTAAGCGGTTTGAGGATATGCGTTTTATGAGAAGATGCAGGGAGATTGAAAATGTAGAGTTTAACAGGCATATATTTAAGAAGCTATCAAGTGAAGAAATAGACTGGGTAAGAATGCATTGTGACAGAAAGCTGGATGAATATTACAGGAGAATAGATGCGCTTGATAATTCCCAAAGTTTAGGGAAGTAAGGAATAACTTGGATGCTCGTTACCCATCCTGAAATATAATTTTCATCTGTGAAGGGTATTTCGGCATTTACAGACCGGCTTCCAAGGTGCAAAACTACATAGAGTATTATCTCAAGCGGTATTAAGGCTTGGTCTTGCCGATAGTTGCTGATAACACCACTAATAATATGAAAGCCCGGCACCTCCCGAAATATGTCGAATCAACAAAAATAACACCAGCTTTAATATAGGTGTCTTGATTTCGGAAAGCTGTAGACAGGGATCTGGATAATCTTTTTATCAGCAGGGGGAGTTTTACGAAGACGGTCTAACTCTTCACATACCTCAGGTTCAAAGTATTGTTCACCACAGTTATCACACACCCAGGCGGGAACATTTTCTATAAGGGTCAGCTCATCACCCCACCAGTTCTCGGCTGTGACAAGCTTCCTGGCTGTCTGGCCTCCGCATAGGAAGCACTTTTTAATCATCTTGGCAACTCCTCCCGCGTGTTTTGGGGTCCTTCCATTTTGGCGGCTCAGGAAAGTAGGCGGTCACTAAAATTAGCGTACCAGAAGGATCAAAGGCACATACTGAGTGGATCGGCTGGCCGTCCCTGGTGTGGCCGAGCACTAGGCAGCTGTGGCCACGCTGGTCTTCCGGGTAATCTTCAATGATTTCTCCGTTAGCTATTGCTATAACCAGATCGAAGTCTCTTATTTTACGTTGGCCTGCTCTTATCCTGGCATGGCGGCTGAGAACCCACTCACCGGTTAGTATTTTGTTCCGGATGCGCTGGATATTCAAAGTGCTGATCCTCTTTTATTATCAGATATTCTGTATATATATTTTCGTTATATAACTTAGAAATCCTTTTAGGTTCCGTTGATTACTCTGGAAGGAGTTGCACCGGTATTGAGATAGGGTATTTTATGTTATATGATGAAGAAAATGGCTATTTATGGCAAAGTCTTGTATGATTGTCTATGATGAATCAGGGGACGTGACGATGTCTATCCTGTTCGTTGGGAAGGAAAAGATGGAAAATACGGCTATTCGCCAGCTTGTGGGAACGAGTTGAAAAGAGGGGTTTGCGCTAAACCCAAAATAAAATGCGCAGATTGTGAACATAGAGATTTACTGCCGGTGACAGACCAGATAATCTATGCACATCTGGCTGGAGACCATACTATTGGAGTATATCCTCTGCTGCCTGATGACATGTGCTGGTTTATTGCAGCTGATTTCGATAAAAAAACATGGAGAGAAGATTCCGCCGCTTTCCTTGAAACATACGTAGAGATGGGTGTGCCTGCAGCGCTGGAAAGATCTCGCTCAGGTAACGGTGGTCATGTTTGGATATTTTTTGAACAGCCCGTTTCAGCATCACTTGTCCGAAAACTTGGTTGTGCGGTTTTAACGCACACCATGGATCGAAGGCACCAAATAGGCTTGGATTCCTATGATCGCTTTTTCCCTAACCAGGACACCCTGCCTAAAGGAGGCTTCGGCAACCTGATAGCCCTGCCTTTACAACGCCTTCCTAAAAAAAATGGTAATAGCGTTTTTCTGGATGAGAATTTTGAGCCATATAAGGATCAATGGCAGTATTTATCCACATTAAAAAAGATGCAAACCGTGGAGGTTGAGGCGATCGTTCAAGAGGCAGCCCGTAGCGGAAATATTGTCGGTGTTCTGAAGAGCCTGACTGATGATGAATATGGGGAAGATCCCTGGACTCTTCCGCCTTCCGGAAAAAGAGCAGAAAAACTTATCACAGGCCCTTTTATGTGGGAATATGAAGGACAAGTTTATGGATATGGTCAAGACCATGGACATGAGTTTTTCCTATAAGCCGGTCCTTTTAAATGCGATGCTTGAGCATGTGGATGAAAACGGTAAAGTCCGGATTGAGGATATAGTTGATTATTTCATTGAGTTTTTTACTGCGCGGAAGGATAAAGGTCTAGCTGTCGAAAAGAAGACCAGTATATTCTGTAAGGAAGGCTTCACGGGGAAGGATGTGGAGAGGAATATATTTGCCAATCCTTTTAAGCGGTTTGAGGATATGCGTTTTATGAGAAGATGCAGGGAGATTGAAAATGTAGAGTTTAACAGGCATATATTTAAGAAGCTATCAAGTGAAGAAATAGACTGGGTAAGAATGCATTGTGACAGAAAGCTGGATGAATACTATAAAAGAATAGATGTGATTAGCAAACCCTATAATATGGTAAGCAAGGAATAAACCAGTAAAGCCATTTCGGTAGTATCGAAGGATGTGATAAAATGTATAGCACTGGACAACAGGTTGCAGAAGTAATTAAAAAATTTAAAGAAACCCTTACCAAACAGGGAATTAATATTGATAAGATCATATTGTTTGGTTCTTACGCCAAGGGTACTGCCGGAAAATATAGCGACATTGATTTAGTAGTAATCTCAAAGGATTTTGCAGTCTTGGGATTTAAACAGCGCTGCGAGGTTTTGGGTCGTGCCATAGCTGAGATCATGGAACCGATAGAACCGCTAGCCTATACCCCTGAAGAATTTGAAAGCATTCCTCTAAACAGTATGCTTAACAATGTTATAAATGATAATCAAAATGTGGTATATTTATGATTACAACAATAATAAGGCGGCAATTTAGCCGCCTTATTATTTCACACCTGATTCGTGGCTATGTTCATGCTCGTTAAAAATACCTGCCACATTGCAAATAGCCTTCATTTGTTTTAACCTATATAAAATAAGCCGTTCTCTGAAACCGCTCCTGCATTAAGTGTACGGGCGGTTTTTTTCTTGCTAATTCCCAGGAAAATCTGTCCCCCAGCCAAAATTCCCGAACCAGCGCTAAATTGCACGGCCACTGGCAAGAGAAAAAGCATGATGAATTTTTTTTCTAAATAATTATGATGGTTAACGGCAAAATTTTCAAATTGCATATTGTATACAAGTCAGATATGTGTTACCCTACTTCTGGATTTATTACTGAGTGGAGAATTATGTTTGTAATTAAAGGAAGGCCCAATAATCACGGGCATAAAAACCCAATCAAAATATGGCTGAAAAACCCTTCGGACCTTGAGGGATCCTGTCTTGAGCAGGCGTTCAACCTGGCCGATCTCCCATTTATTCACAAATGGGTGGCACTTATGCCCGATACTCACATGGGATACGGTATGCCTATAGGCGGCGTAATTGCTGCCAAAGGTGTCATTATTCCCGATGTTGTGGGCGTTGATATTGGATGCGGTATGGTTTTCTTCCGAACTAATATTCCGGCCAGGCTTGTGAGAGAGACAGATACAGCACATGGAAAACTGGTTGAAGTCATCACCAGAACAATATTGCGGGAGATTCCGGTGGGCTTTGCCCATCACAAGGAGATGCGGGATTCCGTGTATCTCTCCAGTTTGCTGGAGTCAGATTCCGGGTTCGCAAAGGAACTCGATCTGCATCCGGAATTGGCGGAGCGCTGTTTCCCCTCTGCTTTTTACCAACTTGGAACTCTCGGAGGCGGTAACCACTTTATTGAGTTGCAGGAAGATGATTCCGGCAACCTTTGCGTGATGGGGATCTGGCCCTCCCCGTCCTGAAGCTGCAAACGGTGGCGGTTGTTAAAGGCTAGCCGTTACTGCATCTTTTATTAAGGTGTTAGAATCGGAGTTAAGTATTATTAAACATTAAGACTGGCTGTTAGCGGCCTAATCCCGATTGGAAGAACCCGGGCTTTTTTAAAAGTCCGGGTTCTTTGCCATCCTGTACCGAAATGTTTTTCCTTACTGACAAAATTCGACAAATTCTAGTTGTGCTTCATGTTAAAATCTGATAGGATGTTTGTTTTTTTATCACATTATGCCGGTGCCGGTCCTAAATATAAAATATCAGGTTTTTGGAACAGGAGGAAAGGAGCTATGAAGTGTGACGCGGTTTTTTAGGGTGGAGGGGTTAAGGGCATCGGACTGGTCGGTAGACGGTGGCGTTTTGAGCAATTACCCCATATGGCTTTTGGACGACGATACGAGTAATCCGGAATGGCCTACTTTCGGTTTCAAGCTGACCCAGGTCGATAACAGCGATGTGAAGAAACCCGAACACAAGCCCTTTAAGAATGTAGCCGGTTTTTTGATGTCTATTGGCGGTACAATGATGGACGCTCATGACAACTATTATATTTCCGAATCCCGTGGGGATTACGAGCGGACCATCAAAATTCCGAATACGATAGAAGTCAACGGAGTTAAAAAGAAAATCAATACGGTCGATTTTGATATTACACGGGAAGAGAGCCGGGCGTTATTTAATAACGGACTAAAAGCAGCGGAAGACTTTTTGAGCAAATGGGACTTTGATGCCTGGAAGAAGAAGTACAGGCAATAATCTGTTTAGTTAAATAATTATAAAAGGAGTAAAAATCATGGGGAAAAGTATGGCCTACCTCTGCAACCCATCAACATTCCAGCTCCAATCCATGTATTACGGCTGTAAATGGAGTCCAAATCAGGACACCCTCACCTTTGAAAAATTCAGTTTAAGCTCAATATCAGGCTTGTACATAGCCTTTGTAGAGCCTAATATCAGCGATGGCTTCTTTAGCAAGCCTGTATATCCACTTACTAATGCAAGCGATGCACTAATCAAAACTTTGCAGGATATTTATCCCAAGGCAGATAAAGGCACCCTTAAGAAAAACCCTTTAATTCAAGCGCTACAAGGTTATTTCGATTATACAAACAAGTGTCTGAACTGGCTTTACAAGACCACAGCGGGTAAAACTGTCCTTGACAAGATATTAAGCGGTAATCATTACGTAATGATAACACCGGGAGACGATGGCAACAACTATAGTTCGGGTACAAACCCCAATATGTTCAAATTTATTGCAAGCAGAATATTAAGGCCTGACGTTCAAATTACCGGAAACGACCAGCAGGCGCTTCTGGATGTCCTTCAGCAGGCCAGTGGAAAAAACGACCAGGATGAGCAATTCACGTGGCTGGCAAATCAAATCAACGCAGTCCCATTGTATTCACTGTTTCAGGAAAAGCCTTACGAATACACCGGCACAGGCTTCCTGAACGACGAGTGGGACGGCGGACAGACCAGGCCTACGGCAAACCAGCTAAAATATTGGTTTATACCGCCTCTTAACGCTGTAAGTATTCTGGAATCTCCCACAAATCAAGCAAAAAAGGTCAAGGGCGTCCGGTTGGTTGATTTTGCGCGTCTCTCCACCATATTAGTCCTCTACAACAGTTCTCCCAATGGAGCAGGTATGAGCGCTGCCGTAAGATTTGACATTAACATAAACGACATGACCGATTTGCGTCCTCCCGCAGTGGGGCTTGGCCATGAGCTTGTCCATGCCTACTACAGTATATCGGGGATGCAGCCCGGGGCGGAAAGCGACGATTATTCCACCACCCTTGCAGAGCTTCTTTGTGTAGGGTTGGGACCATGGGAGAAAAATCCCGTATCGGAAAACGCAATCCGCAGCCAGTGGATTCCTTCAGATTTGGGCGACGGTATAGGAGATTTCCAGTACGACAACAGGACGATAGGACCCAGGAAACTTTACCAACAGCCCGGCCCGCAGCAGACCCCACAAACTATGAGAAGAACGTACATATAGGTTAAATGGTTTTGATAAGGAGTTGAAAACAGAATGGATATAAAACAGCTTCAGGTTATATTGAATGAGAGCATAGACCAGGGCCGGTTGAGCCTTTACAACATGTCTAAAAACGTAGCATCCTTTTTCAATATAATGCAGTATTATTCCTACGCCAGCGGCCTTGTCCTGGACAATCCCAACATCCAGTATGCGGACTCAAGCAATACCTTAACGGTGACAGGAACCGCAACATGGCTTACAAAGCTCAGCCTTGATTTCAATATTCAGTTCAAGAATAGAGACGACATTACTGAAAGTAACATATCAATAAGCCTGCCCAAGGATCATATAATGGAAATTCCCGGACTGGATTGGTTTCATATCGACAGCGTATCTATGAAACTGCAGAGCATCGACAGCAGTACATACTACTATCTTACTAACGGCTTCACAGGCGCATTAAGCTGCAAACTCAACGTGGACAACGTTATAATAGACCTTGCATGTCCCATTCCATCATATGACGGGTTTTATCTGCAGGCTGACCTGACCAATGTAAATTTTCCCACTATCTCCGACCTGGCCAAAATGGTAGGTGGCCGGAGCGCGTTGAGCATTCCCGATGACATAGACAAGCTGGGTCAGATAAGACTCTACAAAATAGCAGTTGGCATACAATCGGGAGCAGATAATTTAAATAAGCTGTCCCAGGTGTCTTTTGAGTTCGGCACGGCGCAGAATTGGGATCTGGTGGCTGGAATCTTCACCCTGGAGAACTTCAGGGTACAGACCAACGTGTTCCGGCCCATGGACTCCGCCAACAGGGCTTTCGGCGGAGCTATAAAAGGCGCCGTCAAGGTGGGCCGGGTGGAGGCAGATCTGTGCGCCCAAAAGCTCACCCCCTCCGACCCCTGGACCTTCAGCGCCCTCATACCTGAAATAAATCTTTCAGACCTGGCGGAAAGGGCCTTGAGCGCAGTATACCAGCAGGTAGATCTTCCCGCAATAAAATTCAAGGACACCTATATGGAGGTCACACCCGTCACAGGAGACTACAGCTTCAAGACCCAAAGCGCCGGTGACAGTACCTGGGATATTCCCATAGCAAGCAAAAAAATAACAATAAAAGACGTAGGCATTGACGCGGCCAGGACAAACGGACAGCTGCACGGCAAAATCACCGGGACACTGACCATAGGAAGCGTGGACTTCTCTGCTTACATTGTTCACCCGGGTCCCAGCCAGGGCTGGCAGGTGGGAGGTATGACAGGGCCTGACCAAAATATAAACCTGACCTCAATTTTAAGCGGCGTGTGCGACCTTCTGGGGGTATCCCTGCCCCACGGCATCCCCGAAATAGATGTGAAGAACCTTGTGCTGGGCTACAACACCAAAAACGGAGCTTTCACACTGAAGGGAGACGCGAGCACAACCTTAAGCCTTCCCATTGGCGGTTGCTCATACGATATACAGGCCTCTCTTTATGTTTCCTACGACCCGGCCGGCAAGGGGCTTTCAGCATGGCTCCAGGGAGGGCTTCATGTGGGCAATGCCGAATTTGACGTGAGGTTCGGCATGGGTGACTACGCCAACACCAACTATGCGAGCTGGACCGGAGAAAACGGCCGGACCATAGGTTTCCAGGACCTGGCCTCCCTCCTTGGCATTGGGGATGTTGTAAGTATCCCCCAGGGCCTTGACCTGTCCCTGGATAAGGCGGTATTTTTGTATGATGCCGTAAACAAACGCTTCACCCTGTCCGCCCATTCCAAGAACTACGGTAGCGCCTTTTTTACCGCGGGCAAAACCACCAGCGGGGGCATGGGCTTTGTTTTCGGAGTGGATTTCAGCGGTTCCGCAAAACTTTCCGACTTGCCGGTAATAGGCGGCGAACTGAAGGCCGCCGACTTCCTGACAATAAAACAGGCCTCCATCCTGGTGTCTTCAGGTGACTTCAAGGACTACGTAATCCCCGACTTGCCGCCTCTGCCCTCCGGCGGTACTCCCCAGCCTGTCCAGCCGGTTGCGGCCAATACAAGGCTCCAGCTTGTCAGAGGGGTGTCCCTGGCCGCCATCATTGACTTCGCAAGCTCCGCCCAGGGCAACAAGCGCATACAAAACCTGAACTCGGTGGTGGGCGTGAACGAGCTTGTGCTCCAGGTTACCTTTGCCATCAACGATATTAAGCTGTCCATCGGGCTTGACGGGTGCATTTACGTACCCACCAGGGACAACACAGCGCTTATGCTTTCCAATGCCGGGATATCTATAGACATAACCACCGAAATAATATTCCAGGTATACGGTTCCATGAGCTTCTCCATAGACGGCAGGGACATAAGCGCCACCGCCCGTCTTGCTATAGACGAGTCAGAAGCCATGGCAGCGGTATATGTGGAGAACAGCGGCAAGCCCCTGCCTCCGCCGCCGGGGATAAACGGCCTGTATCTGGACGGCATCGGCCTGGCCATGGGAGTATTCTTCGAGCCTCCCTCCCTTGACTTGGGGGTAGAGGGCAAATTCAAGATAGGTAACGTTCAAACCAGCGACGACAGCTTCGCCATGGTGCTCCAGATAATAGAAGCAGAAGAAGTGCCCGTGCCCAATCCGGCCCTCCTTTCCTTCTACGTGGACAGGATGGACTTTGGCCAGATAGTGACCCTTTTCACCAACCAGAGCGAGCCAGACATTGTGAAAGCCATTGAGGTGGTAAAAGCTGACGAGGTGTCCTTTTACTGGGCGGAGCAGCTGATAATCCTGCCCGACGGCACCAATGCGCAGCCCGGCTTCGCTTTTGGGGCAAACCTGGACATATTCGGCTTCAAGGCTCACGGAGACTTCAAGCTCAATCTCACCGACGGCATCAAGGGCGACGCAGAGCTTGACCCCATAAACCTCCAGGGCGTCTTGAAAGTGGAAGGCGATGGAGCAGGGATATACAAGGTGTACCAGGAAAAGGACGGGAAATGGGAGATTGCCGACAACAGGCAGATAGTAAGGAATGTCCCTCCCCTGCCCACAAAGAATGTTACGGTGGTCAATCCCGGAGGGCCTGTTTTCAAGATAGACTGCACAAGCTCCCCGTACCTGCACATTGACTGGCAGGTATCCCTTTTCGACATTGTAAAGGAAAAGGTGGACGCCACGATTGACAACAGCGGTGTTACCTTTGACCTAGAGTATAACGTAGCCGGCATCGAGAAACTTGTGTTAAGCTGCCGCCTGGCATCTTCCCTGCAATTCAGCGCGGGGGCAAGCTTTGTTCTGGATGCCGATAAAAGCATAGGCCCCATAACAGTCTTGGGAATCAACTGCGGAAGCATCCACCTCCAGACCAGGATCTCCGCCGTCATTAGCGTGAGCATAAGCTCCTCCGGATTTGAACTAAAGATCTACAACATGTCCTTCAACTTTGAAGGGGCGGGCCTGTCTATACCCGACATAACCCTGAACACAGCCCCCTCATCTTTGAAGGAGATACCCGAAGCCATATACAAATACCTTATTGACAATGCGGACAGGCTTTTCTCTTACCTGTTCAACACCGCCTCCAGGTGGGCAAAGCTGGCCTACAACGGCACCATCACTGGCTTTGAGAGCGTGGGCGGAGTCCTTAAGGACGCCTTCAAACTGGATTCCAACGAGGCCGCCAAGGTAATGAAGGACGCCGGATACGCTGCGGATCAAATCGGTTCCATGCTCAAGGACACCTACAATCTTGCGGCTTCTGCCATCAGTTCAATCCTCAGTGGTCTGGGCTTCGGCTACGACATCATCTCAAAGGTTCTCGGAGATATATTCCCGGGAATACACGTCGACTTCTGGGCTATACCCCATGTGGACACCCCGGCGGCGCTCCATGTGGACATTCCCGAAGCCGCCCATGTGGACTTTGGGACAGGCAGCGTGCATGTTGACACCCCGGATACCCCCCATGTGGATACCCCTCACCTGGATAAGGGTACAGGCCCTCATGTTGACTTCAAGATTCCGCCCTGGGGACCTCACACAGATAACCCTGTGCTGCACGTGGACACACCCCACTATGACGATGGCATTATACCCCATGTGGACACCCCCGCCCATGTGGACACCCCATTGGTGCCCCATACCGACACCCCTGCCATACCTCATTTGGATACGGGGACGCATATAGACCTGGGTTAGTTGACCGGATAATGGGTGACAGGCGATGGGTTACTCATTGCCTGTCACCATTTGTATAAACTCATATGTAACTATTCAGAAGTCAGGAGTCAGAATGAGAGAACGGTTTATCGTCTCTAAGTATTCTGAATTCTGACTACTTAAATGAAGGAGTGATACTATGGGCGTAGAACTCCGTCCCATGGGAGTGTCCTGTAACATCTCCTGCCGCTACTGCTACCAACACTCCCAAAGGAGCGTTGAAAAAAACAGCTGCTACAGTCTGGATAAAATGAAAGAAGCGCTGGACAAGTCGGGAGAGGCTTTTACCCTTTTTGGAGGGGAGCCTCTCCTGATGCCCTTTGAAGACCTGGAATATATTTTTAGTTGGGGGCTGGAAAAGTTCGGGAAAAACTCCATACAGACCAATGGCACCCTTATTGAGGACAGGCATATCAGGCTTTTTAAAAGATACAAAGTGGACATAGGAATTTCTATAGACGGCCCCGGTGAGCTAAACGCCATGAGATGGTGCGGGAGTATTGAAAGGACCATGGAAAGCACCGTCAAGGTGGAAGCCGTAATAGAAAGGCTGTGCGGCCAGGGGCTTGTCCCCGGCCTCATTGTGACCTTCCACAGGCTGAACGCCTCGGAGGAAAGGCTTCCTGTCATGTGCCAATGGATAAGGCGGCTGGACGGGCTGGGCATCAAGTCGGTGCGCCTTCACCTCATGGAGGTGGACAGCCGGGAAGTAGGGAAAAAGTATGCTCTAACGGAAGGAGAAAATATTAACGCCCTTCTTAGCTTGATAAGCCTGGGAAAAAGACTTAAGAACATAAGATTTGACATTGCCGCGGAGCTAAGGGCACTGCTTTTGGGAAAGGACGAAAGTGTATCCTGCGTCTGGCGGGCCTGTGACCCCTTCACCACTCCTTCGGTAAAAGGTATTGAGGGAAGCGGGAGCCTCAGCAAGTGCGGCAGGGTGAACAAGGAGGGGATAGAGTACCTAAAGCCACATTCCATAAGTTTTGAAAGGTATATTTACCTGTACTCAACATCCCAGGAGCAGGGAGGCTGCAAAGACTGCCGGTTTTTCCTCATGTGCAAGGGCCAGTGCCCCGGGACGGCAGAAGACGGGGACTGGCGCGACAGGACTGAACACTGCGGAGTATGGAGGCATCTGTTAAATTATGTGGAAAGGGAGCTGGTCCTTGAAGGTCACACCCCCATTAGCCTCCATCCCTGCCTTGATGTGCTGGAGAAAAACATGGTGGAAGCCTGGAAATCCGGAAGCAATCCACCCATATCAGGGCTTTCATGGAAGCTAAAGGCTCAAAAAACCTGTGAACCTCCATATTTCAACCGCAGAATATGGATAAGCGAAGAGTCAAGGCGGGAGTGGGAGCCCAGGCTTCTAAGGCTAAGGGAAGCAGTGGCTGTGTTCCGGCCTGAAATAGCGGAATTTATGTCCCAAAACTCCGGTGAAAGCTTAAAGACTCTTTATTTACCGGTAATTCTTGGCCTGCCGGCATTTCGGGAGACCTCCAGGGAAGACGGTGATCGCTCACTGGTTGAAAAGGAAGAATATAACCTGCAAAAGGAGTGGCTGGAGGAAATACTGTCCTGGCCCTGGGAAATATCTTTTAAAAACGGGCTTGGGGAAATAAAAACCCCTGTTCTGAAAATAATCACAAACCACCGGGAGATTTTAAAATGATTGATTGGAAGAGAATGGCATCACCGCAGCAGGACGGTTACGACAGCAGGATGATATTGTATATGGCGGCAGGCACAAGCCCTTGTAAGGGAAATGAAGTTGCGGGAGAGTATGGGCTGTGCTTTGGCGGAAAGGTAAAGGTCACGTACTTTTGTAACAAAGTCATGGCCCCTCCGAGATATACGGATGCGCCCCTTGATCACCCTAACCTGGCCCAGGCCCAAAGTCTCCTCAAATGCTGGCCGGAAATGTACTCCCAGTTGCAGATGCTCCTAAAATTAATTCACCCTTTTTGGGATACCACCATAACGGAGGATTTCAAGGACATTTTCATAGGTTCCTCCAGTTATTCCGCATCTCTGCCTTTTGGGCATATTTGTGCGACTGTAGATAACGCCGTGGGCCTGGCTCAGGCCCTGGTGCACGAGACAGCCCACCACAAGCTGAGATCCATGGGTATACTTGAGAAAGAAGCCAAAAGACTTATATTGAACCCAGCCGGGGAAGGCTATTATTCTCCAATGGACAAAAAGAAAAGGTGTTCCATGACCGTGCTTTTTCATGATCTTTACACCTTTACGCATCTTGTGGCCTTTAACCTGAATTTGTTAAAGCATGATGAGGACGGCGGAAGAAGGGATCTGTTACTCCAGGTCCTGGTAAAAAACCTTATAAGGGTGGAGTTTGGTTATCGGCAGGTTTTAGACAATATAAAGACAGACCGGGAGGGAGAGGAGTTTTGCCGGAGCGTTCTTGAATGGGTAAAGGGGCTAATGGATGAGGGGATTGACCTCCTCCGGGAAACAAGGTACAGGCAGTATTGTTAATAAGAATCTATAATAAGTTACTTTTTTCGGGAGACCTCGCTGAGTATATCGCCGGACCAATCCGTGCCACCCGCATAATACCGGCCAGCACCGATACTGGCAGAGACGGGCATCAGCGGGTGGAAGAAGTTTTTATAGCATATGACGGCTGGGGCATGGATTGGCCCCAAGGAACAGTTTACAAGCCTTGCTCACTTAATCAATGAGGAGATGCTACTGAAATGCCATCATGAGCTTGACAGGAACAAAGCTTCCGGCATAGACGAAGTAACTAAAGCCGATTACGAAGAAAACCTTTTTGAAAATATCAGTAGGTTACATGAGTTGACCCGTACCCCTTTCAATTTCTAGTATACTACGTGTTTCTACTGTCCATCAAAAGGGGTACGGGTCAATGTCTGATGAAGATGAGTGCCCATGGCGGTCCATCGGCCTTCCGGCTATGGGCCTGGTCAGGCTCAAGGCTAAGGCGTAAAATGAGGAATAAAGGGTAATGAAGGAGCCGATATTGCCGTATGTAACCGTCGCAAAGAACATAGCTATGCAGACATGAAACACCCGCCTTTCAAAAAAAGTTTTTCCCAGGTTAGAGGCCGTTTGACTGGGTAAGAGCAGGATATTTTACCTTTTTCAGGCGGCCATAGTTTTAACCCATGGCCTCGGCGAACTGCCGGGCTCTTTTCTTTTGGCACAAAAACAAAAATTTACCATACTATATTATGGAATATATTAGAAATGGAGGTATTTCTTATGGGTAATGATTTATCAAAATTACCGGATGGGGTTAAAAACCTATTAAACGAAATGACCCCGGAAAAAGCAACATTAATCAATATTCTCGCCGCCTGTATACTTAAAGTAAAAGACGAATACTTTCTACTGATTGAAATCGGCGCAACTGAAATCCAGCCAATTATTGCCATCCGTCTCACACGCGCTCAAGCAAAAGAATTATTGGAAGCTGGAGTTGAACTTTGTAAAATCAGCGATACCATACCTCAAACCAAACCAGGTGTTGATGTAAAATTCAAATGCGTACTCGTAGTTGAAAACGAGGCATTCTTAGTCTTCGATGTTACTCTGGTTGTTGCACCACCCCAACCCCATGAAATTGTTCTGTTTGCAGCCCATCTTTGTCCAATCATAATCTAAAGCAAGTTCTTACTACTTTAAGCCGCCCCACCCCGGGCGGCTTTCCCATTTGAAACCGCTCCTGCATTAAATGCACGGGTGGTTTTTTTCTTGCTAATTCCCAGGAAAATCGGTCACCCAGACAAAATTCCCGAACCAGCGCCAAATTGCACAGGGAGCACTGGCCACTGGCAAGAGAAAACGCATCATAATTTTTTTGTAAAAATATGATGGTTAACGGCAAAATTATTAAATTGCATATTGTATACAATCCAGAAATGTGTTACCCTATTTCTGGATTTATTACTGAGTGGAGAATTATGTTTGTAATTGAAGGAAGGCCCAATAAACACGGGCATAAAAAATCAATCAAAATATGGCTGAAAAACTCTTCGGAGATTGAGGGATCCTGTATTGAGCAGGCGTTAAACCTGGCCGATCTCCCGTTTATTCACAAGTGGGTGGCACTTATGCCCGATACTCATATGGGATATGGTATGCCTATCGGCGGAGTAATCGCTGCCAAAGGCGTCATTATTCCCAATGCTGTGGGTGTTGACATTGGCTGCGGTATGGTTTTCTTCCAAACCAACATCCCGGCCAGGCTTGTGAGGGAGACAGACACAGCCCATGGAAAACTGGTTGAAGTCATTACCAAAACCCTGTTGCGGGAGATTCCGGTGGGCTTTTCCCATCACAAGGAGATGCAAGACTCCGTTTACCTCTCCAGCTTATTGGATTCTGGTTCCGAATTTGAAAAGGAGCTTGATTTTCATCCGGAATTGGCGGAGCGCTGTTTCCCCTCTGCTTTTTATCAGATTGGAACCCTCGGAGGCGGTAACCACTTTATTGAATTGCAGGAAGATGAGTCCGGGAATCTTTGCGTGATGCTGCACAGCGGTAGCCGCAATGTTGGGAAACAGGTCTGTGACCATTTCAACCGGATTGCCCGTGAACTGAACGAACGCTGGCACACCGGGATCCCGTCGGGATACCGGTTGTCCTTCCTGCCGGTAGAAGAGCCGGCAGGGCATTCTTACCTGCACTGGATGCAAATGGCTCTGGTCTTCGCAAGGGAGAACAGGGAAGCAATGAAAGAAAAGGTGAAATCCATCCTCTTTAACCTGGTGAAAAAACATACCGATTTTACAGGTATTGTGATGGATATGGAAATAAACGCACATCACAACTACGCTGCACTGGAGCATCACTACGATGAAAATGTCTGGGTCCACCGGAAGGGCGCCATCAGGGTGCGGGAGGGTGAACTTGGAATTGTCCCCGGGGCCATGGGGAGGGCCAGTTACATAGTCCGTGGTCTCGGCAACCCGGATTCATTTCATTCCTGCTCCCACGGGGCGGGAAGGAAGATGGGCAGGAAAAAGGCCCTGGCATCCTATTCCGAACAAGATGTCCTGCAGGAACTGGCCGAGCAGTCGGTGGTTCTGGGAACGCACAGCACCAAAGAAATCGCTGATGAGTCGCCTTTCGTATATAAAGATATCGACGATGTCATCGCCCAGGAGGGGGATTTGGCCCTCCCCATACTGAAACTGCAAACGGTGGCAGTTGTAAAAGGCTAGCCGCCGCTGCAGCATGGAAAATTCCGCTCATTGAAAGAATCCCACCAATGATATTTTATACTTCGTTATCCTATAAATATCCTGCAAATTCTACCTGTAAATTGCATGAAGGGCAAAATCTTACATATCTTGCGGTCCGGAGTGGGCAAGCAAGGACTGTTCTTATATGTCTGATAATTAATAATTTTCAATAAATAAAAGCAGGATTTATTTGGCTCTTGTTGAAATCTAAACCAGTATAATATTGCAATTTTCGGAATAGACGTATTGGCATAGATAAAAGAAAAATACTTGTCTCAGTACATGAAGACTGACTGTATCTATGCAAAAAGTTTGTATCCGGTTTGCATGAAAAAGGAGGGTATTTAATGAAAACCTTTGTACTTGGACTCATAGTAATAGTAGTTGTTTTAGGGATGCCTGTAATACTCCTTTATAACGGACTTGTGAGGACACGCAACCTGACACAGAATGCTTGGTCACAGTTTGAAGTCCTGCTCAAAAGAAGGTATGATCTTATATCTAATTTGGTAGAAACGGTAAGAGGCTATGCTGCATACGAAAAAATGGTGCTTGAAAATGTTACTAGGGCGAGGGCGATAGCGACAGAGGCGCAAAGCGTGGACCAGCGGATACAGGCCGAAAATATGTTAACTGGGGCGTTAAAGACACTCTATGCGGTATCGGAAAACTATCCTCAACTTAAAGCCAGTAAAGATTTTAACCAATTAAAGAAAGAGTTGAGTGACACTGAGAGTAAGATAGCTTCTGCACGGCAATTTTATAACGATACAACCATGAAATACAATAACAAGATTCAGGTGTTCCCTACCAATCTGTTGGCAGCAGCCATGGGATTTAAGCATATTCCCTCCTTTGAGGTAGCGGATAACATTGGGCAACCGGCATCGGTTAACTAAATACTAAATTATTGAGATGAAATCAGGGAATGGTTCGCTGGTATTGGGTAAGAGGCTGAGGTCTATTAAAAATTGTTAATGATATTATTACTAAAACAAGAGTACCATTTAGGTACTCTTGTTCTGAAATCGTAATTATCTTCAGGATTAAAGATTTAGTCCTGATTTGAAGTGGTACTGGTTGTCGAATCTTTCTTCACGTGTTGGCGCTGAGGCATCTTCTGGCGGAATTGATCCATGGTCATGCCCTGAGCGGTAACAATTTGATCCATCGTTTTGCCTGATTGTAGTTCAGACTTCAGTTCGTCAGCGGTCATGCCAAGGGCAGTGGCGGCGTTATTCAGGTATTGGGGGTTTTGTGTAATGTCACCTTTTTTGTGTTGGCGCTGAGGCATCTTCTGGCGGAATTGATCCATGGTCATGCCCTGAGCAGTAACAATCTGATCCATTGTTTTGCCTGATTGTAGTTCAGACTTCAGTTCGTCAGCAGTCATGCCAAGGGCAGTGGCAGCGTCATTCAGGTATTGGGGGTTTTGTGTGATATCACCTCTGTCACCGTGTTTGAAACTGGGCATCCCAAATACGAAGCCTTTATTGGAAGAAATTTTATCCACTTGGTCCTGGGTGATTTTACCCTGCTGCACAGCCTCTTGGAGCATTTGCTTTTTAGTAGCCTCCAGAGCTGCTGTTACTTGATCCTGACTAACCCCCAAGTTAGTAGCAAAATCACTGACAAACTCCTGGTAATAATCATTCTTGGGCTGGGTTTGTGTGCTTTGTGTACTTAAGTCGGCAAACGCATACCCAGTTATTGATCCGGCTAAGAGCATTCCTCCAAGTGCAAGACCAGTAATCTTTTTTCCTAATTTTTTCATCATAGCACCTCTCAACATTTTATTTTCTTTAATATACAATAACAGTATCGAAGAATTGTGAAATAATTATGGAAAATTATAAAATGTAATTGTCAGGTTTTTTCACTGACTCCCTTGGCGCATATACAGCAATATCCGGTCAGGCAATTCCGTAAGACACTTTCGTCCCTCCGGCAGATGCAAGACCCATCAGCTTTTTTAGGACAATAGACTTCAACATTGCTTCCCTGTCAGCCGGTTTACGGCCACAGCCACAATAGGAATAGTAATCAACTATTGAACGGAAATAAAAGAACCCGGACTTTTTGTGAATGTTCGGGTTCTTTGCCTGAGCTAATATTTATATCGTGTTTAATAATAATATTGTGCGTAGAAAACATATTGGTTCTAATAACTTTATCGCCAGCTGATCCTGGGAGTGATGCGTAGCGGTATACGGTGGTACTTAAATTTAGGATAACCCAGCATCATGGCGCCAAAACTTTTGTGCCCTGCGGGCAGTTCCAGAGCCTCTTGCATGGGCGGGTAGGAGCTGGCGGCAAGATTGAAATAACCGGCCCAGCAGGCTCCCAGCCCGAATCCGTAGGCAGCCAGCTCCAGGTAGGTCAAAGCTATGGTGCAGGACGATTGTGCCATCATATTGTCACTCTGGCCGTGGGCCAGGACAATATGCGGAGCCTGGCGGGTTACTTTATCCTCACCATTTTCCCAGGCCGCCACCACTCTATCCAGATGCATTGCCTTAGCCCTGTCGGGCATCTCCTTGATCATGTAGCGCATCCAGTCCACTACCAGGGCGGCTAACGGCTGTACTTTCTCTTTTTCCGGCCATAACAGCCAGTGCACCGGCTGGCTGTTATGGCCCGAGGGGGCATAACTGGCAACATTAATTATTTTTTGCAGGGTTTCCCGGTCTACTGGTTTATCCCGGTAAACTCTGATGGAACGCCGGGAGGTTAAAAATTGCTGCACCTGCTCCGGGGTGGGAAATAACTCCTTTTGCAGCGGCTGGCAATCTCCGGAGGGCATTTCGGTTAGTGATAAAGCACCGTGAGGACACACTGCCACACAATGGCCGCAGGCTACGCAAAATTCCTGGGTGCCGGGTAAATTTGCCGGAAATCCTTCTGTTTCCTCCAGGGTAATAATTCCCAGGGGGCATTCCGCAACGCATATACCATCTTTTTGGCACTTTTTCCTGTCAATAAGCAATTGACTCATAAGCTCACCCTTTCATATTTACTCACTCTCACTAGCACTGCAGCGTAATTTAAAGGTTAGCGGAGCCATGGGAACGGTTGTAAGGAAAGGGGAC
This sequence comes from uncultured Peptococcaceae bacterium, assembly GCA_964643075.1. Classification (GTDB taxonomy): domain Bacteria; phylum Bacillota; class Desulfotomaculia; order Desulfotomaculales; family Desulfocucumaceae; genus Desulfocucumis. The sequence goes on from CAZXQO010000019.1 coordinate 32,639, forward strand.
ACACCTCTCTTCGGAGGATGGCTTTAAGGTCGGAGGAATGTCCCCAACGTATGTTCCCGAAGCGCAGCGATAGAATCAGGGACATGCTCGACATATTCTACAATTGTTCCATCAGGATGTCTTGCCGTCATATTTAACCCAGTAGGTACTTTTTTGGGCTCTTCAAGGATAACAACACCTTGTTTAACAAATTCCTCATAATAATCGTTAATAGAATCAACCAGGAATGTTGCTTGAGTACTTTTATATGTATGGAGAGCATTATCCACACCTGCAATGAGCAGAACCGAACCCACACCTGCAAGCTCCAATCCGACTTCGTGGTATTTAAAGCGTAGTCGGCATTTTTCACCAAATATATGCTCATAGAAAACAATTACTCCATCTAAATCCTTCGGATTTATGTATATTCTGGTTAATACTTTTAGTATCTTTATAGGATTTCACTTCCTTTACCGGCAAGTCTTTTCCCTAAGTCAAAGGCTTTCCTGCAATCATCCGGAAATATTTCCTCGCGCCTTTTAGCTTTTTTCTCAGGATCAAAACGGTTTGCAACCACCTTTGAATAATCCTCAAATTGATAGGTATCAAAGCTGCAAATTGTCTCTGAAGCCCCGAATATCATCCGCAGTAGCATTTCATTAAAACCGAAGTATTTATCCAAACCATAATCTTTCATTTGCTCCTCTTTAACATTCATCGTATAAATAAACCCTGTATTGATTTTTTTTGGGAAAAGCGATTGTGGAGGATCGGTGTAGGTAAAGTATGGACACAGCAAACGTTCCATAAATGATTTCATCTCTCCGGAAACGGCACCAAAATATATGGGAGAGCCTAGTATGATGCTATCGGCTGCCTCAACCCTTTCCAGGATTGGTGTCAGTTCATCATTTGCCGCACACTTGCCATAACTTTTACCGCCTTTTGTCTTACAGGCAAAACAACTCATACATCCTTTAAAGTTGAGATCATAAAGATGAATTAGTTCTGTCTCTGCTCCCTGTGCAGCCGCACCTTCCAGTGCTTTGTTCAACAGTGTTGCCGTATTCCATTTCTTCCTCGGACTCCCGTTGAATGCAAGAACCTTCATGATTTATCCCTCCATAAGTTTGAGATCTTGTTGCACTCGTGTTAAAATTTAATATAATGCCAATTCTACAATAATGGAAGTAGTTACATTTACTGCAATTACTATAGTGGAGGGAAGTATTGTGACTAATCAATGTAGACCTGAAGAAAAATATTTTTGCCCGATTAAAAAAACCCTTTCTATTCTTGGCGGTAAATGGACTCTGTTAATTCTACGGGAGCTTTTTAATGGAACCAAAAGATTTGGTCAACTGCAGAAATCACTGCAAGGAATTAGTCCCAAGACTCTTTCATCCCGGTTGCAGGAGCTTGAGAAAGAAGGAATAGTTGCCAGGAAGGTATACCCGGAGGTTCCGCCACGGGTCGAGTATTCTCTTACATCTCGGGGTGAAAGTTTAAAAAAAATTATCCAAACCTTGGTTGAATGGGGAGCAGAACACCTTGGTGATGGGACAGGAATAAAGTGAAGCATCAATGTGTCTAAGCAAAAATCCAATTGCCATTGACTGCTCTCAATAGGCATGTTATAATTTCCCCCAATTTAATAATAAGCCTCATCTCCCATATCAGGGGATGGGGTAGAGGCGCGGGAAGCATGAGTAATTCCGGGGAGGAAGGTACTGTTGAACCGGGATAAAAGGGTTACCGCCGAAGCCACGCTTGACCCACAGGCGGAGGCTGGGCCGTCGCCGAACAGGTGCCGGACTGTCACCCGGGCCAGACCCGAGTCTGGGTGGAGAGCTATCTCATCAAGTAATGGGTAAGGGGAGGAGGGTTTTCCTATGTATTCGGCCTTTTTCTGTCATGCTTGATGGCCGTTTTTTTGTTTTTCTTAGAGGGCAGATAGACATTGAGATAGCGAAGGATGGTCAGGTCTATATGACTGGGAAAGTTGTCAGTGTGGCAAAAGGTTGTTTTTCTGAGGATTGCAGAAGAGAATTGATGAAGTGACTATGTTTTTGTTTGCAAACTGAAGTAAAAAAGGAATGGAGTGTAAAAGTTTTGAAAACTAATTTTTCAGGCTGTCATATAGCTATGATTACGCCTTTTGACAAAAACAACAACCTAGACGAAGATAACTTAAGGTTTCTAACAAATTACTTGATCGAGAAACAACAGGCAGATGGATTGGTTCCATGCGGCACTACCGGAGAGTCTCCTGCACTTACCGAAGAAGAATTTGAAAAGGCTATAGATATAGTAGTTAAGGAGAGTAATGGCCGCTTACCTGTAATGGCAGGTACCGGAACCAATAATACTGACAAAACTATTAAAAGAACCCATTTTGCTGAAGAGGCAGGTGCTGATGCTTGTCTCGTAGTTGCACCTTATTATACCAGGCCGTCCCAAAAGGGTTTATTTGAGCATTTTAAAGAAGTTGCCAACAGTACTAATTTACAAGTCTTTTTATATAATATACCCATTAGGACAGGTGTAAATATAGAGAATGAGACAATTATTAGACTATGTGATACTGTAGAAAATATAATCGGTATTAAGGATGCGACTGGTGATTTACGTCAAACAATGGAATTGATTAGTTTTATGAAAAATAGAGAAAAGAAGTTCTACGTTTTGAGTGGTGAGGATCTGTTAACTTATCCCATTATGGCATTAGGAGGAGATGGGGTTATTTCTGCATCTGCCCATATTGTTGGTGTAAAGTACAAGGAAATATGCGAAAAATGCGCCAGGGGTGATCTTTATGGTGCTCGTGCAACACATTATGAGGTAATGGAGATTACAAAAGCGTTGTTTGCTGAACCTAACCCAACAGCAATCAAAGCATGTTTCAAACTAATAGGAATTGAAGTAGGGGATGTGCGTTTACCCTTGGTACCCGCACAACAATCCACTTACCATTGTCTGGAAAAGGAACTTAAAAATTTGGGGATTTTGATTTAAGGAACTAGCGATCTTTTAAACTTAAGTCGTTGTGCAAGGGGTGTCCGCCGCAAGGCAGGGTCTTATTGATACGGGAGGCAAATGTCAGGTGGTGCCCCTTTTTTTTACTAAAGTTTCTTTTGTAGTTCCCGAATCGAATTTTTTGTATTACATAATGAGGATCCAGTGCAAACTGGGAAATTTTATTTATATGTACTTGTTCTTTGAATTGATTATGGGAAAAAACCTCAGGATTTTCCTCTCCATCTTTGGTTATTTTTTAGATATAATATATAATCCAAGGAGGTGAATTTAGATGTACGTATTACAGGTAGATGCCGATAAAGGTAAGGGCTGTGGCAAATGAGCTGAGAGTTTCCCAACCTCCGTTTTGGAAATAGTGAACGGTAGAGCCAGTGTGATTGAGTAATCATTATATATTTTTATTTTTTGGGGGTGCAAAATATTGAAGATTTTCAACCGGAGTAAATTCATTAGCGGTAAAGAAATAGATAAATTCATTATTCAAATAGAAGCCATCCTGGTGGATACCGTACATGAAATGGAGTTGGCAATTACTGTCGACTTAAAGAATATGGTAATAATTGATGCACGATCCAGTATGCTGAGGGTGCCCTATTCTCACTGCCATAAAGTATCTGATTTGGCAAAAAATCTTATAGGCTTGAAAGTAATAAGCAGTGGACAGGCAAAAAGTGTTTCTCAATTGATTGGTGGAAAACAAGGGTGCTTAGTATTGGAGGAGTTGTCGCAGGATGCTCTAAAGGCTATTAGTCAGACCGCGGCTTTTTTAATTCCGCCGGATAAGTATGAACATATTATTGATAGTTATACGCGTGACACATGTTATACCCATAGCTTATCAATAGAAGAAAGAATAGAAGCGTCCTACTCACGTCAATGTTTAGTGGATACTTACAAGAAGCAAAAAACATCCATTCGCACACCGAAAGTAATAGCCGAGCCTTAGAAAACACGGTAGGAAGGAAAATTTTAGCCATTATTCATTCCGGTTACCCGGAACCTCAGCAAGGAGGCCCAGTTTGGAGATGTGTCGGCTTCCAAGGTACAAAACTGCATAGAGATTATCTCAAGCGGCGGTATTAAGGCCTGGTCCTGCCGAGAAAATCATCAACTCTATTTATCAACTAGTACTACAGCGTAAACAAAAAGTTAGCGGAGCCATGGGGACGGTTCGAGCGCTTCCGAAGCGCAGCGAAGGACCGAAGGGAAAGCGATGGAACCGTCCCCTGTCACCGTAGTAACAAACATTAATTGAAGAAGAGGTGTAATGTGGATAATTTAAAGGTTATTGATGAAAGCAAAGAAATAGACAGGCTTGCCGGCCTGGCTGAAAGTTGTAATTTATTGAGTCCCGAGTTGTTTGACAGATACCAGGTAAAACGGGGACTCCGCCATGCAGATGGACGGGGTGTTCTTGTTGGCCTGACAGAGATCGGCGAGGTACATTCCTATATTGTTGACGAGAACGATATGATTCCTGTTCCAGGCAAGCTAATGTACAGAGGAATAGAAATAAATGATATAGTTAATGGTTATCTTGAAGATGATCGTTTTGGTTTTGAGGAAACTTGTTATTTGCTGCTTTTTGGTGATCTGCCTAATAAAGAAGAAATTAATGATTTTCAGCAATTACTTGGTAGTTTTCGGAAGCTGCCTGAGCACTTTGTCCGGGATATGATTTTAAATGTGCCTAGTAACAATATAATGAACAAACTGGCAAGAAGTGTATTAGCCTTGTATAGCTTTGATGCCAATGCGGATGACACTTCCGTCAAAAATGTATTAAAGCAATGTATTACTCTGATTGCCTGTTTTCCTACAATGGCAGTTTATGGCTATCAGGCTTTTGCCCGTTATCATGCCGACCAAAGCTTATATATTCATGATCCAAGGATTGATTTAGGTACGGCTGAGAATATTTTACATATGATCAGGCCTGACAGCAAATTCACAAAGATCGAGGCGAGGCTTCTGGATCTTGCGCTTGTACTTCATGCGGAGCATGGCGGCGGTAACAATTCTACTTTTGTTACCCATGTTGTGACTTCTTCGGGGTCGGACACATATTCTACAATAGCCGCAGCACTGGGCTCGCTAAAGGGGCCCAGGCATGGCGGCGCTAATATTAAGGTTGTTCAAATGTTGGAAGACATTAAACAAAACTTAAAGGATTGGAAAGATGATGAAGAAATTGAAAACTATCTTCAAAAAATACTTAAAAAGGAAGCTTTTGATCGTTTGGGACTGATTTACGGCATGGGTCATGCTGTTTATACCATATCTGATCCAAGAGCTGTTATATTCAAGGAGCATGTTGCACGGTTGGCAATGGAAAAGGGGCTGGAGGATGAATATGAATTTTATTCAAAGATTGAGGTGCTTGCGCCAAAGGTAATAGCAAAAGCACGAAAGATTGACAGGGGTGTCAGTGCGAATATTGATTTTTATTCCGGATTTGTGTACAGGATGTTGGATATACCACCTGAAATGTATACCCCTCTCTTTGCTATTTCAAGAATAGCCGGCTGGAGTGCCCACCGGATTGAGGAAATTGTAAATACTGGAAAGATAATCAGACCCGCATACAAGTGCGTGGCAAAAAGGCGCAGTTATACCCCAATGGAAATGCGATAACTGGGAGATTATAGCAGTATTGGAATATATGAAAACCGGCCTCCTGCCATGGGTGCCGGTTTTTTGATCAGGTGTCGCGCTAAGTCAGTAATTCTGTTGCGACAATAATTTTTTTTCATTCAATTGTCCATTGCAACCTAAATGTTTTCGTTAAATTTCGAATTCAAGATGCAGCATGTGCACCAAGGTTTCCACCCGTAAATTGGCTGTTGTAAAGTTCAGCGTAGAAGCCGCCTTTGGCCAGGAGTTCCTTGTGATTACCCTGCTCAATGATGGCCCCCTGGTTCATCACCAGGATCAGGTCCGCGTCGCGGATCGTGGAAAGCCTGTGCGCAATAACAAAACTGGTTCTTCCCTTCATCATATTTGCCATCGCTCTCTGGATCAGCACCTCGGTTCTCGTATCAATATTGCTGGTGGCCTCATCAAGGATAAGGATCGCCGGGTCGGCCAGAATGGCCCGGGCAATAGTCAGCAATTGCTTTTGGCCTTGCGAAATATTGGAGGCCTCTTCGTTCAGCACAGTATTATAGCCGTCCGGGAGAGTCTTGATAAAGTGGTGGGCATTGGCAGCTTTGGCCGCGTTGATGATCTCTTCTTCTCCGGCTCCCTCCCGGCCGTAAGCAATGTTGTCCCTGATGGTTCCGTTAAAAAGCCATGTGTCCTGCAGCACCATGCCGAACATCGTGCGCAGGTCCCCGCGACTCATGTCCCTGATATCCACGCCGTCAATGGTGATCCGGCCGCCTTGCACCTCGTAGAAGCGCATGATCAGATTAACCAGCGTGGTTTTGCCCGCTCCTGTCGGCCCGACGATGGCGATGGTTTGCCCTTCCTGAACATCTATGCTGAGGTCTGCCATCAGCGGGACATCTTCTTTATAGCCGAACTTGACATGCTCAAATTTGATTTTACCTTTCGGGAACTTGATGGTGTCCGTATCTTCCCGGTCAGGGATTTGCTCAACCTCATCCATAATCTCGAATACCCGTTCCGCGGAGGCCACTGTAGACTGCAATACGTTGGCTATATTGGCCAGTTGGAGGATAGGTTGGGTGAACGTCCGCATGTACTGGATGAACGCCTGGATATCGCCAATCTCAATTTTCCTGCGTGCCACCAGCAGGCCACCTGTGACGCATACGAGGACATAGCCGATATTATTGACAAAGTTCAAAGCCGGAAAGATAATGCCGGACATAAACTGCGCTTTCCATCCGACTTTGTAGAGCCTGGTGTTAATCCCCTTAAACTTTTCTATGGAATCTCCCTCATGTCCGAACGCTTTAACGATCTTATGCCCTGCATACATTTCTTCGACATGACCGTTTAGTTCTCCCAGATATTTCTGCTGCTCTGCAAAAAACTTCTGTGAATTCCTGGTAATAAGAGCAGTTATGAACATACTGGCCGGCAGCGTCACCAATGTGATTATAGTCATCAGCGGACTGATGGTCAGCATCATGATCAGGATACCGATGATAGTGACGAAAGACGTGATCAGCTGGGTCAGACTCTGCTGCAGCGTCGTCGCAATGTTGTCCATGTCATTAGTGACACGGCTCAGGATTTCGCCATGGGTGCGCTGGTCGAAATATTTGAGCGGCAGACGGTCAAGCTTGTCCTTTACATCGTTGCGCATCTTATAAACTGTGTTCTGGGACACGCTGGACATAATGTAGCCCATGATATAGCTGAACAGGGCACTGATCAGGTAAAGTGCCACCAACCAAAGCAGAATTTTTCCGATATAGGCAAAATCAAAGGTCGGGATCGGCTGCTTTTTCAGCTTATTGATCACCTCAATGGGCATTTTCTTCTGGATGGCTATACTCAGTTGCAGATAATAGTTATATTTGGCCAGGAGCCCTTCACCCAGTTTGGTTGTGGCCTTCCCCATGATTTTGGGGCCCACAATGGAGAATAGCGTACTGGCAATGGCTAAAAAAAACATTGTCAGAAAACGATATCGCTCCGGCCGCAGATATTCGCTCAGCCTTTTCAGGGTCCCTCGAAAATCCTTTGCTTTTTCCACCGGGGCCCCCATCATTGGGCCGCGGCCCAAAGGACCTCTGGGTGCTGCGCCTGGTCTTGGTGATTTCTGTTCGCTCATGCTATCACGCTATCTCCTCTACTGACAACTGGGAGGATACGATTTCACGGTATACCTCACAAGTACCCATGAGTTCTTTATGTTTGCCCATTCCGACAATCTGGCTTTCATCCAGAACGATGATCCGGTCGGCATCCATGACCGTACTCACTCGCTGGGCGACAATGATTACAGTGGAAGCGGTGGTCTCTTTTTTGAGCGCCATACGGAGCCGGGCATCGGTCTTAAAGTCGAGGGCCGAAAAACTGTCGTCCAAAATATATATTCCCGGCTTCCTGACTAGAGCACGGGCAATGGAAAGCCTTTGTTTCTGACCACCGGATAAATTGGTTCCGCCCTGGGAGATTTGCGCATTGTATCCATCTTTCATCGCAGTAATGAATTCGCTCGCCTGGGCTACCTCCGCAGCATGAGTGATCTCTTCATCGGTGGCATCAGTCTTACCGTAACGGATGTTTTCAGCAATGGTCCCGCTGAAAAGGATTGGCGTCTGCGGTACGAACCCTATTTTTGCCCGCAGATCCTGCTGGGTCATTTGCCGGACATCCACACCGTCAACCAGGACGCACCCGCTGTCAACATCGTAAAAGCGCGGGATCAGGTTAATCAAGGTGGATTTACCCGCGCCGGTACCGCCGATAATCGCCGTCACCTCGCCGGGATAGGCGGCAAAAGAAATATTGCGGATGGCAGGTAATTCAGCGCCGGGATAGCTAAAGGTGACGTCCTGGAATTCTACATAACCTTTCTGGTGATCGAATTTTCTATTATCTAACTGGTCAATGATCTCAGTTTCCATATCCAGCACTTCGTTGATTCGCAGGGCAGAGGCCTGGGCTCTGGGAACCATGACATACACAATCGTCACCATGATGATGGAGAACATGATCTGCATTGCGTACTGGAGAAAAGCCATCATGTCGCCCACTTGCATTTTGTCTTGACCGATACGCAGGCCGCCAAACCAGATGATCGCGATGGAGGTTAAATTCATGGTCAGCATCATGACGGGCTGCATAGACGCCATTATTTTATTGACCTTGATCGAGGTTTCGGTCAGTTCGCGATTAGCTTCCTTAAACCGTTCATTTTCGCTCCTGAGTCTGTTAAAGGCCCGGATGACCCTGATGCCGGTCAGATTCTCACGCAGAACCAGGTTTACTTTGTCGAGCCTGGTCTGCATTAATTTGAACGAGGGCACGATTAAGCTGGCCAGGAGCCCTATGATCATCAGCATCACCGGGAGCACCACAGCCAGGACTAAGGTAAGCTCCTTATCCTTTGCAAGCGCCATGATGATACCCCCGATGCACATGAGCGGAGCACTGACCATGAAACGCAAACCCATGATCACCAGGGTCTGTACCTGCGTAATGTCGTTGGTGGTCCTGGTAATCAGGGAAGAAGTTCCGATCTTATCGAACTCATGCAGTGAATAGCTCTCCACCCGCGAAAAAACCTGGTCGCGGATGTCCCGGCCGTAGCCCATCCCGGTTATTGAAGACAGGTAACTTCCGATAATGGCGCACATGCTGCTTCCAAGCACAACAAGCAGCATGTAGCTCCCGTATTTCCAGATGTAACCGTTATCGCCTTTCATCATGCCATTGTTGACCACATCCGCCATGAGCGTCGGGAGATACAGTTCTGCCAGAGACTGGACGAAAAGAAAACCTGCGATCCAGAATAAGCTCCCGGTGTATGGCCGCAAATACCGGAATAATCTAAACATAGCTCACTATCTCCGCTCGGTTGAATTGATTAGTCTATTAATTGGCGTTTACCGGCATATTGTCGGTTAGAGAGTTGACGTTGGTAACGGCAGCCCGCTCCCCGGCCTTAAGTCCGTTTAAAATTAGTATTTCGGAATCGTTTTTCAGCCCGGTTTTCACCACGCGCTTTGTTGCAATATTATCTTTGATGACATAGACATAGCTTTCCCCGTTGTTTTGTACTACCGCTGCCGATGGGACTACAACTCCTTTTATTTTTATGTCCATAGAGGCATGGGCGGATAACCCTGCCATCAGTCTGCCATTGTTGTTAATGGCGATTTCCGCGGGGAATACCTCACCTGTGTTGACAGCAATCGGCCCGATGCTGGAAATAGTCCCTTTGAATTTAGTGCCCGGGTAGCTGTCGATGGTAACGTTCATTTCCTGGCCGACTGCCAAAAGCGGTAATACGTCCTGGGCCACAGTGCATTTCATTTTCAGAATTGAGGTGTCTACGATGGAAATCACCGGCGCGCCTGGCGAGATCACTTCGCCAACGTTGACACTCTGGCTGGTCAGGATACCGTTTATGGGACTTTTGATGGTGGCATTATTAATCTGGACCTCGATATTTTTGATATTGGCACTGGCTGTGTTGATCGCTGCCTGAGCCTGGTTCTGGGCGGGGCCGGAAGCATTTTCAAACTGGTTTTTGGCAGTATTCAGCTTGTCCGTCACATCATCCAGCTGGCTTTGGGGTACTGCGCCCGACTCAAAAAGGACCTTGGTCCGATCATAAAGTTTTTGTGCCGCATCAAGGTTTATCTGTGCTAAAGAAACCTGGCTCCGGGCTGACTGCGCTGCTGCCTCAGCTGACTGCAAACCGGCTTCTGCCTGCAAAAGCTGGGCGCTTAATGTTTTCGTATCTAGCTGCATAAGGGTATCCCCAGCCTTAACGGCGCTTCCGACGTGGAACCCCAATTTAGTTACCTGCCCCAGTATATTACTTGATATATCAACTGTCTGTGCCGGCACCAGAACGCCGCTGAGTTCTAGCTTTGTCGCCAATTCCTGGTTACCGGCAACCGCTGTCGTTACCGCCACTGTCTTGTCCCCATTCCGGCCGGCACATCCGGAGACGGTGATGATTAGAAGCACTGCCGCCAAAATTGTCAGGAATATTTTAATTCGCTTTTGCATACGGAAACCTCATTTCACTGGTTATTTGACATGGATTTTGACTGTTGCATTCATACCGGGCATGAGAGTCAAATTATTTATATCCGTGATAGATATCTTTACCGGTATCAACTGGGTAACTTTAGAGAAAGTTCCACTGGTATTCAGGGACGGAAACTGATTGAAGGCCGACTCCGTAACCTGACCAATGCTCGCAACATAACCAGTGAAGGATTTATGTGGGTAGGCGTCGATTTTGATATCGACTTTTTGACCCGGCTTGATATTCAAAATATCTGTTTCTTCAATATTTGCCTTGATGTAAATATGGGCAGTATCCGCAATCGTTGCAATCTCCATACCGGGCGAAATAACCTCACCCTTGACGATATTTGACTGCACAACCTTGCCATCAATGGGAGATTTGATCTCCGCTTTGGAGATAAGGGAATCCGCTGTGCTCGCCAGCGTCCCGGGGTTCATTGCAGTACTGGTGACCAACATGCCGACGTCCTGTTTTCCCAGTACTTGTCCCGCTTTTACATAATCCCCTTCCTTGACGTCCCAATTGATCACTTTACCGGTGACCTCCGGTGTCAGCGTTACTGTGTCGGATGCTATTTGGGCGTTTTCGGTAGAGAAGAAGTTGATGCTCTCATAATAGTAGTAACCAACCCCTGCCCCTCCACCGGCAAGAATGAGCACTATCAGTATGAGCAGTACTTTCTTAAGTTTTTTCATTCCATTGACCACCTTCAAAGATTTTTGAGTTTATATACCCTGGCCTGCTTTTCTTCCTACTTGACAATTTGCAGGATCTCATGGATTCTCTTCAGCATTTGCCCCAGTTCGTCCAGTTTCGTGTCGGGAAGCGCGCTGAGCCTTTCAGTCAGGGCAAGTTTTATCTCTGCCCGTAATCTCTCAACCGTGTTTCTGCCGGAATCAGTGATTTCCAGGCGCACGATGCGTCTATCATCTTTATCTGTTTTTTTAACCAGAAGACCATGGTCAATCAGCTTGTTAATCAGGGGCGTTAGCTGCTGTTTTGAGATCCGCATCTCACCGGCTAATTCCGACATCGGCAGTGAACCTTTCCGGTACAGGATTGATACCGCAAAGAATTGAAAAGAGCTTAACCGGGAGCGTGTGATCTGGTCGAATGGCCGAAAAAATTTCTCGCGTATGTACGCCAAAAGTGTCAGGAAGTCGCCGGCCACATTTTCCAGGTTAACTATTTCAATCCCTCCCTTAGATTTGGTGTTCATTATGATTAATATATAATGAATAAAAGAAATAGTAAATAATTATTTACTATTTTGGATTAGTACTACAGCGTAGTATTGCTTATTTCGCTATGCCCGCTACGCCATGGGGACGGTTCCATCGCTTTCCCGATTAAGGTATGGGGACACACCTCTATTTAGGGCTAGACTTTGGGGTTGGAGGAATGTCCCCGATTCTACTTCGCTGCGCTTCGGAAGCATACGTTGGGGACATTCCCCGCAGGGGTGTGTCCCCGTACCTTATAACCGTCCCCATGGCTCCGCTAACTTTTAGTATACGCTGTAGTATTAGGTAAACTTTTGAAAAAAAATCCTGCCAGGCAGGATCTAAATGGTTTGATGTTCAAATTATTGCAATAAGGAAGAAAAATGGATGTCAGCTTGTGATACTTTCGTAATGTTCAACGGCAATGGCGATATATAGTAAAACCCCTATTTTGGGAGGCTGAATTATGGAAAGCCAAGAGCAACTGCGCAGCAGAAACTCTTCTATTGGAAAGAGCGATGCCCTACCCGGGAAATCGTCTCTGAAAGCAGGAAGCGAAACAGAGCATCATCAAAGCGCGCCTCAAATAACTCTCCCCAAGGGCGGAGGCGCTTTAAAGGGGATTGATGAAAAATTCACTGTAAATGCCGCCAACGGCACCTGCAGCTTCAGCATCCCGCTGCCGCTGTCCAAGAGCCGGAGTGATTTTGCTCCTTCTCTCGCTCTCGGCTACAACTCGGGGTCCGGAAACAGCGCCTTTGGCCTTGGTTGGGGCATGGAGCTGCCGTCAATCCAGAGAAAAACAGATAAACAGTTGCCCCTTTATCAGGATGACAACCCCGAAAGTGATGTCTTCATGTTCGGCCCGGAAGACCTGGTGCCTGCCATGATCCAGGATCAGAGCGGCAATTGGGAATATGACGATATTACAACGCCTTCCGGTTTCAGTGTAAAACGCTACCAGCACCGCATAGAGAGCAGTTTTGCCAGAATCGAGAGAATCCAAATCAAAGGAGAAAGCGGCTGTTTCTGGAAGGTAACCACCAGGGATAACACCGTCACGCTTTTTGGGAAATCTCCTCAGGCAAGAATTGCCGACCCTGCAGACGATACCCGCATATTTAAGTGGCTGCCGGAATTGAGTTACGACGGCAAGGGCAACTGTATTGAGTACGAATACAAGCCCGAGGATCTGGTGAGCGTGCCGCTGGAGCTGCATGAAAAAAACAGGCGCCTGAACCCATTGCCTTTTACCAACAAATACTTAAAAAGAGTTCGATACGGGAATAAGAACCCATATTACGCCCCGCCGGCAAAACCCTATAATCCGGACGCACCGGCAAACCCGGAATATCTTTTCGAATTAGTCTGCGATTACTTCGACCATGACCAGGACCAACCCTTGCCGGGAGTGCAAAAAGCATGGGAATGCCGTTTTGACCCGTTTTCCGATTACCGGGCCGGATTTGAGATACGCACCTACAGGCTGTGCCGCCGAATCTTGTTTTATAACTTTTTCAAAGAGCTCAGTTCCGGGCCAGGCCCCGAACCCTATCTGGTCCACTCCCTCAACCTGAGCTATAAGCATTTTCAAAGCCCTGCATCCGATGAAGCTGCCATTTGTTATACGGAAGCGGATTTCATCACCTCCGTTCAGCAATTCAGCTACCGGAAAAACAGCCTCGGCGCCTATGATCAGAAGGGGCTGCCGCCGGTAGAGTTCCAGTACCACGAGCTGGAATGGAATACGGAGATCAAGCAGATCGCGCCGGAATGCGTCGTCAACGCCCCGGCCGGGCTCAGCGGCAACTACCAGTGGGTGGACTTCTACAACGAAGGTATTTCCGGTATCCTCACCGAACAGGCCGGGGCCTGGTACTACAAATCCAACCTGGGAAACGGCAGTTTCTCCATCGCCAGACCGGTGGCCCCAAAGCCTTCCCTGAACGGAATTGCCGCCGGAGCCTTGCAAATTCAGGATCTGGAGGCCAGCGGCAAGAAATACATCGTGAGCCACGCCACAGCTCTGACGGGTTACTTTGAACAGACAGATGATGAAGCATGGCTGCCCTTCAGGCCCTTTGAAAAAGTGCCCAACATTGATCTCCGTGACCCAAACGTGAAATTTATTGACCTGAACGGGGACGGCATGCCCGACATGCTGGTGTCCGAAGAAGATGTGTTTATCTGGTATCCGTCCCAGGGCACCATCGGTTTTGATGCGCCGGAGCTTGCTATCAAGCCCCTTGATGAAGAGCAGGGCCCGCGGATTGTATTTGCGGATGGCACCCAATCGATTTTCCTGGCAGACATAAGTGGCGACGGCCTAACCGACATTGTGCGCATTCGCAATGGGGAATTATGCTACTGGCCGAACCTGGGCTACGGTAAATTCGGCGCCAAGGTGAACATGAGCAATGCTCCTATTTTCGATACGCCCGACGCCTTCAATCCATCCTACCTGCACCTGGCAGATATCAGCGGTACCGGTGCCACCGACATACTCTATCTGGGCCGGAACAGGTGTAGGGCCTGGAACAACCTAAGCGGCAATGCCTGGGGAGATGCCCGGGAGATAGAACCCTTCTTTCCCAGCGAATGGCCCAACCAGTTGTCTGTGGTCGACCTGCTGGGTAACGGAACCGCCTGCATCGTCTGGTCTTCGCCATTGCCCGGTTACTCCGGCGCGCCCATGCGCTACATTGATCTGATGGGGGGCAAAAAGCCTTTCATCATGTGCGGCTACAAGAACAATCTGGGCAAGGAAACCAGCATCCTCTATAAGAGCTCCAGCTATTACTACCTGAAAGATAAACAGGAAGGCTTGCCGTGGATCACCAGGCTGCCTTTCCCGGTACAGTGTGTCAGCCGGGTGGAGGTCAGAGAAACGGTTACCAATGCCTGCTTCGTCAACGAATACCGGTACCGTCACGGATATTACGACCACGCCGAGCGAGAGTTTCGCGGTTTCGGGATGGTTGAGCACACCGACACTGAAACCTTTGACAACTTTGTAAAAAACGCGGCTTCCAACATCGTAGACGTCGAGCCGTTGCACCAGCCCCCGGTGCTCACAAAGACCTGGTACCATACCGGCGCCTACGTACGTCACGACACCATACTGAAGCAATTTGAGCCTGAGTACTACCGGAACACCCATTTTGCTGAATACCGCCTGCCGGAACCAGAGATAGAGATCAAGACGACAAAGCCTTACAGCCTGTCCGCAGAGGAACTCCGGGAAGCATACAGGGCGTGCAAGTCCATGGTGCTGAGGGAGGAAGTCTACGCCCGGGACGGCACGGGGCAAGCAAGTCAGCCCTATTACACGGCAGAGCACAACTGTTGGATCGGGCTGCTGCAGCCCAAACAGGAGAATAGGCACGCCGTGTTTCTGGTGCGCGAAAGCGAGTCCATAAACTACCACTACGAGCGGAACCCGGCGGAACCGAGAGTAGCCCATACGCTGCACCTGGAAATAGATGAGGTGGGGAATGTTAAAAAGTCTGCAGGCATTGTTTATCCGAGAGCACGGGTAAACGCCGGTCTGCCCCAGGAGGTAAAGGATGAACAGGCCAGGCTGGGCATACTCCTGACCGAAAACGAGTTTACCAGTGATATCAAGACCGATGCTGCCTACCGCCTGCGGCTGACTGCCGAGACCAGCACTTATGAATTGACGGGGAAACAGCCGGGAGGCCGGTTTTTCACCCTGGCAGAGGTAAGAGACGCAGTTGCCCGGGCTGCCACGTTTGTTCCGTCCGGCTCCGGGGTACAGAAGCGGCTCCTGAAACGGACCAGGATGCTGTATCTGAAAAACGACCTGAGCGGTCCATTGCTGCTGGGGAAAATCGAATCGCTGGGTCTTGTTTACGAAACCTACAAGTTGGCATTGACCACATCCATGCTCAACGACATTTACGACTCCAGGGTGAACGGCAACATGTTGACCGAGGGGGGGTACCGTTCCTCCGCAAGTCTTGAGTCCCTGAAGTTGTTCCCGCCGGCCGTTGCCGGCGAAGAATGGTGGGTACCCTCGGGCACTACCGGTTATTCTGATAATCCGGAACAGCATTTTTACCTGCCTGACCGTTATATTGACCCTTTCAACAAAACCACCAGGTTGACTCACGATCCCGATTACCATCTGTATATCATGGAAACCGAAGATGCGCTGGGCAACAGGACAAGCGTGGAAAGCTTTGATTTCCGGGTACTGGCGCCTGAGATGGTGAAAGACAGCAACGGCAACTACTCCGAGGTATGCTTCGATATTCTGGGGCTCGTGGTTGGCACGGCTCTCAAGGGCAAAGGCGATGAAGCCGATGATTTGAACGACTTCCGGGCAGACTTGACCCAGGCCGAGATCGACGGTTTCTTCACCGACCCGGCAGCGCACGGGGCGGACTTGCTGCAGCATGCCACTAGCCGTTTCGTTTACGATTTTTCCAAATCCCCGACCGTGGCCGGCGTCATCCTGAGGGAAACCCATCACCAGGAAACGCTGCAGACAGGCGTGCCCTCAAAACTGCAGTACGGCTTCGAATATTCGGACGGACTCGGGCATATAGCCATGAAGAAAGCTCAGGCGGAACCGGGTGTGGCCAAACATCTGGACGCGGCCAACCACATGGTGGACGTGGATACGACTCCCAACCTGCGCTGGGTGGGGACGGGCCGTACCGTGCTCAACAACAAGGGCAAACCGGTCAAGCAGTATGAGCCATACTTCAGTGCCACGCACCGGTACGAAAACGCCAGAGAGCTGGTGGAGATCGGGGTCACGCCCGTAATGTACTACGACCCGGTGGGGCGACTGATCAGGACCGACTTTCCTAACGGCACATTCAGCAGGGTGGAATTCGACGCCTGGCTGCAAAAGACTTACGATGCCAACGATACGGCGAAGGACAGCAGCTGGTACGAGGAGCGGAACAACGGCCCCCTGGCTGCAGATCCCGCCGAGCGTGATGCTGCGCTAAAAACTGCTCTTCACTTCGATACCCCGCTGGAGGAGCATCACGATTCAATGGGGCGGAGTGTGTATTCCCTCGCCCACAACCGCTTTACCGATATTGATACCGGAGATGTCGTCGAAGAACAACTCTCCACCTTTATCAAGCTTGATATCGAAGGCAACCAGCAATTCATAGATGACGCCCGGAACAACCGGGTGATTGAATATAAGCATGACATGCTCGGCGGAGCCGCTTACCAGCACAGCATGGATGCCGGCGAATACCGGGTGCTCAACGATTGCCTGGGCAAGCCAATCTATCAATGGAACAGCAAGGATGCAATGCTGCATTTCAGGTACGACGCCCTGCGCCGCAATACGGAACTGGCAGTCACTGAAGCCGGCAGGCCGGCATTCACAGCCAAAAGGACTGTTTACGGTGAAAGCGCTCCCGCTTCCCAGTTGGGTAATTTGAGGGGACAGGCCTGGAAGCAGTACGACGGCGGAGGTGTCGTTTTTTATGACGGATACGACTTTAAGGGAAATCTCATGCTCAGCAGGCGTCAACTATGCGTGGATTATAAGCAAACAACTGACTGGACCGATATTGCCGTGGTGGCGCTGGAACCGGCTCAGTATGTGTCGGAGACGAGTTGCGACGCACTGAACAGGCCGGTGCTGATCAAAAACCCGGAAAAGAGCGTGATCACGTATGTATATAATGAAGCGTCGCTGTTAAATGAGGTGCGGGTGAGCGTCAGGGGAAGGCCGGCAGAGCAATACGTTCAGAATATCGATTACAACGAGAAGGGACAGCGTACCGGCATCCTGTACGGCAACGGCGTGAGCACAAGTTACGAATACAATCCGCTGACGTTCAGGGTCAAACACATTCTCACAACCCGCGACAACGGCGCCGGAACTTTACAGGACTTATGGTATACATACGACCCGTCGGGTAACATCACCCGGATCACCGATGATGCCCAGCAAACGATTTATTACGACGGAATGGTTGTCCGCCCGGACAGCGACTACACCTACGATGCCCTGTACCGGCTGGTCAGGGCGGCCGGCAGGGAGCATGAGGGGCAAAATCTGCCGGTCAGCCAGTACGACGCCAACCGCAGGTTTAATTCCCACCCCAACGACGGCAGCAAGATGCGCAGCTATGTGCAGTACTATACATACGACAAAGCGGGCAACATGCTGCAGATGATTCACCGGGCGGCAAATAACACTGCGGGCAACTGGACCAGGACCTTCACCTGTCAAGCTGACAACAACCGCCTCGACAGCACCCGGGTGGGGTCGGCACTGCCGGACCCATACCAGTTCGACTTGCATGGCAACATGATCTCCATGCCTCACTTAAGCGCCATGAACTGGAATTACGAGAACCACCTGCAGAGCGTAAACCGCAGTCCGAACAACCAGGAAAGCGATTTTAACAAGGCCTGGTATGTCTATAATGCCTCCGGGCAAAGAGTGCGCAAGGTGGTCGTGTTCCCCAATGATTTCAGAAAGGAACGGATTTACCTGGGATCTGTAGAAATTTACCGGGAGATTTCCGGCGCTACAGTTACCCTTGAGAGAGAGACGCTGCATGTCATGGACGACAGGCGGCGGATTGCCCTGGTGGATACCAAGACCAGAGAAAACAGTAAAGACATAAGCGACTTGCAGCCCCTCGCCAGATACCAGATGGACAACCACCTGGGAACGGCCTGTGTTGAACTGGACGATGCGGCCCGGGTGATCTCTTACGAGGAATATTATCCCTTCGGCAGCACCTCGTACCAGGCCAGGCGCACCAGCGGGGTGGAGGTGCCCGAAAAGCGCTACCGCTACACCGGCAAGGAACGGGATGAGGAGACCGGGCTGTACTATCATGGCGCGCGCTACTATGCCCCATGGCTGGGAAGGTGGGTGAGCTGCGACCCGGCGGGGCTTGTGGATGGTCTCAATCTCTATTGGTCAAATGCAGATAATCCCGTGAGGCTGGTGGATAAAACCGGGTATGCGGGTGTTGAAACAGAGTATGTAAAACCAACTGTGCTCGAACATTTGAGGCAAAACAATATCCCATTTGTTACTGAACTTGAATTTGAATGCCTTGACAGTAATGGGAAAGCAGTTGTTAAAGGAAGATTTGACGTGGCGTTCCTTGATCCGCGTTCAAATCAACTGGTGGTTCCTGAACTAAAGGGACTCGATCCGGAAGCTCTTACCAAGAATCAAGAGATATATAAGCCCCTGCTTGAGTCAAATGAAGGAGCGCATATTCGCATTACATCATCTAAAGGAGTTCGTCTTGGTATACAAAAAGGCAGTGTTCTCAAAATAACCGGTGAGAACTATATGGTTGTAAGTGCTGAAAACCTTAAAGATTTTGGTGCGGCGCTTGAGGAAATTACTGGTGGAAAACCGATCAAACACTCCTTCCTCGACCGGGGTGTCATGCATTTTTTTAAGACAACCGAGGCATTTAAAGAGTTTTTATCTAAAAAAGGGATGTCATTTTTAAAGGATGAATCGGGCCATATGGACCCGTATGCATTGGCTAAAGGTGTTGGTGCAGTTGCAAGAACCGGGTACACGTGGGCAAAAGCCGGGGTTCAAGTTGGAGCGAGGACATTTATTCCCGGCTATGCAGAAATAGAAGCGGCTGGCAACGGTAGCGCAGTTGCTGGTTTAACAACTATGGCGCAGTATACTGTGCAACTGGCCCGGCAATATGGAAGCCAGGCTCTTACAGCTGGGGGTGCAGCCATTACAACAGCGGCAGGAGCCGCAAAAGGAGCTGTGGCAGCGTTGACTGCAGAGGTTTCTGCAGGAGCGGCAGCTACAGCTGCAGTTACCACTGCCGCTGTTGTAGCTGCCGCGGGAGCAGTTACATGGGCTGTCGAAGATACACGCCGGGCGCTCAAAGGTGAAAAAACAATGACCGATGTAGCCATGGAAACATGGGGCAGCAAGGGGTTTGTCGGTACACTAAGCGCGTTTTGGCAACAAATAAGACATTAAAGGGGTGAAGTAAGCTATGGTTCAATTCTCAATCTACGGAAGCGTGATCGACACCAAGTCCCAGGGTGGCATTACAGGGCTGCAGGTGGAAGCCTGGAGCAAGGATGGGAACTCCCCGCATTTGATCGGAAGCGCTGAAACCGGCAAGGAAGGCAGGTTTGAAATCATCAGCAGTGAGCGCTACAATGAACTGTTTCAGGGCAGGGTTCACGGCGTCGTTTTTAAACTGTATTCCGGAGGCGAACTCATTGCCGGCACGGATGATTTCAGCGTACGAAAAATCACAGGTGAAGGTGCGGAAGTCAGTATTGCTATTGATTACAGCCGGCATACCCCGGTCGGGGGCGCCGTCACCGTCAAAGGTTTCGTCTATCACCTGAATGCCAGCCCGGTGCAGGGGATCACCGTTGCTGCCCTGGAAAGGAGCCTGCGTAAGGATAACCTGATTGGAAAGACCGAAACCGACGGAAGAGGCTGCTATGAGTTTACCTTCACCCCGCAGCAGTTCAAGCTGAATCCGGACAGCCCCGTTTTGCAACTGGAAGTACTGGATCGCCAGGGAAAAGTGATCACGACTTCGGAAATGCTGCTTGATCTTAAAGAAATCAACAAAGTCCATTTTATAATTGACAGCCCTGATTATAAAGGCCTTTCCAGGTTTCAAAAAGCACTCCAGAGCATCAGTCCCCACGTGGGCGATGTGCAATACACTGAACTGGCTGAAAACGGGCGGCAGCAGGATATTTCATACCTGTCCCGCCGGTCCGGCAAAACATTGCGGGAGGTTGACCGTTTTGTCAAGGCCAAGCAGTTCTCGGAACAGACAAAAATCCCGGCTGAAGCTTTCTACTCCCTTTTGAAAAAGAACCTCCCGGCCGACCTTAATGTCCTGCTGTGCCAGAAACAGGGCGTGATCGCGGCAGCCCTGGATCAGGCTGCCAAAAACAACCTTATTGACACAGCGGTAGCCGAAAAGAAGGATGAGATCCTCGAACAGTTCGGCCGGGCACGGGTTGATTGGATGCTTAGCGCAAAGAGAGGGCAGGCTGAAGCTTCCCTGGGCGATATTTTAAGCCTGGCGACCAGCGATGCAAAACTGCACCGCAAGTTACTGCTCTCTTACATTTCTTTTGAGGGGGAGCCTAAAGATTTTTGGAACAACTTTAAAAAAGAGCTGGGAAATAAGGACCTGGTTGCAAAGATCCAGCTGACACTGCAGTTGGCATGGCTCACCGGAAATCAAACAGCGATCATGAAGTCGCTGCTAAGTGAGGAAAATCAGACGTTTCGGGATCTCCGGCCATACGCCAAATATGATTTACAGGATTGGCAGCAGCGGATTAATGAGGTTTCCCAGTCAGAAAAACGGCTTTGCGTACCGCCCGCCATCGAGGGGAAGGACGACCAGGAAAAAATCCGGAATTATGCCTCGGCTATGGCCCGGATCGTGCGCGATACAGTTCCCACTGCTGTCTTTGCCGCACGCCTGGAACGGGACAGCACCTCCAAGAGCCCCTTTGACGGGTGTAAATCCGAACTGTCGGCATTCTTCAATAATAATCCGGATTTCGAGTTTATGAAGCACACCACCTACACCCTTACCGCCGGGGGTACCCTCTATAAATTTGACGGGGTCAAAGAAAAGGACAAGCTGATTGGTGTACTGAAATCCATTCAGCGCGTCTTCAGGCTGGCACCCAGCTATGAAGCCGTGGCGGCACTGTATGCAGGCGGCCTGGATTCGTCTTTCGGGATCGCGCAGTTGCCCCGGCAACATTTTGTTGAGAAGTACGCCATGCCCTTGGGTGGAGAGGATACGGCCAGAGCCGTCTACCAGCAAGCGACAAAAACCTATATGACTGCCCTGGAGATATGTACCGAATTACACCCAAATCTGAACCTGGGTCCCTATGTCATCCCGCAACAGGGGATTCAGCCCGCGGGCGGCGCTGCCCCTCAGGATGATCAAGGCATACCAGAACCCGATCTGCGGACCATGTTCGGCAGCCTGGAACAATGCGATTGCGAGGAGTGCCAGACGGTCTACAGCCCGGCGGCGTACCTGGTGGATATTTTGCACTTCCTGGAACAACGTGCTCCTGACGTATTCCAGGAACTCAAGAGAAGAAGGGGGGACCTGCTGGACATAGATCTTAGCTGCAAGAATACCAACACCCCGCTTCCCTATGTCGACCTGGTGCTTGAGCGGCTGGAGCCTCTCGTCATGGTCCTCAAAGGCATCTACGGCAGCTTCATCCTGGCCGAGTCTTATCAGACGGTGGGCACTGCGGAAGAGTTAGCCGGCAATCCGGAACACTACAAGCGGTATTATAATCAGGACGGCAAGAAAGTCTACCAGGATGTATCGCAATCGGCGGCCGGGGCTTATAATTTTGTTAAAAATTCGGTTTTCCCTGCCGAGCTGCCCTTCAACCTTCCCCTTGAGGAAAGCCGCATCTACCTGAACCACCTGGGGATATCAAGGGCCGAGCTGATGCAGCAATTCCTTCCTGTAAATCAGTCTACCGATCGCTACGATCCCAGCGACTATAACTGGGCGGCGGAATACCTGGGCATTTCTCCCCAGGAAGCGACTATTATTACTCAAATAGTGGATATGGGGGCCAGCATAGGCGTTTGGAATTTTTATGGTTTCGATAAAGCAAACGGCTTCACGCCCATTGCCGATCCCGCCAGTACCGGTCAAGTGATCACCGCCGGCAACTGGAATGACGTACTGGCCGGCAGGGTGGATGTGTTTCTGCAACAGACGGGCCTGCAGTATACGGAAATGCTGTACCTGTTGGATACCCGCTACGTCAACCCGGTTGATTCCTCCGGCAAGAGAAAGATTACCGTGGTGGCGAATTCGGAGAAAACCAGCGATCCTGTCACCTGCGTCCTTGAGTATTTGCAGCTGGCCGGCATGGAGCCGGGCGATTTAACACGGATGCACAGGTTCATCAGGTTGTGGCGCAGGCTGGGCTGGAAGATGTACGAACTTGACATGGCAATCGCCTCCCTCTCCCGGCTTACGGAATCACCCTTGACCAGTTATTTCAATAGAAAAGATGATCTGGTCCAGTTGGCCTATGCTGTTTGGGCCTCAAAACAGTTTAATCTCTCCGTGGGAACGGTGGCTGCGTTCTGGGGCGATATTAATACAACTATCTACACCGACTATGACCGGGATGATCAGCCTGGAATAGCCTCGCTGTACGATGCACTGTTCAGGAACAAGGCTGTCATCAACCCACCGGACCCAGCTTAT
Source organism: uncultured Peptococcaceae bacterium (assembly GCA_964643075.1). Classification (GTDB taxonomy): domain Bacteria; phylum Bacillota; class Desulfotomaculia; order Desulfotomaculales; family Desulfocucumaceae; genus Desulfocucumis. Next base: position 55,825 of record CAZXQO010000019.1, read on the forward strand.
GACGACATTTTTAACGGCATCGCCAAGAGTTTTGGGGGTCATTCCGCAGGCATCCTGGCAGCGGTTCAGATCACCGATGCCGATTTGTCGCTCCTGACCAAGAACCTGAACATCGACACCAGCAGCACCAACACACTTACCCTGAGAGTGCTATCCAATCTGTACAGGCACGCAGTCCTGGCCAGGGCGCTGCATTTATCGAGCAAAGACTTTCTCACCGTCAAGGCTATAATCGGCCTGGATCCTTTCGGATCTCCCAGGGAAACTTTATCATTTGTCAGCATGCTGGATGCTATCAGAACCTCGAGCTTCAGCATTACCCAGCTTGACTACCTGCTGCGCCACCAATACACCGAGGACACCGGTGCTGCCCCCACCGATCAGTCGATTACCCTGTTTTTGACTGATCTTCAAGCCGGGCTCAGGAAGATAGAGCTCAGTGCCGCACCGGGCACAACATCTGGTGCAGCTTCAGATCTCTCAGGCACAACCCCCGACACGGCTCAGACCCGGGATGAATTAGTGCAGAGCAAGAAAAACCTCATCAAGCAGAAATTCGTTGAGGCGTTGAAACTGTCACCGGCAGCCGCAAAACTGCTGCTGGAGGAGACAGTGGTGAGCAGTTCGTCAAATCAATCCCGCTTGTTTATCGAAGATTTCATGGACGAAGCGTTTATCTCGGGTGAAGCCACATCAGGCACCGCTTCCGGTGTGCTCACCCCCGACTTGTACCCCGCGCAGTATAACGGTTTTAGATTAATTGATAAAATCAGCGCTTTTATCACCGGCCTGAAAATTGCCGATGAGGAATTACCGTACATCGTTAAAAGTTACAATGAACTGGGTATAACAAACCTGGCGGCGCTGCCGCTGACACCGACTGCCGGCGCTGCCTTCAGGGAATTCAAAAACCTGATCGACCTGGTCAGGGCCAGAGATATGCTGCCCTTTGGCACGCCGGGGCTAAGCGACATATTCAAGCCCCTTTTCATGCATTCCCAGGACCCGGGCGGGAATGCCAAAGAGCGCTGGCTGGAGCAGTTAGAGCAGCGAACTCATTGGGGCGGCCTGGTGACGGACCTGGTGGGCGACAAGGATGCCTTGCAAGGCGGGGGCATTCTGAAAACAAACTTCCCGGGTGACTTCAAAACCGGAAGCTTGCTGCTATTGATCGGAAAATGCAGGGATGCGGTGAAAAGGATCGGGTTATCTGCACATCAAATTGCCGCTGAGATCAGGGCAGATTTGGCAGATGCCGATTCACAGGCGGTGAAGAACGCTGCTAAAGCCAGGCATGAGGAGAGCGAGTGGTACTCCATCGCCAAGCCGCTGCAGGATGTGTTGCGGGAGAAGCGGCGCCAGGCCCTGGTAGCCTATGTGGTGGCGCATCCGGATCATCAGTCCAATCTGAGCTGGAGGAACATTAACGATCTGTATGAATACCTGCTGATCGACGTGGAGATGAGCCCCCTGCTGATGACCTCCCGGATCAAACAGGCCATCAGCAGCGTGCAGCTATTTATTGACCGCGTGCTGATGAATCTCGAGCATGCCAACATGGACAAAACCACACCGCCATTGAAGCTCCACCCGGATCAGATCGATGAATGGGAGCAGTGGCGAAAGCTGTACCGAATCTGGGAGGCCAACCGGAAAATCTTCCTGTACCCTGAAAACTGGCTTGAGCCGGAGCTGCGGGACGATAAATCGCCGTTCTTCAAAGAGTTGGAGGCCCAGCTGCGACAGAATGAACTGAGCCCGGAAAATGTGGAAGACGCCTTCCTGGGATATCTGGAAAAATTGGATTCGGTGGCCCGGCTGGAGATCAAGTGCGTCTACCACCAGGTGGACGCCGATTACGACATCGACATTGTGCACGTCATCGGCCGCACGTATGGCGCCCCCCACAAGTACTATTACCGCAAACTGGAAAACGGCGAATGGACTGCATGGGAGAAAGTCGAACTGGACATTGAGGGAGACCACCTGGCGCTGTTCGTCTGGAACCGCCGCCTGTACCTGTTCTGGCTGATGTTCACTAAAAAGGCGCAGGATGTCGATATCACAATATCACAGGGGGACAAATCCAGCGCAACTTCCGGTACATCTTCCGTCATATCTTACAATGAGGATTCTGACATCGGCCAAATGCAGCAGGGCTTTTATAGCGCCGAAGCTACCGGGGATTCTTCTTCCGGCACTACCCTGCCAAAGGCGCCGTTATACTGGCAGATACAGCTTGCCTGGAGCGAGCGCAAAAAAAATAAATGGCTGCCCAGGAAAATGTCAAAAGAGTCGATTAACTTTTCACCGTTTGTAAATTGTACGAACGAAGATGTTTTAAACGCCATTCGGGACAAATTTTACTTTTGTCTTTATCCGGCTGCCACGGAATTGAGATTTTTATTTCTGATGCAGTCGGAAGGAGTCAACGGTAGTATACCAAACACCTTGTATCAATTGGTGTGGGTGTATTTTTCTTTCAGGGATGGCAATAGCGACCCGGTTGCAATAAATTCTTATAATCCAAACAATTGCAAAACATATACGCTTCCAAAAAATATCTGCGGCAGTCAAATGATGTTGCGTCAAATAGATTCTCAAGAAGGATTATATTTTAGTAACGATGGCGCTTATCTCAGTTCTGCCCCGAATGGGTTATACAGGCTGGTTGTACCCAGCAACGCTTTATTATTTGATAATCCCTTGGGTGATATCTTCTTCTTCCAGGACGACGTCAACACCTTTTTTGCACGCTATGAGTTGGAAGAAATGGAAGACAGCGTCAGTGCCAGCGGCAACACAACAGATCCCCTGAATCATAATGAACACTGGGTTTACAAGGACAACCAGATACCTGATCTGGCAGGGCCTGTTGAGGGATGGGAGGAGTTGGAGGATATCCTGTCGCAGTTCACCAATCCGGTTGATGAAGAAACTGCCCAGGGCGCCGCTATAATTAATTCGAGTGGCACTACTATCAGCCTGAACGGAAAAACGTTTTCTGGCAGCGGGCTGGCCGCCACCCTCCAACAAGGTGCTTATCGAGCCGGGAAATATGATGCGGGTATAGTGATGAAGCAGCCGCAGGCCGGAACCGGCAAAACCACACTGATGATGACCTGCGCGCCCTCTGTGCTGCGCGGTTTGGGCGGCAGCACATCCGCGCAAACCAGGGAGGCGTCTTATCACTACGAGCAGCGTCTTGCGTTTCATAGCCATTACCATCCACATGTTCAGACATTTATTGCGATGCTCAATGTTTATGGAGTGGACGGCATGCTCAAACGCGCCCTGCCAACGCTTTTATCCTTCGAGGACACCATGAACTTTCCGAGCTGCTATGCTCCCAATAACGCAATCGTAAAAAGCTCTTTCCCCAGCGACCTGGTCGATTTCGATTATGGCGGCGCCTATTCCCAGTACAACTGGGAGCTGTTCTTCCACCTGCCCATGCTGGTGGCAACCCGCCTGAGCCAGGACCAGCGCTTTGAAGAGGCCCGCAAGTGGTTTCATTACGTGTTTGACCCCACCTGCAGCGAAGGCGGCGGCAAGGAACGGTTCTGGAGATTCAAGCCTTTCTATGACCTGGCCGGTAAAAAGATTGAAACGCTGGACGACCTTATGACAAATGCTGCGGAATTGGCTGAACAGGTTGACAAGTGGATGCAGGATCCCTTCAAGCCCCATGTCATCGCACGGATGCGCAGGCTGGCATATATGAAAAACGTGGTGATGAAGTATATCGACAACCTGCTGGCATGGGCGGACCAGTTGTTCCGCCGAGATACAATTGAAGCAATCAACGAGGCTACCCAGCTTTACGTGCTGGCTGCCAAAATACTTGGCGAGCGGCCCCAGCGTGTGCCCCCCAGAGCCAGGCCAAAGGTGCAGTCCTACAGTAAGCTTGATACTGATCTGGACCTCTTTTCCAATGCCATGGTGGATATCGAGCTTTTCATCCCGCCTTCCGCCCCGGCGAATACTAACAACAATTCGGGCAACAGCCTCGGCCGGATGGCGTACTTCGGCCTGGCCAAGAATGAAAAGCTGCTGGAATACTGGGACGTTGTGGCTGACCGGCTGTTCAAGATCCGCAACTGCATGAATATCGAAGGAATTGTGCGCCAGTTGCCTCTGTTTGAGCCGCCTATCGATCCCGGACTGCTGGTTAAGGCTGCCGCTGCCGGTATGGACCTGGGCAGCATCCTGAACGACCTGAGCGCCAATACTCCGTATTACCGCTTTAATTTCATGCTGCAAAAAGCTCTGGAGTTGTGCAATGACGTAAAGTCACTGGGCGGTGTCCTACTGTCAGCATTGGAGAAAAAAGATGCGGAGGCACTCGCCCTGCTGCGCCAGAGCCATGAGATGAATATGCTTGATGCCATACGGTACGTCAAGGAACGCCAGGTAGAGGAGACGAAGGAAAACCTGGATGCGCTCAACAAGACAAGAATAGTTGTCCAGGGCAAGCTTACTTACTACAGCAGCCGGCCCTACATGAACAACTACGAATCCCAGCATCTTAATTCCATGCAAACCGGTTTGATACTGCAGGGAGTGCAGGGCGGGATCGAGACTCTGTCCACGTTCCTGTCCGCCCTGCCCGATATCAAGATTGGGGCGCCCACCGGCATGGGAGCCACCTATGGCGGCGCGAACCTGGGCATGGTTTTAAAAGCCTTCAGTTCTTATATGGGTATCATGATCGGCATCAACAACACCACCGGCGCTATGGCTGCCACGCAGGGGGGTTACCAGCGCCGGATGGATGATTGGAAGTTCCAGGCTGACAGCGCCAAAAAAGAGCTGGCCCAGATTGACAAGCAGATCCTGGCGGCGCAGATCCGCCAGGCAATTGCTGAAAAAGAATTGCAAAACCAGGAGATGCAGATTGAAAACGCCAGGGAAATTAACGATTTCATGAGCAACAAATACACTAACCAGGAGCTGTACGAGTGGATGGTCGGACAGGTGGCCACGGTCTATTTCCAGAGCTACCAGATTGCCTACGATCTGGCCAAGAAAGCGGAAAAATGCTACCAGTGGGAACTGGGTATTGAAGACAGCTCCTTCATCCAATTCGGTTACTGGGACAGCATGAGGAAGGGTCTGCTGAGCGGCGAAAAGCTCCAGTATGATTTGCGGCGTATAGAAGCTTCCTATCTGGAACAGAACAAGCGGGAGTTCGAGCTGACCAAGCACATCTCCCTGGTCCTGCTGGACCCGGTGTCCCTGCTGGAGTTGCAGACCAACGGCAAATGCACAGTGCATATTCCCGAAGTGCTGTTCGACCTTGACTACCCGGGGCATTACTTCCGCCGCATCAAATCGGTCAGCCTGAGCATTCCCTGCGTGGCAGGCCCTTACACAACCATAAACTGCACCCTGAGGCTGAAGAATCACGCCACCAGAAAGAGAACGATGTTAAAAACATCAGGTGAGCCCTATGGAACCACCGACTACGCATCTGATTCAGATCCCAGTACCGGCAGATTCCGGTATGTTCCCAATGAGAGCCAGTCGGTGGCCACCAGCAGTGCCCAGAACGACAGCGGTGTGTTCGAGTTAAGCTTCAGGGACGAGCGCTACCTGCCCTTTGAGGGCTGCGGGGTGATTAGCGCATGGGAGATCGGGCTGACTGAGGATCAGAACCTGCGTCAGTTCGATTACAAGACTATATCCGATGTGATCATCCATTTGAAGTACACTGCCCGGGAGGATGCCATCCTCAAAGATCCTGCAATTGCCTATGCCAAGAAAGTTATTGAGGCCGGGGTGAATAGGGATGCGAACCCCCTGCCGCTGGTGCGCCTGTTCAGCCTCAAGCACGACTTTCCCACGGAATGGTACAAGTTCCTGCATCCGCAGGACGATTGTGATAATGAGCTGCAGATGGTGATCTCCAAGGATCGGTTCCCCTTCTTTGCCAAGGACAAAAATGTTGAAATCACTGCAATCGATTTCTACGCCAAGTGCAGCGACAGTTCAGAATATAAGGTCCAACTTTCGCCTCCGGTAACTGTTTCCGACCCGCTGGTTGACAGCGATGCGGGTTTGTTTACCCTGACCGCTCCGTATACTTTCACCGATGGGCGCCCGGGCATCATTCACCACGGCCAAAAAGCACCCGTTACAGTAAGTCTACCCACTTCTTCGTCACCATGGATATTAAAGGTGCGGAAGACTGGCGTTACCAATTTCCTCTCCCTTACGGAGGCTGAGATGGAGGACATCTACCTGGCGCTGTCATACAAACTGAGTTAAATAAAATGATTCCTTAAATAATCACATTTGAAGACTAAAGAGGCGCCCGGCATGGGGCGCCTTTGACCCTATTGCTCAGGTCTGGTTAAGCCTTCTGCGATACAATCGATAATTACGTCCATAATTTTTGGGAACAAATCATTGCCTAACTTTTCTTTATATAAGCGAAGCATCATAATGGCACGCATGACCCCGACAATCACTTCCGGATCTTGTTCTTTTAGCACGCCGCGCTGAATTAAAGTCTGAACGAAAATGATTCCCTTTTCTGTGTGATCTTGCTCAGTCTCTTCTATGAGATGCTTGGGTAATTTGCGGGTAATGCGTTCATATTCCCCATCTTGAAACCACTGTAGTAAAAGGGCGTCTTTATCGGCCAATTGGCCTGCCAAACGAAAAAAGGAAGAAATCATCTCCTTGGGAGGGAGATTTTCTCGAAGATGCTCTACTATTAACCGGTTTCTGATCTCTTCCTGGTTGTTCAAAATGACATAAAATAGCTCTTCTTTTGAGGAGAAAAATTTATAAAAAGAACCCTTGGCAATCCCGCATGCTTGAACAAGGTCATCAATGCTCGTTTTAGAGAGGCCGTATTTAATAAAAAGCTCTTTACCTTTGGTTAAGAGGCATTGCCGTATTTGTTCCTTTTCACTTTCAGTAAATTTAGACATCCCAAACTCCTTTGAAATTATTTGGTGAATACTTGTTGACATTTAGTCACCTAGTATTTATGATGATTATATCAGCCAAATTGAGAAATGTAAACTTTAGGCTGCTTTAGCGAGCAGTCCTTTGTTTAATAATTATATGACTGGGTGTACTTAATTGGTCATAATGTTCGAGAAGAAATTGCCCGAAGAAAAAGACAGTATATGGAGAAAATAAGTCTGCAAGCTAAGGACAGATAAGAATTGGAGGAAGATAAAAAATGCCCAGTCTGCGAGCTCGTCTTTTCAAATTCGTATTGCAAAACCGTCATCTATTGCGTTTTCGTCTGAAAAAGAAAACCATTGACTGGAATACTTATGAAGCGATAGTCCGTTTCCGCCAAGAGGTTGAAGCAGGTGCTGGAAAATTCGGCAAACTGCCGGCCGGAATCGAAGTATCTCCTGTAACTATTGATGACATTCCGGCCGAATGGATTTTATCTTCCCAAGCAACAAAAGAAAAAATTATTCTGTATTTTCATGGTGGCGGATATGTGTCTGGTACATGCCGGGCTCACCGGTCAATTGTCGCCAAGTTTGTTAAATGTAGTGAAATAGGCGCACTACTGTTTGAGTACCGTTTGGCCCCCGAGCACCCATATCCCGCTGCCCTCGATGATTCGGTAACAGTGTATCGCTGGTTGCTGTCCCAGGATGTTTCGCCTTCTAATATCGTATTTGTGGGAGATTCCGCTGGCGGAGGTTTATGTTTAGCCACCTTGCTTGCGTTACGGGATCAAGGAATTCCTCTTCCCGCAGCAGCGGTGCCGTATTCGCCCGTGACCGATTTTAAGTGTACCGGAGAATCCTATCGGACTAAAGCTAAGGTATGTCTATCCCCTGAGGGGATGACGCCTGCTATAGCAAAGCATTATGCCGGGGATAAGGACCCTGGCTTGTCTTATATATCGCCTCTTTATGGGGATCTTCACGGGCTTCCGCCTCTGCTTATCTATGTCGGTGAAGATGAAACCCTTCTCAATGACTCAACCCGGTTTGCCGAAAAAGCGAAGGCGGCAGGTATTGATGTAACCTTAAGGGTTGGGGAGGGAATGTTTCATTGTTATCCTGCCATGGCTCCCCTTTTTCCGGAGGCAACCCAGGCAATGGATGAAATTTGTACTTTTATTAAAACCCACATCGGCAAGTAAATTGAGGGGTGAAACTGAATCGCTGAAAGTCAGGGCGGTGTTTCGTATGCCGGAATAATTAAAAGCAGAGAGGAATGAAAATGAGTTTATTAGTGCTTGAAAATGTAGTTAAAGAATATAGAAATCAATGCGTATTAAATGGTGTGAGTTTAAGAGTTGAAAGAGGAGAGAGGGTAGCACTGGTAGGACCTAACGGTGCAGGGAAAACCACGTTGCTTAAAATTGCTATGGGACTAGAGCATAGTGATGGAGGAAGTGTAATTATAGCACGGAGAATAAAGGTGGGATATCTCAGTCAGGATTTGCAGGATTTTGAATCCTGCGAGAAAAGAGGAGAAACTGCCCTTCATTATGAAAAGGTCTATAGAATTGAGAGGAAGCTTAGAGAACTTGAAAAACAAATGGATGAACAGAGTAAAAACTCAGGCTCGGCTTTATATAAGAACTTAATGGATGAGTATTCAAGACTGCTTATAAGATACGAGGCTATGGATGGATACACAATTGAAACCAAAATAAGTAAGATTCTTTTTGGCCTAGGCCTACGCCAGGAAACGCTAAGTTCTCCCCTTAACAAGCTGAGTGGAGGAGAAAGAATGCGTGTTTCAGTTGCAAGGATTCTATTAGAGGAGCCGGACCTGCTTATACTTGACGAGCCTACAAATCATCTTGATGTCCATGCAACTGAGTGGTTTGAAAGCTTTCTTAAAAATTTTAAAGGTGGAATACTCTTCGTATCCCATGATAGGTATTTTCTTGATAGAGTTGCAACAAGAGTCGCAGAGCTTGAAAAGGGCAGTATTTGCATAAGAAGCGGCAACTATTCAAAATATATTGAGCATAAAAAGCAGCTTAGCCAGTTTGTATTAAATGAGCAAAAACGCTTAAGGTGGACTATAAGAAATACAAATGAAACAGTTCAGGGGCTTAAGAGCAGGGGCAGGACAAAGGCATCAAAAAGCAGGGGAAAAGAGATAAAAAAGCTCAAAGACGAGCTGAAAATAAGTCTTGAAGCGGTAAAAAAACAGGAGCATCTATACAGGGCAGATGGCCCAAAAATAAAATTTAAAAAAATCAGGCATACCAGCAAGGATATAGCGTGGGCTGATAACTTAAGGAAAAGTTTTGGAGATATAATTCTGTTCTCAGGTGCAAGCTTTCACATAAGAGGAGGAGAAAGAGTAGGCATAATCGGCCCAAATGGATGCGGAAAATCAACGCTTATTAATATGCTGCTTGGAAATGACAAAAACTATGAAGGCTTCCTAAGGCTTGGCGAGTGGGTAAAATACTCCTACATGGGACAGGAAGTATTATTTGAAAATAATGATTTAACAATGCTTCAGCTTATTTTATCCAAAAAAAAATACAAGAGGGGGAAGCCCGGGACTATCTTGCGCGGTTTCAATTTTATGGAGATGAGATTGATAAAAGTATACAGGTTTTGAGCGGTGGAGAACGTGTCAGGCTTTATCTTGCATGTGTGATGCTGGAGGATGCAGACTGCCTGATACTTGATGAGCCTACAAATCATCTTGATGTGCCGGCAAGGGATGCAGTTGAAGCGGCATTAAAGGAGTTTAAGGGGACCATTATAGCAGTTACCCATGACAGATACTACTTAACTCATTGTGTGGGGAAAATACTTGAAATTGAAAATGGAAAGATAAGTACCTATGAAGGTAACTATGATTTCTATAAGCAGGTTAAATACGGCATTGGTGAGGAAGGTGTGGAACAAAAGGATTCTAGGCCAGGTAAAGGCTCAACTAAAAATTCTAACAATAAAAAACAAAAAAGCAATAAAAGTGAAAATATTAAAAAAGATAGGCAGGAAATTGAGGCTCAAATAATAAGTCTTGAGGATAAAATCAAAGAAATGGAAGGCATATTTGATAAATCAACTCCAACGGAAATATATGAGGAATATGCCAGGTTGTTGAAAGAAGTTGATGTGTTGTATGGTAAGTGGGATTATATAATAACCTAAAATTAAAATTCATAGACCTCCAATTCTCGACTTGTCAACGGTGTCCGTAGACCTCGCAAGTTTAGGATTCCGTTTCCATGAGAACTTGATCCCACCCGTTAATGGCCCCTATACCCCGGTGGTCCCCTTGCAACAGATAAGGCAAGACAAGCCTCCGTTTTGCCTCTGGGATTTCCTATCTCCAGGATAAATGCCCGCAGCAGCGAAATAATACTGATTAACGAAAAATTGTTTGCAGATTTTATTAATTAGCAAAACAGATAATATTGTGCCAAGGCTTCTTTTTGTTCACAGTAGTGGCACACCCTCATCATGTTGGAAGGCGGTAAACAGTTTGTGCGCTTTTGTCAGACCCAAAGTACCCTTTGAGTACCATAGTAAAGACGAATTTCCCGCAAAGCTTGCCAAGTGGATCGGGCATGTGTTTTATGATGTCCTGCCAGAGCACGGGTATGAAATTCGTGATGAGCAAATCTTCACGGCTTTTCAGCTTGCTGATGCTGTGTGCAAACAAAAAGTGCACTTCGCGGAGGCAGGACTCGGCACAGGAAAGACCTTTGCCTATTTACTTACTGCGATTTCCTACGCCCGGTTTACAGGTAAGCCCGCCGTTATTGCATGTGCTTCAACGGCACTTCAGGAACAGCTTGCAGGGCCAAAAGGAGATATCGAAATTCTTTCGCGCCTTCTGGACCTGGACCTTGACGTACGAATGGCAAAGGACCCACGTCAGTATATCTGCGATGTAAGAGTTAATAGACTTATGAACCCGTTTATAGAACAGCCAGGCGAAGCGCTTAGAGAAGTTGCCCGCTGGGCAGAGGAGACTGAGCGGGGCGAACGCTCCGAGATGCCACACGTGCCTGACCGCGTATGGAGACAGGTATCATGGGATGAAACCATATCCTGCGAGATATGTTCTTCGCGTGGGTTTTGTAAGCTTGTCAAGGCGAGGGAACATTATCGGCCGGCCCGGGATCTGATCGTAGGTGATCACGGAATCTTCTTTGACGACCTGTGGACGCGGGATGAACGAATTGCTGACGGTAAGTTGCCTCTCCTGCCCGCTTACTCAGCGGTAATTATTGACGAGGGTCATAAAGTGATGCTGCCCGCAGCGATGAGGGCAGGCCGGCAGATCGTAAATGAGGACATTGATAGCATGCTCTCCTTGCTCGAGCAGATCCAGGGAGCTAGGATGTCTCTTGTTTCGATTACCGCTGCAATGAGAACGGTCACCGCCAGGTTCTTCAAAACCCTTCACCATTCGGTGATCCAGGATGAGCGAACGGACCGGCTTGCCATCCAGATAGGTGATGAACTGCTCGAAGTTGCGGACACCTTGCGGCGCGCTCTCGACGCCTTGAGCTTTGAGTTACAGAACGAACAAGAGCTGCACATTGAGTCCCTTTCCACGGCTCAGCTGCAGGTTTATGAGGCGAGGATAGAGCGGGCGACAGCGGCTCTGGCCCGGTTTTGTCGAAACAGGGGCAGAGATGCCATCGTCTGGGTTGATCGAGTGGACGGGAGCTTCTGGGTCGTGCCCCGGGACCTCAGTGGGCTGTTAAATAAGTATCTCTTTGGCAAGAGAATTCCCGTGGTATTTTCCTCCGCAACCCTGAGCACAGGAGGCGACTTCAGTTATTTTGCGCGCACTCTCGGATTGAAGGAGCCGTCGAGCTCGTCTGTGGATAGCTCCTTTGAATTTGGGAAACAGGTCTTGGTCTATTTACCTCGACGCTTTCCGCCCAGTGACCAGGAAGCCTGGTTTCCTCTGGCCCTGAGGAGACTGGTTTCACTATTGCGGCTTTCTGGAGGGCGAGCGTTGGTGCTTACTAACTCTCCATCTGATGTTAAGAAAATTCGAACAGGGCTCAAAGATTACCGCCTCCCCTTTGAGGTGCTTTGGGAGGATAGTGCAGAGCGGGGGTACCTGGTCCGAAGGTTTAGGGAGGAAGTCTCCTCGGTTCTCGTTGGTGCAGGGTTCTGGGAGGGAATTGACGTGCCCGGTGAAGCACTATCTCTCCTTGTGATCTGGCGATTGCCTTTTCCGCCACGGGATCCGTTGATAGAAGCACGGCGCCACGAGGTGAAGGAACAAGGGCTTAATCCATTGACTGAGGTGGATTATCCTGAAATGGGCCTTAGATTGAAACAGGGGTGCGGCAGGCTGATCCGGAAGCGGGATGACCGGGGCGCGATAGCCATCCTGGAGCCGGTGCTGGGGATGCCGTGGGAGCATATCGTGATGGAAGCTCTGCCGACAGGAGCTTAAGTGGTTGCAAGGATGGGTTCTCTAAGTATACTACTTTGAGATAAAGTTATTTTCTGATATGGCCTTTTGTAAAAGGGCGAATCTAATCCGGACCTTGTCTTTATCGCCAAACTCCTTGAGATTTCCGTCGATTATACGGTGGACGGCATCGGCCAGTATGGCCGCCTGTTCCTTTGTATCTGTATCGGGAAACTGTCTGCTTATGTATTGTCTAAGAGTCAATAAGTCGCTGTGTTTTAATATATCGAAAGCTTTTAAACTGTCGAGGACGTCCTGCATTTTATTCCTTCCCGCAAGTTAATTGGTCAATAAACTCTTTAGTAAATATTACCACACTTGCCGTATCATTTAAATGGCAGTTAATGCGGTATTTAACGCCGGTTTCCCTGCAAGATGTTCGAAAAAAGTAGCGCCCAGTTCCCGTTCAAGAACCTGAAAAACATTCATGGCAACTTGTATTGCTGCTCTTTCCGATGCACACAGAAACGCCCCAACTCTGTTGTAATAACCGGAGGAATGATAATTGGAACAGCCACACCAATTCATGCAATAGTCACGCAACCCGCAAGAAATACATTCCTTATTGATCTTTTCATGAGGATAGAGGTTACAGGTTATTTTATCCAACTGCAGATATGTGTCAACATGACCAATGCAATGACAATTCTCTGCCGTTCCGTCGCCGACAAGACGTTCGCACGGAAAAATATTGCCTTCGGGAGTAAAAGCAAATTCCTTTTTCCCCATATGACAACGTTCCTCAGATCGATAGCCTCCGCGTAGCATTACGGCGATTTTACCGTCCAGTAGACTAATAAAAAGCGGCTTTTTTAGCAAATAACTATCAATATATATCTGAGCAATATGTCTGTAAACTTCTATTATTTCTTTTGAGTCTTGCTTTGTCCAATTCGCCGAAAAATCGGGATTGAGATAAATACGCCTCAAGCCGAGAGAAGAAAAATATTCAATCACTTGGGGTAGGAAACGAAAGTTTTTTGGAGAATATACCGCGTTAACAAGAACCACAGGTAAGCTTTTGACTGCTTGCTTAATCGTGTTTTCAACGATAGTCGAGCTGCCTCCGCCCACCTTGAAATATCTTGATTCGTCTTGCACGATGGAAGGACCGTCACAACTGAGACAAAAGCAAATATTGTGTTGGTTAATAAATTCCGCTATCTCTTCGGAAAAAATTGTACCGTTTGTTACAAGGCTAATCTCCACGTGAAAGTCCTGGTATTGCGGGTGATTTTCAATAACAGAAGTTATTTCTTTTACCAGCCCGAATTCCAAAAGTGGTTCGCCCCCAAAAAAACCAATATCAATTTTCTCACCATGCGGGGTATTATTAAAAATGAAGTCTACTACTTTACCAGCAACATCCAAAGTCATTTTTAGCGGGCGTTTGTTTATATAGCAGTACGGGCAGGCTAAATTACATTCCTGTGTTATTAATAGCGTATACTTCATCCTGTGATTTCCTTTCCGGGGGAAAATAATATATACCAGGGAAGCCTTAACCGCCCTGGTATAATCTGTTTACGGAAGTTTCCCTACCACTGAGCTTAGCTCCATTAGCTGCTCAAAAGATACTTCATTCGTATGAGCAAGTTTATCTTTAACTTTTGTCAACATACTCCCGGAGAATTCCTTCCACTGCTTTTCGTTAAGCATAAAAACTTGTCCATTGTAATGTAAGTGGGGAACCTTAATACCCCCATATATCATCCAGGGGTCAGGTTGAGGTTTTCTTAGCTCGGATTTCATTTCCACGTTATGTGAGATTTGTTGCTCAGCAAAGGGCTTAATCTTATTAGCACGCAGGAATTCTGCAATCTCATTAGAGTGCAGGACAAGAACATCACGCGGTACTCCAAACTTCCATTCATGTAAAGCTGCCACTAAAGATTCCAGTAAAACAGTGTTTTTCATAATAACCTCCATATAATAGATATTATCCCAAAAGATACTAAAAACTCCAATCATTATTATTTATTTTACGATGACATATATCCTGGGTCAAGACTGTAATTTCCACAAAATTCAGACAGAATATGCGATTTTTCTACGAGCCATTACTAAAAAGCTGTAAGTCAATAAAACCGGGACGAAATTAGAATAAACAGTGAATGTAATATACCACCAAATAGATGAGAACAGCTTTTATATATTTGTCAAGTCTGAAAAATAGCGATCCGGGAGGACGAAACCGGCCAGGTGCTAAATGACGACCTTGAAATTTTTTAGATTATATCTGATGACTGGTTAGGTTGTAACCTAACCAAAGTTAGGTCTAATGGAAAAAAGAAGACTACCTTTCGGGGACAGTCCGGTTTATTTAAGCAATCCAAGTTTCCTGGCCTTAGCTGTTGCCTGGTCTTTGTAATATGCATTAATTCTTAATAAACATTTAGTATAGTAGGAATTGCCAACTATGCATGGTAATATATAGTAAGTCTATGGAAATTGACTGGGCAGAGAATTTTATCAATGTCAAGGGCTATAGGCTGTGTATGATGCCCCCAAAATCTATGATAAAAGGTAAAGCCTTACTTCTTTCACATCGAGGTAGTTTATGAGTTACATTGAGATTGTAGATGATGCCATACAATATATCGAGTCTAATTTGCACCGGAAGCTGTCCCTGAGGGAACTGGCGTTCCGGTATTACGTTTCTCCCTCGTATTTTTATCGCATTTTCCGGGCAGTGACTAATCAGACCGTTAAATCATATATTCTGGGACGAAAGCTTTCCGTAGCTGCCATTGCATTGAGAAGAACAGACTGCAAAGTGGTAGACATTGCCTTCCAGTATGGTTTCAATTCCCATGAACAGTTCGCACGGGACTTTATACAAATGTTTCACGTTACACCGAGCGAGTACAGGAAAGAAAAAACTTCTGTTTCATTAATGGATAAGATGGATATAGTTGAGCGGGACTTCAGAAATAAAAATAGAGATATTATTGTTGACTACTCCTGCCGGGAGGTTAAAGAAATAAAGCTGTTGGGAAAGGAAGTCCTTCTTGATTCGTATAACTCATGCGAACTGCTAGAAAAGATTCGTATGGTCTTTGATTTTGCGGAGGAATACATAGGCCTGGGCACTGCCAGGCGATTGTACAACGTCGTTCGCGGTGACCGCAGCGATCCGTCCCGCGTCTATTGTTTCTACGGCATAACTATAGAGGAGCATTTGGGAGACCGGTCCGGGCTGGCAGAAAGGACTATACCCGCATCCAGGTACGCTATGTTCAGGTACCCGGAGAAAATTGGATTAGTTTTTCGTACGGTGAATAAGGATCTTAATAAATGGCTCAGTGTAACGAAACTGGAAATTAACAATAATACCGGTATTGGGTATTTTACTGAGGATTGCGGGCCAACCGGGAATTCTTATTTATACGTACCTGTTCTTTGAATTGAATTACTGCAAAAAACCTCAAGATTTCACTTCTCAACTCGGTTATCTTATAGATATAACCCGAGAGGAGGATTTTCGATGAAAGAGAACCAGGTCAGCTATACCGCACTGTTGCAGGCCTACGTTCGTGGCTACCATGCCATGCACGGTGCCCCTAAGATCTTTGAGGACTTTCTGGCTCATCGTTTGCTCAGGGAGGAAGAACGTTTACTCTTTGAACAGCAATTCACACCGCCTGTGCAGTTAATTGAATCCATTGACCCCGTAAGCGCTGCGTCGTGCCATGACCAAGCGGCCCGCCTGGCGTGGGCGATGCGGGCCATACCAAGCACATCTCACACCATTAGCCGTTCGCGGTATACCGAAGACATCCTTGAGGAGGCTGTCAGACAAGGTGTTCAACAGTATGTAATACTAGGGGCAGGGATGGATACCTTTGCGTTTCGTCGCCTGGAGATGTTGGAGCAACTTCAGGTATTCGAGGTAGATCATCCCGCCACACAATCCTTTAAGCGCTCCCGCATGGCTGAATTGGGCTGGGAACTTCCAGTACAGTTACACTTCATTCCGGTGGATTTTACACAGGAGCGTCTGGCAGAAGCACTCGCTCGCTCATCGTATGACCCGCAGAAACTAAGCTTTTTTAGCTGGCTGGGCGTCACCTATTACCTACCCCGGGAAACGGTGTTCGCCACGTTGCGTGCCTTCGCCGACATGGCCCCTGCGGGCAGTACGGTCATTTTCGATTACATGGATACCGATACATTTGTTCCCGGGAAAGCGGCCGGACGCATGCAAATGGCCGTAGAGAAATGCCGGGAATGGGGCGAGCCTTTGATTACGGGATTTGACCCGTCTATACTTGCCTCAGACCTGGCAGGTTTAGGCTTATGTCTCCATGAAAACTTGAGTCCAGCCGACATCCAGGAACGTTATTTCCAGGGACGCACAGACGGCTATTATGCGTGCGAGCACGTGCACTTTGCGCGGGCAGCGCTCGAATGACACAACGCATAATTCTCAAAGGAGGTTTTTATGAAGAATGTATTTGAAGAGGCTAAGATAGGAAATATCAAGCTTAAAAATAGAATTATCCGCTCTGCTACCCATGAAGGCATGGCTGATGAAAATGGAAAGCCAACAGAAATGCTGATTCGGAAATATGAAGCCTTGGCGAAGGGTGAAGTTGGAGCAATTATTACGGGTTATACAGGTATTCAGCAAAACGGGAAAGCTCCGCTTAGAAATATGTTGATGATTGACAGTGATGGACATATTGATTCTTATAAGAAAACGGTTAATGAGGTACATCGGTATAATACACCAATCATTATGCAAATTGCTCATTGCGGAAGGCAGACAAGAGCAAAAATCACAGGACTTCCAATTGTTGCCCCTTCTCCAATAAGGGATAAGCTGTATAACGAAGATGTGCCACTGCAACTATCAGAAAGTGAAATATATGATATTATTAATAACTTCGTGCTTTGTATTGAAAGAGCTCAAAAAGCGGGTTTTGATGGAGTACAACTGCATTTAGCCCATGGTTACCTACTTTCCTCTTTCCTCTCACCACATATGAATAAACGAAATGACAAATGGGGTGGAAATACTGAAAACAGATTTAGGATTATCAACGAAATTATGGAACTGGCCAGGAAGAAAATCGGTAATTACCCTATACTCGTAAAAGTAAACGCCTATGAGAGATCAAATGACGGAATGAAAATTGAAGAAGCAATAAAGATTTCCAGATTTCTTGAACAATCAGGTTGCGATGCAATTGAAGTATCGTGTGGTATTGCTGAAGAAGGTTTTATAACGGCCAGAGGTGATATCCCTTATAACATGGTTTTTAAGTGTAACTTTAAAATGAAAAAGCTCCCTAAGCCTCTTCACCCATTATTAAAGCCGGTTTTGAAACTAACGATGTCCAGTCCTAAACCATATTTTTTATACAATTTGGGCAGTGCAGAAGAAATAAGAAGGCATGTGAAAATTCCTGTAGTGGTTGTAGGTGGGATTAGAAGTATTGAAGATATTAAAAGTATTATTGAACAAGATAGGTGTGATTTTGTCTCAATGTCAAGACCTTTTATTATTGAACCGGATATTGTTAAGAAGTTTAAGGAACACAAGAGCAACCAGTCTAAATGCATTAACTGTAACTATTGTATGATAGGTGCAGAAGAACAGCCACTCAAATACTATTATGGAAGATTGTAAGCAAGGGTAAATTGATTATTTGCACGTAAATATATTTATTGTGTTTTAGGCAAGAAAGTGTAAATAATGAATCATATATTGAGTCAGCGTACCATATTGGGAAAATGTGTGTTAAGCCAGCAAACTTATGTAATAATCTGTATATTAGTTTAACGGTTTAGTATTGCGGATTACGGGAAGAATATGGTATAATTTATTATTAGATCATATGTATATCGCTAGGAAGTGATTAAGATGAATATTGAAAAGCGGGATTTTGATAAAGAGGCAACTTCATGGGACGAGGAGCCAAAACGGGTCAAGTTGGTAAACGATATCGCCGATGCAATATCAGACGAGGTTATGTTGACTTCCAATATGGATGCGTTGGACTTCGGTTGCGGCACAGGACTTTTAACCCTCCTATTACACCCGTTAGTCCATTCCATAACAGGTGTTGATAATTCACAAGGAATGCTCGACGTTCTTAAGGCGAAAATCAAAAACCGGAATTTGACCAATGTAAGAACACAATACCTGGATCTTGAGAAGGGAGATGTTCTGGAAGGTAGTTATCATCTGATTGTTAGCTGCATGACTCTCCATCATATTAGGGAAATTAGACCTCTCCTCGATCAATTTTATAAGGTATTAGATCCCTCCGGATATCTCTGCATTGCCGATTTGGATCTCGATGACGGCCAGTTCCACGGCAATAATGACGGCGTATTCCACTTTGGATTTGATCGGATAGTACT
This sequence comes from uncultured Peptococcaceae bacterium, assembly GCA_964643075.1. Taxonomy (GTDB): domain Bacteria; phylum Bacillota; class Desulfotomaculia; order Desulfotomaculales; family Desulfocucumaceae; genus Desulfocucumis. The sequence goes on from CAZXQO010000019.1 coordinate 74,608, forward strand.
TCGCAAGTCTTTTATAGGGGCGGGATTTGATGATATCCGGGATCGGACGGCGGCAAAAATTATAAAACCGATTCATGATGGAGGAATTCGTTCTTTTACCATATTTACCATGACCGGCCGGAAATGACCGTGATCAGTATGCAGCAAAATATTCATCTGACCCTGCAAGTACTACAACGTGCCATGATCAGACGAGCTGCTTGGCGTGGGCGATGCGTTCTTACCAAGCATATTCCTCACCTTGTGAATAGTACAGTTCACTTAAGCAGTCCAAGTTTCCTGGCCTTATCTGTTGCTTGGATACGGGTTTTGACTTTTAGTTTTGAGTAGATATTATTAGCATGCCACTTAACAGTGCCCACAGTGACGTACAGCTTCTGGGCAATGTCAGCATTGGATAGGCCGCTTGCTATAAGACTGAGCACTTCCAGTTCACGCTTGCTTAACGGCTCAATAAGTTCAGTTTTCGGGATGTCCCCGCACAAATTATCAGGCTTGCAGCTGTCAAATGCTTTGAGCAGGTCATCTACAAATACCGGTGACAGGTGACGCACTTCTCTAAGCAACTCAGCAACATCTACCGGGAACAGTATGATGCTCAAAAATAAGGGTTTTATAGCCGTTCATGCTGGCGTAGCAGCCTGCTGTCAGTCCTGCCACTCCCGCACCGATAATGATCATGGATTTGTTATTCATTATTTTTCCCCCTTATATTCCTCACCGGATTTTTAAGGGTTTCACAAAGGAACCCTCATAGTGGTTTCTTTAGTACTACAGCGTAAATTAAACATTCATTAAACACAGGCTTGCACATTGAATTATTAGACTACTGCACACGCATAGTGCGTATGTTCATATGCGTAATAGCTATCTGTGAGCCCCTGGAAATAGCGCTCCTGGATGTCGGATGGGCTCAAGTTCTCACGGAGACTTAAGCCTATACGTGTAAGGTCTGCGGCGAGAGTAGACGGGTCAAAGCCCTCCTTTCAGTGAATCAAAGCAAACCTTTGCAAAAAGCTTTTTTCATCTTTCCCGCTCATAAATTGGAAGGTATGTGTGAATGAGCTTATCTTCGGTTTCAGTATAGTTTTTAACCAGCTTCATTGGGAGCGGCAGGTATGGATTTTTTTGCATATTATTTATTCGACCTCCCTTACGACTCATGGATATCCGACAGAGCTTCCCGGATGTACAGACTTACTGGGCAGTTATTGTATTGTATAGTTGAGCCACTATGGGATCCCTCATGGCGGTTTCTTTAGTTATATCTGACAGGTGGTCATTTGTAACCTAACCAAAGTTAGGTTTTGTGGTAAAAAAGAAGGACTGCTTTATTGAGGACAGTCCCATTCAGTCAAGCAGTCCGAGTTCCCGCACCTTGGCTGTTGCTTGAGTACGGGTTTTAACATTCAGTTTTGAGTAGATATTATTAGCATGCCACTCGACAGTAGGTTGGAGAAAAGCCCGGTTATCCAAGATATAAAGGGCCAGGCTAGTACTTGGCAAAGAGCATATCCGATGGGGCGAGTTCATTGCTTACCTACAAGGCTGAGAGTGCCGGTAGGATAGTTGATAAAGTACCGCCTCACGGGACAACGCAAGAATGCAGCCGGTGTGGCGCCGTGGTAAAGAAAAACCTTTCTATAAGGACGCATATCTGCCCACATTGCGGCCTGTGCTTGACCGTGACCACAATGCGGCGATAATCAATTGATTCCCGGATCGTCTTACTATATACTAAAATTATGGTTCCATTTAATGGAACAGGGGAATGTCAAATGGCAACACTGACAGATGCAAAAAAAGCAACTGATAAATAAAACATTTACAAAAAGACGTGTAATGAGCAATTAGTGGAAGTGATTTTGTATGGTCCTAAAGCCAGAGTGGATTATTCTGCTGAACCGGACATTGACATTTTGAGAATTAGAGAGGAGCAGTTGATTGTGGATTATCAGGAGATCCAGAAAAATCTGGCCCCGTGCGGGCTGGATTGTTCCCGATGCGTGAATTACGTTAACGGGGAAGTAAAACAACTCAGCGGCAGTCTTGGCAGCACACTACAGGGTTATGATAAAATAGCTGCTATGGTTAAAGACTGGCTCCCGGTCATGAACAGCTACCAGCAGTTTGTGCAAGTACTTGAATTTTTTCAGCAGGCTTCCTGTAAGGGATGCCGCGCAGGAGGATTCGAGCCACCTTTTTGCGCCGCCAGAACCTGTTTTCGAGAAAAGGGCGTGGATTTTTGCTTTCAGTGCGGCGAATACCCTTGCAATAGAAACCAGTACCCGGAGAACCTTGCTGTCCGGTGGCGTGCTTGTAACGACCAGATGAAAAAGGTTGGCGTAGAAACTTTTTATCGGGAACAAAAGCTTAAGCCGCGTTATTAATTGGGGGTATGTCATTGTGAAAAATAATATCCAATCACCCGATTAACATTGTCGAGTCTTTGATGCCAAAACGGAAGGAACCGTTTGGGGAGACGGATGTGGTATGGTCTTGTAATTGAGCAATCTTGAAAGGAATGTAATATGGAAAAAAACTATCGAGTAGGATACCAGGAAAAAAATCGAATATTTGAAATCGTGTTTCTTAAAATTATCAATGAGAAAACAGTGATTGATTGTCATCAAGCTTTCAGAGAATGCTTTGAGAAGAATTTTAGAGGACAAGAATTTAAAATCTTGCTTGATACCAGGGGATACCGTCATGAATGTCTAGCAGCAGATCGAGCAATGAGAGAGTTGTTTAGTGGCACATGGAAGCCGGAAGAATACGCAAAATGTGTCGCCTGTGCAATTGTCAATGATGATTATCCCAGAATTGAATATCGGATACAAGTCAGCATCAATGAAAAAGAACGTTTCTTTGGAGACATAGACTCGGCATTGGAATGGCTATCCACTTTGCAGAATGAGTAACCCGCCTCTCTCTCGCAAAAAACTGTAAAAATCTAAGATTAATTTTAGGTGCCGGTTGTTGAATTGTTGAATTCCTTTCCTTCCTGTTCGCAGAGAGTTTTCACCAAGTCGCGGCCAGAAGATATTGCCAATGGAACTCCTCCAGGTTGAACCCATTGACCGGCCATATAGAAATTGTCTAATCCCGGTAGAGTTTTAGGAATCACGGTTCTTCCGGGTGTCGGCAGCCAGCCCTCAAAGGAGCCCCGGTGATTACGGGTATACCGCCATAAAGTATACGGTGTTGCCACATCAGTCATTTCAACCAAGGAGGAAATACCGGGGTAGAGCGTCTCCAGCCGGTGGAGCACAGCGTTGGCCACCTCTGCCTTTTCATTTTCATAAAGGGCTCTGTCGTCCTTCAAATGATACCAGTGGTCGAAATCTGTTTCCAGTAAAGCCTGAACTACCGTCTTGCCTTCAGGTACTAATGATGGGTCGTAGTTGAAAATTCGCAAATACATCTGAAAAACTTCTTTGCTGCCGGTATTTAAAGATTCTTTTAGTAAAACTATTGTCTCCGACGGTTCGTTGGGGAATTGGCGGGCAACCCCGAAACTAACAAGATGAATCGGCCAAAACATCGGACACTGGTCATACCGCTCACGGATACTCCGGTCAACATATTTTCCACCCAGCATTTGAAAAATAGTACTGTAACCGTCGGCGGCCGAGACTATCACATCGGCCCGGTGCCTGGTGCCGTCGGCCAGCCGGATGCCCACCGCACTGTTGTTTTCTACAAGTATTTCTTCTACCAGCGCCCCATAGGTTATTTTCCCGCCTAAATCCTGATACCGCCGGGCAATAGCAAGGGAAAGGTTTAATGAACCGCCTTCCGGCAAACCCAATTGCCCATCAGACAACCAGCCAAGAACAATAAACACTATATACATTGGCATTTCCGGTAAAGTCATGTTGGATATAATCCATTGTAAAAACGGGTTTTTGAAGTCCCGTGCGAATTCAACTGCGGACATGTTGTACCCTTTTAGAAACTTTGCCAGCTCCGGCCTGGGGACACCAGTAAAACCCTTCGTAGCGCGGCAGCCGGTGATAAACTCATCAATAATTTTTTCGTCTTCTGGAGCCATCCTTTTCATGTCGCCGGCCAAACGTTCCAGGTCTGAAGTAACAACTAAACTCTGGCCGGTTTTTTCGTCCAGGAAGGAAGAAAGCTCTTTTAGAATTCGAAAGCGGTTGTTTTTTAGAATGCCCAGCTCCTGACAGTTGGTATAAAAAGGAGAGTTTGGTTGGCATCCTGTTAGCCAGTGTATACAACCGTCAATAGTATAACCCTTGCGCTGCCATGCTGTACAAAGGCCGCCGGGAGCAGTATGCAGTTCGAAAATACGGGTTTTATAGCCGTTCATGCTGGCGTAGCAGCCTGTTGCCAGCCCTGCCACTCCCGCTCCGATAATGATCATGGACTTGTCATTCATTGTTATAACCATGCCTTTCGCTGCGCTCAGGCACAAAACATTATGAAAATGGTTGCCTGTGCGCTATTCTATAATTGGTCGTTCAGGTATACTACAGAGCACGGGGAGGTGAGTGCGTCACCCTACCCTTGTTTGGGGAGACCGCATTGTTATATGTGTCGCTCTGTCCAGTCAAGCACAAATAAGTGTGGCATAGACCACGTAGATTTGTCTTTGTATAAACAACTCCTTTGTTTGTAGAGGGCGAGCAGTCAATGCTTGTGCGACCACCATACCACCTGATAGAGGGAGTGTTTATGCTCAAAATTGTGTACCCTATCTGTTGCGGCATCGACGTTCACAAAACATTCGTCGTTGCTACCATCGCGACCAGCGATCGCGAAAACATCACAACCTACCAAACCAAACCAAACCAAACCAAACCAAACCAAACCAAACCAAACCAAACCAAACGCTTTTCTACCTTTACCCAAGATCTGAGAGCCTTAGCGCTGTGGCTCTCAAATAATCAATGTGTGTATGTCTGCATGGAGTCCACTGGCATCTGGATTACAGACCTCCACAAGCATGAACTGGTTCCGGGTAGCTTCATTCCTCCAGCAGATATTCGCGAAATTCGCGACTTGC